>JADYYQ010000093.1 GCA_020853585.1 Ottowia sp.
AAGCCAATGAATTTACATGATCGTTGGGAGAACCCTTTAGGTTTTGGGGTGGTGGCGTATCGCAAAGATTTAGAAATGGGGCGTAAAAGTTGAATACGAAAACTCTCATCCAACGCTTTATCGCTTCCTCACTGGTGATGATGCTTTTTTTCTCAATGTCTGTGTATGCAGCGAAAAAGGCACTGCCTTTGAGCTCGGATAGCCGCATCAAAGAGGTGATGTACGACCCGAATCAAGTGTATGAAATTGTGGGTAATCCCTTTGTGCAAACTTTAATTGAATTTGAGTCAGGGGAGCGATTGGTTCGCCCACCTGCATTAGGCAACAGTATTGCTTGGCAACCCGAATTGTCGCAACACGGTTTGTTATTAAAACTCACTGAGGTGGATCATCCGCCCACTAATTTGACGGTCTTTACCAATAAAAGAACGTATCTATTTCATTTGACCCCCAGTCGCGATAGTCAACAAGCCACATTTTTATTGCGCTTTAAATATCCACTGGACGAGATGAACGAGATAGCGACGACAGCGTTTGTCGATCATCCCTTTTCTGTGGATCAGAGCGCGTCGAAGGGGGTAACGAATGAAGTGACGAATCCTTATCAGGTGGCCATCAATCCGCAATCCTTAAATTTCCACTATGAAGCAGCAGGTGAAATAAAAGCACTGGGATTAATTCGTGCGTTTGATGATGGGCAATTTACTTTTTTCGAAATTGATAAAAATAAGATGATCCCCACGATTTTTGTGGTGATGTCAGATGGGACAGAAGCCTTGGTGAGTGTGCGTCGCGAAGGTCGCTATATGGTGGTTGAGCGCACTGCCGGGAAATTTACGGTGCGTGATGGGGAGATGCTTGCCTGTGTCGTGAATCGACAGTATGACCAGTTGGCCTCAAACAATTTGACAACCAGCTTGTCAAATAGCGCGCAAACCTGGTTGGGCGACAAACATGACTGAGCAAATCAAGCCAGTGCTACCAGGAGAAGTGCAACATGAGATGGATATCACGTCGTTGGATAAGCACCCCCTTAAAGTCAGTAAGCTAAATTGGAAACAATATGCGCTGTGGGGTACGGTGGCGCTCGGAACGATGAGCGTGCTGTATTGCTTAAAACCTGACGAAGAAAAAATAACGCAGATCAGAAAGCACGGTCTTGATTTAGCGCAACGTAAACCCGTTGCTCCGCTTAAAAAATTAGAAGAGATGACGCAGCAAGTCGGTGCAATCTCGGTAGAAACCACTGGGGGACACAAAGTGCCGGCCCCTGATGTGCCTGCGACCCATGCTTTGCGAGATAGCTTTTCCGGCACAACAGATACGCTTTCAGAGAATGATGCGGAGCAGCGCAAGATGATCGATGCGCAGCGCCAAGAAAAAGCACAGCAAGTGTTAGAGATGGCCGAGCGCTCGGGTATTTATCCGCCTAATTTTAAATTGGAAGAACGTGCTGCGCTCGCCGCATCGGCCCCGAGTGTGAATGCAGATAGTCCCAAGGATAGCGTTGCAAATGATGTGTCGGCTCCAGATGTAAATCGCTTTTTTCAGCAGAGCTTAGAACACGAAACAGTCAATACGAGTGTGGCTACGCAGATTCATGATATGGCCTTAGTGATGCTGCAAGGTAAGCGCTTCTCAGCCAAGATACAAGAAGGGCTGCATTCGGATTTGCCGGGAGACATTACGGCGATGATTGATGCGGATGCGTATGGTGAGCAAGGGCGGATCAAGCTTTTACCTTGGGGCACTAAACTCTTTGGCAGATATAACGCCACGATTCGTAAAGGACAAAACCGCATCTATGTTGTATGGACAAGAGCGGTGCGTCCTGATGGCATTCAAGTGATGTTGGGTGCTGCTGCGGGTGTGGATCAATTGGGACGAAGTGGGGTGGAAGGGGAGGTCGATAATCACTGGGGGCAAGTGATTGGTACCTCAGCGATTTTGTCTATTTTAGGCATAGGGTCTGCGACGGTCGGTGTGCAACCTACCGATAACAATAATTCTGCATCCATGTATCGGCAAACGGTACAGCAAGGCTCGGCACAAGGTGCAGCCAATATCATGGGGCAGTACGCCAGCATTGCGCCGACCATTGTGGTGAAGCCTGGCCAGCGCATTCAGGTAATCCTTAATCGCGATTTAGATTTCTCTAGCGTATTACATCCTAGGGGTGGTAAGTACGTTGCTGGTCAGGGGGTGCAAAAATGATCCCGTCTTTTCGAGTCAAGCTTGGCCCCATGACGCGATTTTTAGATGACGCAAGCGTCACTGAGTTAGCAGTGAATGCACCCGGCGGTATTTGGCTGACACGCTATGGACAAGCCAATATGGTGTATGAAGCAGTGCCCGAATTAGATTATCGCCTGCTTGAAACATTAGCTTACCTCACTGCCAGTTATACCGGACAAACGATCAGTGAACGTACCCCCTTGCTCTCGGGGATTATTCCCGTTGATCTTAAAGAGGGGGTTGCCGATACCGAACGCGGTGGTTATCGCATTCAGTTTGTTCTGCCGCCTGCAACAGAGACTGGCAAAATCGCGATGTCGATACGTAAGCCTGGTCTGCGTTTGATGACCACGGAAGATTATCTAGCGCAAGATGCGTTTAGACATGTTAACAAGGCTATCAATGAAGAAACGTTAGCAGATACGCAATTACAAACGTATTACGACGAAGAAAATTGGGATCAATTTCTCATTGCTGCTGTGAAAGCAAAAAAGAATATTGTGCTGTCAGCGGCCACCGATAGCGGTAAAACCACAGCGTTAAATTGGCTAGCTTCACATATTCCGGTCAATGAACGTATTGTGGTGATTGAAGATACGCGTGAAGTGCTGTTAGCGCATCGCAATGTGGTTTATCTTCTTTATTCTCGTGGCGGACAAGGTTTGGCAAGTAATGCCGGGCCCAATGAGTTATTGGAATCTACCTTAAGACTGGCACCCAAACGCATTATCAAGGGCGAGCTACGTGGTGCCGAGGTGATCGCATTTTTGGATGCGATTAACACGGGGCATCCTGGCAACATCACCACCATTCATGCCAATTCGCCTACGCAAATGTTTGAGCGGATCGGGTTTTTAGCATTAAAAGCACGCTTAGGATTGAGTAAGGCTGAGGTGATTGATTATGCGCGTAGCGTAATTGATGTGGTGGTGCAGCTCAAACATGCCAGTGCGGGTGAGCGTTATTTCTCGGATATTTATTATGCCGGTAAACGCTAAGTGCATCGGCCTCGTGGCCGTCACGCTTCTGTTGTTATCTCCCCTGGTGAGGGCTAATCCGACCACGCTTGAAGCGCTACTTTTGCGTTGCGCCCCTGATGTTCATCCGCGCACGATGGCGCGCATTGTCTCGATTGAGTCTGGGGCGAATCCTTTTGCGATTGGGGTGGTGGGGGCCAAGCTCGTGCGCCAGCCTAAGAGCTTAGAAGAAGCAGTGGCAACCGCCATGGCCTTAGAGCAAGCCGGTTGGAATTTTGATATGGGCTTAGCGCAAATCAATAAACAGCATGTCAAAAAATTCGGGCTGGATTTTAAACGCATGTTTGATGCCTGCACTAATGTGCATGTCGGCGCAAAAATACTCTCTGAATGTTATGGCCGCGCCAAGCGTCACTATCCAACTGAACAGGCATCGCTGCATGCGGCACTGTCTTGCTACAACAGTGGCAATTTTAAAACAGGTGTGCGCTTGGGTTATGTCAATAAGTTTCTACAAGCGGGTGAGAAGGTCTTACTGCGCCCTATTGATAAAAAACAGATCGTGATGCAAGGGGGTGGAGTATGACGCAACCGCGTGCTTTCTGTGTCTACGTAGGCTTGCTGTTCATGGGGTCGTTGATGGGCCGCACTGTGTTTGCAGAAGACGACCAATACGGTTGCAAGGTGTTGCTATGCCTGTCTGATAAACGTGGCGCAGAAACAGAAGTGGAATGTAGACCTCCGATGGCGCGCTTGCGTCACGACCTTAAAAAAGGACGCGGGTTTCCTTCTTGCCAGATGGGTGAGGATACCCAAACGCAACAAGGCTTTAGTTACTTCGATCCATGTCCAAAGCCATTATCTCCTTTACCGATAAGGCAATACGGCACCACGCGGGAGATGGCCAAGGCCGGACGCTACGTCATGGGCGGGGGTGACACAGATGGGCGACACGGACATAAAAAAACCTGTGTAGGCAAAGCATTGGGGCACACCATTTTTTATTTGGGGATGGATAAGCGCATTTCAGCGACGATTTATGACGTAGTGCAGACGATGCCGATTGTGACTCCACCTAACTATATCGATGTAATGCGTGGCGGCGAATTGCTACAGCGTATTCGCTGGTCACTTTAATTATGCAAAGGGCGCGTATTTTGAAACCGTATTTCAGCTATTCAACTTGTCTCTGTATGGTAAGTGCCCTGCTGCTCAGCGCGTGTGCTGTGCCTAAAGCGCGAGAAGTTGAAACGGGTTTTCAGCCATTAAATCGTGATGTACGTGTGCAGCCACGACTTAATTTTAAATACGTTGCCGATGGACGTGTGGGTACAAAATTTGTTAAAGCCTTTGATGATGGCGTAAAAACGATTCTGCAATTTGAATCCCCCCCAGGGGATGTCTTGGTCATGCAAGACGAACAATTTATTCCTACCCAAGCGGGCGGAAACTTTGTTTTTCTGCCTGGCTTATATACCCATTTTTCTGTGACATGGGGTCGTAAAGCAAGAGTTGTCGATGTGCGCTCAACGGGGCCACGTGCTTTAGAAGCGAATGGGGTGACGTATGGTGCTTTGAATACCTCACCCAATATTCCCGTGACAGAAAAAAGCGCTCACCCATTACCAGGTGTAGAGGCTCCCTCTATACCTGCGGTTTTGACCTCAATGCCCAAAGTTCAAGATGAGCGTGACATAGAAAGCGGGGGTGAGAAACAAATTGTATTGCGTCTTTATGATCTTTTTGCTTCTGATGAAACGATTTTGCATGAGCAGGGTAAACAACAAATAGGAAAAATCGCAGCGCAGCTGATTGCTAAAAATACAAGCTACGTGATGCTTGCCATTACGGGAGGGCGGGGTACTTTGAATCAGCCTAGACACATGGCGATGGCGCAGGCATTACGCGATGCTGGATTAAAGGTTGCGATTGGTGTGGATGCTTTGACCCCTTCTGTATCTCAGATAAAACACAAAACAAAAGTAGTGCCCTCGATTCGGATGACCTGGCGTGCCGAGGATAGAGCAGAGCGTTTACCGAGTGCATCGCACACCCCTCTTTTGCCGCCGACACAAAGCAGTGTTGCCATTGCCGCGCCAAAAAATTGGCCGCTTAAATCACAAGGCTTGTTATCTCAAGGAATGGCGACTTGGGCAGAAAAAGCAGGACTTGCCTTCTATTGGACACATGACCGTGATTATCCGGTGCAGGCAGATCGCAGCTACGACGGGCCATTGTCGGATGTGTTGGCGATTTTATTTAAAGAGATACAAGCAGAAAACGTACCCATCACTTATCACTTAGATGGCAAGCAATTGAAAGTCGTAACCCTGGAGAAGTGAGATGAAAAAACACTACGCGGCTATTTTATTTTGTATGTCTTCTATGGTGTGCGCACAAGGATTACTTGGCACACCGATTGCCTATGCCAAGAAGATAGATCAAGCGGGGGTGCAGAGCAATGCCACGGCCTCTGTGCAAAAAGCGTTGCCGCAAACGCAGGCGCTTAATAGCTCGGCATCAGACCTAACAGAAGCCAGTTTGCCTTTGGCCGATAACGTGCCACCGCTTCAATGGGGATTTATACGCGATGCCCGTATTGATAAATCGCTTGAAAAACATCTAGCAGTAGAAGGCATCCGCCTGGATTGGCAAAAGAGTCAGTTGCTGTATTTGGATGAACAAAATCTCGCTATCGCTGCGCAAGATGTCAACGAGGCGATTCAAAAAACATTGCAGACATTTGGTTTGGCGGCTCGTTTTGAAAACGCCAGACTAACCATTATTGACTAAAGATGCGCATGCAAATGAATAAGTTTCGCTTGGAGTAGGCCTATGTTGACCACCGTGATTGAGCTTGAGTTTGTCGCATTACCAGACCTTCCTACTGATTTTCCGAGTGCAGTGGAAATGGGTAGTTTAGGCAATGGCTTTTTACTCAATATGTGTGATGGCAGTGCGCGCTTGGCAACGTGGAATGGCCGTGCATTTGTCGGGGGTTGGCAGACGATCGCACTAGATACGGTATTGGGTTGGGCTGTATTGCTGCGTCCCCTAGATGCAAGCATTTTTGGTACGAATTTACGTTGCTCATTTGTAGAAAGAATAGCCGAGTGCTTTTAAAAGGAAATGCATGCACTCCTTGATAACAAAAGAAAAAGCAATCGTTGTACGACAGACCATTATTGACGAAGGGCTTTGATGAACAAGATCACATTACTCTGCGCGCTGCTTTCATTAGGTGGCTGTGCATCGCAATTTGCGACACAAAAAGCAACGCAAGACAACGCCCAATCAGTCGCACAACAGATGATTGCGCGTCATGCCAAAGACCTGCCAAAAATAGCGAGCGCTAAAGTGCGCGCGGTGGAACGATCAAGCGATACGGGGGATACCTCGGTGCATGCTGTGAATCTGCCCTTGTCCTCGGTCTTAGAGGGCTTAGCTAAAAATCGTTATGCGGTGTCGTATGGCGAGGAGGTCGAAAGTAATCGTTCTGTGACAATTGCTTTACAAGAATTGAGTCGAGAAGCGGCGATACGTAAAGTGGCCTTAGCCGCAGGGTATGTCGCGACGATTGATCGCAGCAGCAATATGGTGGTGCTAGGAAAGAAAGCGACCTATACCTTTGCTTTACCCCCATCACTGATTAATAACATTGTCACGAGCTATACCGTGGGGGGAAATCCTGTCTCCTCATCAGGCGGGGGTGGCAGTGGTGGCGGATCGGGGGATGCGGGTAGCAGCGGGATTCAAGCGAATTTTACGATGTCTAATTCTGCGCGCAACAATCCCAACACCTTTACTTCCCTTATTTCTTCTTTAGCCGGGCAGGGCGCACAGGTTTCTTTGTCGCAAGATTTAGGATTTTTAGTGGTGAGTGGTAATGGACAGCAATTAGATCGTGTCCGCTCTTTCATCAACAAAGCGGCGTTTGATGCTCAGCGTAGCGTGGAAATTGAAACTTCGATCATTGATGTGGAACTAAACGATGAGTTTCAGTTTGGCGTGGATTGGTCACGCGTATTTAAAGGGACAACGTTTTCGTTTAAAGGGGCGGCCGCAGTCGCCACGCCCGCAGGATCAGTTTTATATACCGGTGAGAGCATTAAATCGACTTTGAATTTACTGCGTGAATACGCCAACTTTAAAGTAATTTCTTCACCACGTGGCTCGGCGATGAACCGCACCCCCGCGGTATTCTTTGATGGGGTTAAGCGTCCCTTTGTGGGGTCTTTAACCAATACACCGGTGGCTGTGGCTGGCAGTAGTACCACGACAACGTCAACAACGGCTGCTTATTCCTATGTTGACGATGGCATTTCTTTGTCGTTTAAAGCCGTGATTTTAGATGGCAAGCGAGTGCAGTTTGAAATTGTGCCGGTGATTGCGCGCGTAAAGGGATTTGATAAAACGACGATTGGGGATAACACCATCAAAGCGCCGATACAGCCGATTATCAGTTCAGCGATGGTGGGGCAGGTGGAGTCGGGACAGACAATCATTATGGGTGGCATCAGTTATTCCAGCGAGCGTTCACAAAAGACGGGTTTACCCATGATGCAATGGGTATTGCCTACAGAAGTTGCTGAGGCGGGTGCGCATCGTGAGGTGATTATTCTCTTACGTGCGAAGGTGATTACACCGCAGCCGATGGATACGCTGTTTTCTGAAAGCCTGTGATGAAACTGCGCTTTCCAGACAATCGCATTTTGCCCATGCGCGAAAAATTGGGCGGGGCAAAAAAATCAGCGGCAGGCACCCCACCGCCGAAAGAACTGGTGATTGCCACGGTACTTGAACGTAAAACGCTCTATTGGCGTATTACGCAAGAGGGCACATTACATGCGCTGGGAGAGCAGCGCCCAAGTCACACCACGATCGTTCATTTCGGAGCAGGGGATTATCGTGTTCCCACAAAAGCGGTGTCTTGGCAAAAAGCAAAATCCTTAATTGCCCGTCGTGCTTTTGTTGATAGCGCAGTAGAAGCGCTACGCATTA
>JADYYQ010000094.1 GCA_020853585.1 Ottowia sp.
ACCTCCACAAGAGATCTCGCCAAGCATTACAAAAGAACAAGATATTGATCATATTGCAAACACCATGAGCGCCTGGATTGACGCCGAGCTCAAGATAGACAAACAAACGATCCAAGACTGTCTCACGACCATTGCCAATGATAAAGAATCAATGGATGCCTGCCTCTCCTCACTCGCAGCACTTAAAAATATGCTCGCTTATAAATGGAGAGATCGGATCAAGCTAGAAATCACGCGAAGTGATGGAGGGTTAAAAGCACTTTTTAATGTATACCCTGATGGTCAATCATATCCCTCCATCACATTTCGCCAATTTGATCATATCCATAATGCAGAGGATACCGCTAACTTACTAGAAACGTGTGTTTATCAAATGGAAGCCATGGCAAGACGTGATCTGCAAGACATAAGAAAAATGGATGCGAAAAAGCAGGGTCCTACGCTCGCTATGGATAACCATGTAAGGGGAAATATCCAATGTATGTTTGATAACACAGCAGAACAAGATATAGAAAAATTATTAGACGATAATGCCTACGCCAAAGAAAATTTCGTCACTATTTTGACCATGTCAGTCGAAGAAAAAATGCGGAGAGTAGAACATAATATGCACCCGATATTTACAGCTTTTTTTAAAGATAATAAGTCCATAGAATTTTCTGATCGGCCTGGAACGCGTGGCGAATTTCGTAGCGAAATCTTGCAAAAAGCGCTACAAAACAAAGACTATAAAAACTTAAGAGATCTCGCCTCGTACCGGCATGAAGGACTGGAAGATCCATTAGTTCACATAGCAGCAAGCTCAGCCAAAGAACTGTACACCGGTATATCAAAGCAACTCAGTACGACGCAAAAATTATCGCTCCATAAACAGCTTGACGGATGCAAAATTGGCAATACATCACTTGCTAAACTATGGAAATTATCTATGGAAGAGCCCATCAACACACACACGCCCACCCATTTAGGAACATTGCTACAACGCCAAATAAGCCATACCAGCACCCTAAGCCCTATCGATATGTAAAGCAATCAGACACAAGGGTAACGCCCTTGGACAAAAAAAGCAGGGCAAAATAAAACTGCGATGGCCTTACCCTACTGTTGCTTTTAGGAAGGCCATTCAACCGAGGTAAAAAGAATTAATAGATAAACGCTAACCCCTGACTACGCGTGTGATTCCACAGGTTATCAAACACTACGCCGTAAAAACTGCTACTGAACAATTGAACAACGATATCAAAACTAAAGTGTTTTTATAGCGTAATGAATGAGGCCAATAACGCTATAAAAAATATCACACAAAAAATCCCTAAGGGACTCGCAAGAAGTCCTCTTAACGCGGTACAAATCTCGCGCAACTAAATGCTTTTATGTCAGATGGGTTAACACGCCACATCGACAAAACAAGGGGCTAACAAAAATAGGGCTTTCTTTTTCAGTCAATATCCGAGCCATCATTTCGCTCTAACAGGTATTTATACGGCTTAATTGCCACGACTATCACTACGCCAAGCAAAGCGCCGTGCCACAAATAACAGTGCAAGATCTGCAAATACCTTATGCAGACACATAGCGCGGCGCACGCCATGTGAATACAAACCACCCTCTCTATATTTATTCGCAAAACCATGCCGGCACGACCAGAGCAAATGCGACCGCAGCAAGAAAAAAAGAGAGACACGACGCATCATTTATCACGAGCTCGTGCCCCCACTTTGATTGAGATCAATGCATCACATCGATGCGTTGATATTCACTACTCTGCTTGCGTAACCTCTGCCACGTCTTTAGAGGGGGAAGGCCCACTTTTTTCAAAGCTAAGCTGGACATGCTCGTTATCATCCATATCGACCGTCACCCGCCCGCCTAACACGAGCTTGCCAAACAAAAGCTCATCGGCTAAAGCCTTACGTATCGTATCTTGAATTAAACGCTGCATAGGCCGAGCACCCATTAACGGATCAAAACCGCGTTTAGCTAAGAAATTGCGCAGGCTATCAGTAAAGTTAACCTCCACTTTTTTCTCATGCAGCTGTACTTCAAGTTGCATAAGAAATTTCTCGACAACTCGCATGATGATGGCTTCATCCAACATTCTAAAGTTGACAATCGCATCTAAGCGATTACGAAATTCCGGTGTAAATAAACGTTTTATATCGGCCATTTCGTCACCTGCTTCGCGTTGCGCAGAAAATCCAATGGAAGCCCGACTCATTGTTTCAGCACCGGCATTGGTTGTCATCACAATAATGGCATTACGAAAATCAGCTTTACGGCCATTACTATCTGTCAGCGTGCCATGATCCATCACTTGCAGCAAAATATTGAAAATATCTGGATGTGCTTTCTCGATCTCATCAAGCAGCAATACACAATGCGGCGTTTTATTCATCGCTTCGGTCAGCAACCCGCCTTGATCAAAGCCAACATAGCCAGGAGGCGCACCAATCAAACGCGATACCGCATGGCGCTCCATATACTCTGACATATCAAAACGAACAACCTCAATCCCTAAAATAAAGGCAAGCTGTTTAGCGACCTCGGTTTTACCCACGCCTGTCGGCCCAGAAAATAAGAACGAACCAATAGGACGATCCGTTTTCCCTAGTCCTGCACGCGCCATTTTGATTGCAGAAGACAACGCCTCAATCGCAGAGTCTTGGCCAAATACCACACTTTTTAAATCACGATCTAAAGTGCGTAATTTACTGCGATCATCAACCGAGACCGACTGCGGTGGAATACGCGCAATCTTAGAAACAATGTCCTCGATATTTTCAACAGAGATGGTTGTACCATCGACTTCAGCTTTCAAACGGCGTTGTGCACCAGCCTCATCAATCACGTCAATCGCTGTATCTGG
>JADYYQ010000095.1 GCA_020853585.1 Ottowia sp.
ACGCATCTCAAACAGATCATCCACTATGCGACCCATCTTTTTACTCACAACACACTGAGGGGGATGCAGTCACAGCCCAACAAGGCGGGACGATGATACCAAATGCCAAAAGAAAAATTACACTATCTTACCCACCTGAGCCAAAACAATTTCGGCACTCCCTTCTGCTAACCGCAGGGTTAACGGATCCCCTATCCTCAACTGCCGCGGATCATAAACAACCGCACCCTGCCGATCCAACAGCACAGCGTAACCGCGTTCTAAGGTACGTTGTGGATTAAGTAATACCAATGCAGAATGGGCTACCTCCACACGATGTATCGACTGCCTAAGCACTCGCTGTTGCGCAACCTGCCAACGCCCTACCAGTGCAGCAAGACGTGCATATTCAAGAACATAGCGCGGACGCGCCGCATATAACCTGAGTTGACCTTGACCTAATTCCGAACGCGCTTGCGCAAAACGCGCTGTCAGCACGCGATAGAGTGACGCAGAAAGTTGATCCAAACGCTGGCTTTGTTGCAAAAGATGGGCACGTGGGGGTAATAATCGCCGTGCCCATCCATCTACACGTTGGATTTGTCCTTCCAAGGTATATCGCACACTCCGTCGCATACGTTGCGCTAACAGCGCAACACCATGCAGTAAGAAAGAGCGATCTGGGCTCGCTAACTCGGCAGCTGCAGTCGGCGTGGGCGCACGCACATCCGCAACGAAATCAACAATCGTAAAATCGGTTTCATGTCCCACGCCTGTTACTACAGGTAAACGCGACCTCGCTACTGCTAAGGCCAACACTTCTTCATTAAAAGCCCACAGATCTTCAATACTGCCCCCACCTCGGCACAACAGCAACACATCCGTCTCAGCACGATGATTGGCCAAATCCAACATTGCAGCCAATTTTTCCGCAGCGCCCAATCCCTGTACTGGCACTGGATAAACAACCACTTGGATATGAGGCGCACGGCGTGCCAATGCGGTTAATACATCACTCAGTGCCGCGGCACCTAAAGAGGTAATTACGCCAATCACCCGAGGATAAACGGGCAAACAACGCTTACGGCCCGCATCAAATAAACCTTGCTGAGCCAATTTTTCCTTCAGCCGAGTAAACGCCTCAAATAAATCACCGGCCCCGACACACCGCATATTTTCAACATTCAGCTGCACTTCTCCACGCGCCGCATAAAGCGAGACAACCCCAATTAATTCAATTGCCTGACCTTCTTTCGGAGCAAAACCAAGCGCTTGATTACGTCCCCGAAACATCACACACCGTATCTGTGCATCTTTATCTTTTAAAGAAAAGTACCAATGTCCACTTGCAGCACGCGTAAAATTAGAAATCTCACCCCCTACCCTGACCAGAGATAAACCCTGTTCAATTGACCTCGCAATAGCAAGGTTTAGCTGCCCAACTGTCAACGCAACACTTGAAAAAGCAGGATTTGTCACAGTCAAGTCAATATTCATAAGGTCTGGAAATAGGAAACTGTACACAGAGGCATAGCAGACAAGGCGAGCCAGGGGAAATACGCAAAAAACCACATAAAATCATACTAAGACATTGATTTAAAAGACTAAATTTTTTATAGAGAAGCAACATTTATCCCGAAAAATTTTGATTTCAAGAAACTTTACAAAAACTGTCCACAAACTTATCCACAGATAAAATCATTACAAGGACAGCGCAGCATGGCACAATTTGGGTTTATATGATTCCCTGGAGGTTGTCAGTTGTTTACTATTATCCGTGATGCTGGCTGGCCCATCTGGCCTCTTTTGATCGCTTCCATTCTCACTCTTGGACTCATTATTGAACGCGCCTGGTCACTACGCCGCAATCAAGTGCTCCCCCCCCAGCTCACTGACGAAGTTCTTTTAGTGATGAATACACACGCTGTCAATGCACAAACGCTGGAACGATTGCATCGCCACTCTCCATTAGGTCAAATTTTAGCGGCCGGCCTGGAAAAAATAAGTGGCAGCGCCACAGATATTGCAAACAGTATGGAAGAATCAGCCCGGCGCGTTGCCCATGAACTAGAGCGCTATCTCAACGCCTTAGGCACCATCGCCTCTGTTGCGCCCCTGCTTGGCTTGTTTGGTACAGTCATCGGCATGATTGAAATTTTTGCCCACCAAGATAACAGCAGTGGTGCGCCAGCCGCATTAGCGCATGGTATTTCTGTCGCGCTTTACAATACCGCCTTTGGCCTACTCGTCGCCATTCCCGCGTTAATTTTCTGGCGTATCTTTCGCCGTCGCGTTGACCAACTCTTAATTGAGCTCGAGGCACAAGCCGCACGCTTTCTAAAAAACGCTAAAAAACCCGAAAGCACATGAATTTCCGCCAAAAAACCACACGGGACACCCCAGAGATCAACCTCATCCCACTGATCGACGTTTTGCTTGTTGTGTTAATTTTTCTGCTTGTCTCAACAAGCTTCACAAGAATCAACGCCCTGCGGGTGCAACTTCCGGACGGCACGCTCTCCGGGCAAGACAATGCACCTAGCATCGAGGTTAGCCTCTCTTCAACAGGAAAAATTGCGATCAACCGCCGTTTACTAGAGCAAACCGATGCGGCACATTTAACCGAAGCACTGATCGCAGAAAGCAGTGGAAATACTAAAAACACCTTACTCGTCATCCATGCAGATGCGCAAGCCACGCATCAATCCGTCGTGCGTATTATGGAAGCCGCCCGTACCGCAGGCCTAGCGCGCGTCTCTTTTGCCACGCAAAACGCTCACCACTGATGCACATCCATCATCATCCCTCTGCGCTTTCGCCCAAAAAGACCTAATAGACATGCTAGCGATTTGGCAACGGCGCGGCATTGTAGCCTGCTTACTTTGGCCCCTGTCCGTTCTCTTTGGCTGGATTGTGGCCGCACGTCAATACGCATTTGCACAAGGCCTACTACCCAGCCAAAGCGCACCCGTTCCCCTGATTATTGTAGGCAATATCCAAGTAGGCGGTACCGGCAAAACACCCACTGTTATTGCCTTAGCACGCGCTCTGCATCAAGCAGGATTTGTGCCTGCCATACTGTCACGCGGCTACGGTGCCCATTTATCTGCTCCTCGCGCAGTCACTTCTACAGATCATGCCCACGATGTAGGAGATGAGCCTCTGCTTATGGCACAGACCTTAGCATCGCTCGCTATTCCAGTTTGGGTCTATCCTGACCGAATACGTACCATCCGCGCATTGCTAACCGCACAGCCCAATATCAACGTCCTCATTAGTGATGATGGCTTACAACACTACCGTCTCGCACGCAAAATAGGGCGAGACATTGAAATCATTGTCACAGACCCACGCTTAACCGGTAACGGCTGGCTGCTTCCTGCAGGACCCCTGCGCGAATCCACAAATCGCAGGCGAGATATCACACTATCGATAAACACAGAAAATAGTATTTCACCGCCCATTGAAAAAACCGCCCGACAAACGCGTCATTTTGTCACGACCTTTGTCCTTAATCAGGCTTGGCAGCTGATTCAGCCAAACACACATCAAGCGCTTACTTACTTTACGCACATCCCTGCTGAAAAATTGCTCGCTGCTGCGGGCATTGGTCACCCTGAAAAATTTTTCGCAGCCCTAAGACAACACGGTATCGAAAGCCATACTTTAGCCCTACCCGACCACTTTCGTTTTACTGAAAACCCCTTTGCGCAAAGTCTTGCACAATACATACTAATCACCGAAAAAGATGCCGTAAAATGCCGCCATCTTGATGATCCGCGCATCTGGGTGGTACCGGTCAACGCTCTTCTCGACCCCCTGCTCATTGAACACATCACCGACCACCTAAACCGTATAAAAAATGGATAACCGTCTGCTTCACATACTCGTGTGCCCAATATGTAAAGGTCAACTCAGCTTCGACAAATCAACCTCTGAGCTTATTTGCCACGCCGATCGGCTTGCCTATCCTATTCGCGACAATATTCCTGTCATGCTCGCTGAGGAAGCACGCCCACTCGACACGCCCAATGCGGCCCATCAGGATGACAACTAATGTCCCAGCTTGCCACACCCTTTACCGTTATTATTCCCGCACGTATGGCATCCACGCGCTTACCCAATAAACCCCTACTGGATCTCGCGGGCCAACCGATGATCATTCGCGTGGCAAAACAAGCCCAAAAAAGCAAAGCTCAAACCGTTATCGTCGCCACAGACAGCCCAGAAATTTTAGCGGTTTGCCAACGCGAGGGTATTGAGGCGCTCCTCACCGACACCACTCATCGCTCAGGTACCGACCGCCTTGCCCAAGCAGCCACATTACTAAAACTAGATGACACAGCCATCATTGTTAATTTACAAGGGGATGAACCGCTGATTGAGCCGGGATTACTCACCCATCTCGCTGCGCACCTTGAACAACATAGCGATTGCGCAATCGCTACCGCAGCCCATCCCATTAATAAACTAGACGACATCTTGAATCCAAATGTCGTTAAAGTAGTATGCGACGCCCCGCATCGCGCACTTTATTTTTCACGCGCGGCAATTCCTTGGCAACGAGAATATGAAACACACACAGAACAAACATCCGTACCCCAACAGCAGGCTGTCTTACGACATATTGGTTTGTACGCCTACCGCGTCAAATTTTTGCGCCAATTTCCCGCTCTTACACCGGCACCACTCGAAATCACCGAGTCGCTCGAACAGCTTCGCGCACTGTGGCACGGCGAAAAAATCGCTGTACTACACACCCACCACACGCCAGCAACAGGTGTTGACACCCCAGAAGACCTAGCGCGTGTCAGGAGTCAACTGACGAGCAACATGGCATAATTGCAAAACAAAAAGAAAAAATATACCCAGGACTCACCTTCACTGATCGGGTCCACCACTATTCTCATCATGCGCGCTTACGCAAAACAAAGACACGAAGGACAAACTCTATGCGTTTAATTTTGTTAGGTGCACCTGGCGCCGGCAAAGGCACTCAAGCTAAATTTATTTGCGAACACTTTGGTATTGCACAAATCTCAACTGGAGATATGTTGCGCGCGGCCATTAAAGCCAATACAGCACTCGGTATCCATGCCAAAAAGGTCATGGATTCAGGCAACCTCGTATCTGACGAAATCATTATCGATCTCGTGCGACAACGATTAACTGAACCCGACTGTACCCATGGCTATCTATTCGATGGTTTTCCACGCACCATACCGCAAGCTCAAGCCATGCGCGCTGCCCACGTCACCATCGACTATGTACTTGAAATTGACGTCCCTTTCGACGCCATCATTGAGCGCATGAGCGGCCGACGCATTCACCCTGCATCGGGACGTACTTACCATACACAATACAATCCTCCAAAAATCGCGGGTATCGACGATGAAACGGGAGAGCCTCTTATACAACGCGTTGACGATTTGGAAGAAACGGTAAAAAAACGTCTAAATGTGTACAGCATGCAGACACGCCCTCTCGTCGAGTACTATTCTGCGTGGGCATCGCAAGCAGGCCATATGTCTGAACCCGCCCCTCCCTTGTATCGTAAGATCTCCGGAATTGGAAACGTAGATGACATTACCAAGCGCATCTTTACTGCCCTTACCCAAGTCCCTGCCAACTGCACGTAGCCTAACGTCATATTTGCTGATTCTGTTCTTATGCGTTGCTTGGCTACCTCAAATAAGTCAAGCACGTAACCAAGCAGACGCGCCAGAACCCGCAACGGGGTGGCTTCATCAACAATGGCATTCGGTTAAGATTTCCCAAAAGTTTTACGCATAACTACTTCGCCATTTATGGCCAGGCTTTTTAGATTCACGAAGAAAATGTCTGCCAGGTCTTATTTTTTGTTGTACACGGGAAATA
>JADYYQ010000096.1 GCA_020853585.1 Ottowia sp.
ATCGGGAGTATCAACGATAATTAGATTATCCAGACCAATTGCACCTACGACGCGTTTGCCACTTTGAATGTAGCAGTTGGTCACATCATGTAATAGCGCTTGGCCATCAATGCGATTGCCTTGCGCGTCGGGTGATGACAGCTCACCTAGTGCGCTCCAAGAGCCGATATCACTCCAACCAATGGCACACGGTACGACGGCAACTTGGTCAGATTGCTCCATAACACTGTAGTCGATGGAGTTATCTGGGATTTGCGCAAAACTATTTGCATCAAGATCAAGATGGGTAAAGCCTTTACCTTTTGCTAGACGTGATTGCTCTACACAAGCGGTCGTTGCAGCAAGAATATCGGGACAATATTTTTCCATAGCTTGCAATATTGCGTTTGCTTGAAAGCAAAACATGCCTGAATTCCACAAAAAGCGGCCAGAATCCACGTACGCTTGTGCTGTTTCGAGCGATGGCTTTTCGACAAAACGCAGCACTGTGTTGCCGTCCGCTTCGATATAGCCGTAGCCGGTTTCAGGCGCATTGGGCTGAATGCCGAAGGTGACAAGTTTCCCTTGTTGTGCGAGCGTAGTTGCTTGTGTGACGGCTTTGGCGAATGCCTCTTGATCGGCGATCAGGTGATCGGCTGCCAAGATAAGCATGATAGTGTCTTTGCCGTGCGCTTTGACAACATGCAGTGCGGCGGCGGCGATGGCCGCTGCGGTGTTGCGCCCAAACGGTTCTAAAATAAATGAGGTGGCAAGTCCAGTTGAGTTGACTTCTCGAAACTCATCTTCGGTTTTAAAAAATAACTCGCGATTGGTTACGGTTAATATTTCTTTTGCATGAGCGAGTGCGGCACCACGTAAAAATGCTTTTTGCAGCAGGCTTTGGCCATCTGCTAAACGGATAAATGGTTTTGGGTGACGCTCGCGGGAAACAGGCCAAAGGCGTGAGCCTGCTCCACCACATAAAATTGTTGGAACGAAATGCATTTATTCCCTTTTTGTTATTTTTTCTTTTGAATGCAGGTGTCTTGTCGATCTAGGTTTACGCTTGCAGCACACTATTTTGCTGCGCGCTATCTGTTAGTGCGGCTTAGGTTAAGTTCCGTTATCGTGGTTTTTTACCCAAAAAAACGTTACTTTCCCTTGCTATCGCAAGCTAATTTTTTCAGGCTTACCGTTGCAATTTTGGAATTGATAAATATGCGCGACCAACAAATGCGTGACTGGTTTTAAGTCAGAGAAATATTTTTATACTGCATCGAAAAGCTGCATTGTAAACTTATTTGATATATTTTTTGCACTCAATTAAAAATTTTATTTTTCATAAATACAATTTTTTAAATATTTAAGTGCAGATGGATTCGCTTTTTGAGTGATGTGGTATTTCCATTTTGTTTATGGGCTGTTTTATTGTTTTACAGCATGGCGTATAGCAAGTGCGGTATGGTAGGGCCCATGGGGGGAAATGGGATATGACGCAATGCGTGTGATCGCGGGATTTTTTATTTTGTGCGCGCCCAGCTTGTCTGTCTTTTTATTAAAAATGTTTTATATAAAGTGTTATGGCGAAAGATAAGTCGATTTATACCTGCACAGAATGTGGTGGTACGTTGCCCAAGTGGCAGGGCCAGTGCCCACATTGTCAAGCTTGGAATAGTTTAGTAGAGACCGTGGTAAGTGGGAGTGGAGCACCACGCTTTTTGCCTTTGTCGAAAACATCCATCGTGCAGAGTTTGTCTGCGATTGATGCGATGGATGTGCCGCGTTTTGCGACGGGTATCGAAGAGTTTGATCGTGTGTTGGGTGGTGGTTTGGTTGCTGGGGGTGTGATCTTGATTGGTGGAGATCCGGGCATTGGGAAGTCAACTTTGTTGTTACAGGCTTTGGCCAATCTGACGGCTTCTTCGCATACTGCTTTGTATATCAGTGGAGAGGAGTCGGCTGCGCAAATTGCATTGCGTGCGCGTCGACTTGGGATTGTGGATTCTAAATTGCAGTTTTTGGCTGAGATTGCATTGGAGAAAATTCAGCTGGTGCTTGAGCGAGAAAAGCCTGAGGTAGCAGTGATTGATTCAATTCAAACATTGTATTCAGAAGCATTAAGCTCGGCACCTGGTTCAGTTGCTCAGGTACGGGAGTGTGCTGCACAACTAACGCGAGTGGCAAAAAACTTGGGTGTCACCATTATTATGGTTGGGCATGTGACAAAAGAGGGAGGCATTGCGGGACCCCGTGTCTTAGAACATATTGTGGATGCAGTACTGTATTTTGAGGGCGATACGCATTCCGCTTTTCGTTTGGTTCGTGCAATTAAAAATCGTTTTGGCGCCGTCAATGAGTTGGGTGTATTTGCGATGACGGAGAAGGGTTTGCGTGGTGTTAATAATCCTTCGGCTTTATTTCTTTCACAGCACTCACAAGTTGTGCCGGGGGCCTGCGTTTTGGTCACGCAAGAGGGAACGCGTCCGTTACTCGTTGAGATTCAAGCTTTAGTCGACACCAGTCATATTCCTAATCCTCGCCGATTGGCGGTGGGTTTAGAAGCAAATCGATTGGCGATGTTACTTGCGGTACTTCATCGCCATGCCAATATTGCCTGTTTTGATCAAGATGTTTTTTTGAATGCGGTAGGGGGGGTCAAAATTACAGAACCCGCAGCGGATTTGGCGGTACTTCTGGCGATTCATTCTTCGCAACGTAATAAAGCATTGCCCCGCGGTTTAGTGGTGTTTGGTGAAGTAGGTTTGGCGGGAGAAATTCGTCCTTGTCCTCGTGGGCAAGAGCGCTTGAAAGAAGCGGCCAAACTGGGTTTTACACAAGCGATTGTGCCCAAAGCTAATGCCCCTAAACAAGCTATCGCTGGGCTAGAAATTTTGGCTGTTGAACGTATTGATCAAGCAATTGAGGTGGCGCGTAACTTGGACTGATGCGGTATCTCGGTAAGGTCTGAGGTGTATTACGGTGTATTGATTGGGTGGGTCTGCACATGATGTGTTTATGCCCTGTTTTAGGCACAGCTGTTTTTTTGCATTGGGTGTTTGGGCGTTACTCAATAATATTGCATTAATTTTCAAGAATATTTCATTTTGATTTTGGTGAGGTTAACCTCTTGGTGCCATGATGCTACGTCTTGTCATGGGGGGGTGATCTGCTTTGTATGACGATCGGGGAATTACCGCTAGCCGGTTATATCGTTTTAGAGTAGACCATCGATGCTCACATGATTTACTTGTTGTGCAAGAACGTGGGTGTGGCATGGCATAAAAGTTGCTAGGAATAGTGGGTCTAAAATGGGTGCCTTTTTAAAAGGAAAAAAGATGACAGCCTTATTAGATATTGCAGTGTTGATAGGGAGTTTGCGTACGAATTCTTTAAGCCGTAAATTAGTTACAACGCTTACGGCTCTTGCCCCTCCGTCAATCAAACTTGAGTTGATCGAGATCGCTGCGCTATCGTTTTATAACGAAGATGAAGATAGTTCGCCTCCCGCCCCTTGGGTATCGTTTCGACAAAGAATAAAACGTGCCGATGCCCTCTTATTTGTGACAGCGGAGTACAACAGATCGATACCTGCGGCCTTAAAAAATGCACTTGATGTGGGGTCACGTCCTTATGGGCAAAGTGCTTGGAATGGTAAACCAGCGGGGGTAGTAAGTTTTTCTCCGGGGACAATAGGTGGCTTTGCAGCTAACCATCATTTGCGGCAATCTTTGGTAGCGCTTAATGTGTTGACTTTACCCCAGCCTGAAGTCTATTTAGGGGGGCTTAGTGACAATGCATTTGATGAGAAGGGCGTATGCGTTAACGCTGGCACAAATGCTTTTTTGGGAAAATTTATGACGACTTATGCAGCTTGGATAGCGCGTGAGCCCTCTAAGACAGTCGCTTAATTGTCGGATATCGATGTGGCACTGTTGCTTTGATGCCTGGTCTTTTCTTCTCGATCAATGTTAGGGGTGCGCTGATTGACGGGGTTGTGCGTAGGCAAGTCTCTTCTTTGTCGACGCACACGTACTTAGGTGGATAAGACTTGACTGACATAGTTGGGGCCATAATCAATAAATAACGGGTTATCTTGGTGGATATCGCGTGCAGCGATATAAAACGTAAGATTTTTTCCAACACGGATCGCAGTGACATTATTCTCACCGTATGCCGATGCCGATGCCGATGCCGATGCCGATGCCGATGCCGATGCCGATGCCGATGCCGATGCGTTGAGCGGTGCGGTATTGATAAGACTTAATACATTGCCGGTGCGAAAAGCACTGACGAAATTTTGTCTGCTGCTTGTAGAAAACAAATAAGTACGCCCTTGATCGCCGTATTGATTGATTTCCTGTTCGAGTGATGCGGGAGTAGCGTGTAGCTTTCCCGCATAAGGACCAAGTACGGAAAATTGTTTAATCTCTTTTTTAGCAAAGACAGACTGTGTGCGCATAGCGCTGGGATCCTCGCTCGACGGCTGCACATAAAAAAGCGCATCAAAGCGAGCGGCGTGTTGGCCTTCTGTTATTAACCAGTTGCGCACTTCTTGCCGCAGGTTAGATTGTATGAGTTTACGTTTTGCTTGCGGGGCAGACCAAAAAATAGTGTCCAAGGCCCCCCAATGCGCGATGACAATTTCTTTGATGGGGCCTTCTGCAGCAGTCAAAACGGAAAGATATGGGTTGCTTGGGTCTTGCAAAATAGGTAAGTTGTTATCAACCTGATGGGGGAGATGTGCGCAGGCCAAGGTAGACGTTGCTAACTTTTGTTTGATCTGCGTAAAGTCGATGTGATCTTGAGATATAGAACGCGATGTGTTTGGGGATGCGATTGTGTGTGCTGTGAAAGGAGATGCTGGCGTACGTGGGTGTACCGATATGTGATTGCTTGAATGAGTGGCAGAGGAGAGGCGTTGAGATAAATGATTTTCGAGTGGTGTGGATGGGTAAGGGCGTTTATCTAATAAGGTGAAATGCGTGCCTATTACTGCTTGAGGCTCATTCGTCGTTTCCGTAAATTCTTTATGAAAACGTATGCCTGATGATAGGCATGGCAATGATGCGTGGCTGGTTGAGGCGATGGTTAAGTAATCTGTTCGCTTGGTAGCTAACGGTAATTTCTCCTGGGTCGCCGCGCGTTGATTATTTTCTTTGCGATCCCCTAGAAGACTGCTTGTACTCGGCATATACAGCGTATCTTGTTTAGCAAAATCTTCTGGCGATGGCGATGTTCGTGCGGGTATATCTATCGACGTTTGGCGCAGGGGTGGTGTGACAGGGTTATATGGCTTTTTCGATGTTCGCTCAAGATAACGTTGACCGTAGATGCTCAGTTTTCCATATGCAGTGATGTAATTCTTTAAAGTGGAGTGGAGCAGACCGTGTTTTTGAGCAAAGTTACTTATAGATGGATAGTGTCCTGGCGATATGCTTGTCCATTCTTGCAGTACTTGTGGATTGATGCGTTTAGGTCTTTGTTTTGAGGCTCGCCTAAGTATTTTTTTGCCATATTTATTTTGCGTTGATGCGCGTGTAAGTATGTTTTCCCCACATTTGTTAAGTTGCCCATTTGCTTTTACACACGCGTTGAGTGAGGGGCGATACAGTTTGTATTTTTCGGCAAATTCTCCTA
>JADYYQ010000097.1 GCA_020853585.1 Ottowia sp.
ATAAAGGTTGATCGGCTGCTCGTTTTCGGTGTCGACACGACGTGCACCGTTGTAGCGATGAGACCAATAAGCCGCTTGCATATCGTCGACACGGATTTGCGAGCCGGTTGAGGGGGCATGGACAAATTTGTTGTCACCCACATAAATGCCAACATGAGAGAAAGCGCGTTTCATGGTGTTAAAAAATACTAAATCGCCCGGCTCAAGCTCGTCTTTTGTTATTTTTTCGCCGACGCGACTCATATCTGCGGAACGACGTGGCAGTGAAAAGCCCAAGGTATCGTTAAAAACATAGCGAACAAAGCCGCTGCAATCAAGACCCGAATCGGGTGTATCGCCACCGTAGCGGTAGCGTACGCCAATAAGACTGAGTGCATTTAAAACAAGGTCGCTGGCGTGCGCAACAACTTGACTTGCGGCACGGCTTGTATTGGATACCGTATTGCGAAAAAAACTGGGGGATTCTGTTAGCTCGGCAGCTGGGTCAGGTAGGGAGGGGCTTAGCCGGGGTGGGGTACCAACGCTTGGTTTTGCCGGATCAAAGAGTAGAGGCGGTGGGGCGGCAGGCAAGATCGCCTGTGCATGCGCAGCCGCCATCGCAAAAAGGCATGCGAGCGCTAAACAAACAGGTAAGCAGGATCTAATAACTGACTTCACGCGTATTTTTCACTAATTCACTAAAAATGACGTTTAAGTCTAAAGTCATTTTTATGGATTGTCAACTAAGCATTTGATTTGATTAAGAAATTTTAATTATTGTGTTTTTTGGGAACTGATTTATCAGGTGTGCTGTCGCCTAGCGCAGCTGCGTGCAATAAGGCTTGTGTGTAGGGATGCTGGGCTTGGGTGAGGAGCGTATGGGTTTGACCTTCCTCAACGACAGTACCCTCTTTTAGGACAAGAGTGTGATGTGCCATGGCGTTAATGACAGCAAGATCATGGCTGATAAGTAGGTAAGCCATATTGTATTTTTTTTGCAGCAGGGTAAGCAGGCTAAGTACTTGTTTTTGAATGGAGACGTCTAGGGAGGATGTCGGTTCGTCGAGTATCAGTACTTTCGGTTTAAGAATAAGTACTCGGGCAATGGCGATGCGTTGACGCTGTCCACCACTAAATTCGTGAGGATAGCGCTCCAGTATGGTGTCATCAAGCCCGACTTCTTGTAGGGTGTCGATGACGTATTGGCGGCGGGTGTGGGGCGATAAATCGGGTTGATGCAGGGCGAGGCCTTCACTCACAATTTCTGCAATGGTCATACGCGGGGAGAGTGAGCCAAAGGGATCTTGAAAGACTATTTGTAGTTGGGTGCGTAATTGTTTACGCGTTGTACGATTTGCTTCGGAAAAATTGTGGTTGAGAAAAAAAACTTTGCCACTTGTAAGCGTTTGTAGATTGAGAAGTGCCATGGCGAGTGTTGTTTTGCCAGAGCCTGATTCGCCGACAATACCGATTGTTTCGCCTTGACGTAATGTTAGATTGAGCGGATGCAGCGCAATAAAGGGTGGACGGAAAAACCAGGTTTTGGGCGAATGCCATTGCGTTTTTTTCTGTCCTGGAAAATGGACGGAGATTCCTTTTGCTTCAAGCAAGATGGGCGCATTGATGGATATATCGTGAATTTCTCGTATGGGGATACTGTGGAGTAGTCGTTGTGTATAGGCGTGCTGGGGCTGTGAAAATAAGCTTGAGGTAGGTGCCAACTCAACGAGCTTTCCTTTTTCCATCACCCCCACGCGTTGTGCAAAGCGTCGTACCAAATGGAGATCGTGGGTGATCAGCAGAATGGCCATATTAAATTCGGCTTGCAGCTCATACAAGAGCGCCATAATTTGTTCGCGTGTGGTGACATCTAGGGCGGTTGTGGGCTCGTCAGCTAAGAGAAGTTTTGGTTTACAGGCTAAGGCCATGGCGATCATGGCACGTTGACGTTGTCCCCCTGAGAGTTGGTGGGGGTAAGCGGACAGGCGTTGTGCAGCATGGGAAATACCTGTGCGTTGTAATAAATAAATAGCACGCTCTGACGCACTGTGATGGGGAAGGCCCTCGTGGTGTTGTAGTACTTCGATAATTTGCTTGCCGATGGTGAGCAGTGGATTGAGTGCGGTCATCGGCTCTTGAAAAATCATAGCGATCTCTTTGCCACGCAGCTGGCACATTTCGTGAGTGCTTTTCGAGAGCAAAGAGACTTGATTAAAGCGAATATCGCCGCTGATATGTGCACCTTGCAAGAGACGCAAAATAGCCAGTGCGGTGACGGTTTTGCCAGAGCCTGATTCGCCTACTAAGGCAAAACGCTCGCCTGCATGAATGGTGAATGTGACATCGTGTACGACTTGTGTTGCGCCAAAATGCACGCTGAGATTTTGACACGTGAGTAGGGTTGTGTCGTTGGCGATATTTTGCTGATCGGCTTGGGTGCTACTGTTGGTGCTTTCTGCGACGCTGTGCTTGTGCATTTTGGTTTTAAAATAAAGTGGAAACAAAGTCATATGTTTTCCTTTTGATGTGTATCAAAAGCACTGCGCAGCGCGTCTCCCATTAATGTGAGTAAAAGTAGGGTGATGGCGAGAACAAGGAAAGTCGATAGCGAGATCCACCACGCATCGAGATTTGCTTTTCCTTGTGAAAGTAATTCGCCCAGGCTAGGCGTTTCAGGAGGTACGCCAAGACCGAGAAAATCAAGACTGGTGAGGGCCAGAATAGCAGCGCTCATACGAAACGGAAGAAACGTAATGACAGGCGTTAAGCTATTTGGCAGGATATGCCGCCACATAATTTGCAGATCAGATAGGCCAAGTGCCCGTGCAGCGCGTACGTATTCGAGGGTGCGGTTGCGGTAAAACTCAGCACGCACATAATCAGATAAGCCCATCCATCCAAATAAAGAAAGTAATACGATAAGTAAGGCGAGACTGGGCGCAAAGAGTGCGGAAAAAATAATCAGTAGATAGAGCTCGGGCATGGCGCTCCATATTTCGATACCGCGTTGTGCAAGTAAATCAAAACGGCCGCCAAAAAATCCCATCAATGCCCCGGATAACACGCCGAGTATGACGCCGATGGCGGTTAAACCCATAGCAAATAAAATGGATAGCCGAAATCCATAGACAAGTCTTGCAAAGACATCTCGCCCACGGTCATCGGTGCCTAACCAATTTTCTCGTGAAGGTGGGGCAGGATGGGGTTGGCTAGAAAAATAATTGAGTGTGTCAAAAGAGTAGTGGTTGGGTGGGTAGATCGCAAAATTACCGGTTTGGTTTAAGCGATCGCGAATAAAGGGGTCGAGGTAATCTGCGGGTGTTGGAAAATCACCGCCAAAGAGATATTCAGGATAAGTGTGGGTGACAGGGCTATACCACTGACCTTGGTAGTGAATAACAAGGGGCTTATCGTTGGAGAGAAATTCGGCAAATAAGCTGAGTCCAAATAAAGCGATAAATATCCATAGACTCCAATAACCCATACGATTTTGACAAAAGCGTTGCCAATGGCGTTGCCAGGGAGATTGGCTAAGCGGGGTGGAAGAAATACTGGCATTTATTGTAAGGTGCGTCGTCGTCATCTTAATGTCCGATAGCGTCAAATTGGATGCGGGGATCAACAAGTACGTAGCAAAGATCGGAGAGAAGACGTGTGAATAAGCCGATCAGTGTAAAGAGATAGAGCGTGCCTAAGACGACCGGGTAGTCACGCCGGATAACCGATTCGTAAGCGAGTAGCCCTAAGCCATCGAGCGAAAAGAGGGTTTCAATTAAAAGTGAGCCGGTAAAAAATGCGCCAATAAATGCTGCCGGGAAACCCGTAACGAGTGGAATCATCGCATTACGAAAAATATGTCGCCAGAGCACGGTGCGTTCAGATAAGCCTTTGGCGCGTGCTGTCAGTACATATTGTTTGTGTATCTCTTCGAGAAAAATATTTTTTGTCAGCATGGTGACAATTGCAAAGCTGCCAATAATGGATGCGGTGAGGGGCAATACTAAATGCCAAAGGTAATCAAGAATTTGTCCTGACAGACTAAGTTGTGCCCAGTTTTCGGAGGTTAATCCTCTTAGCGGAAAAATCTGTAAAAACGAGCCGCCCCCAAAGAGGACGAGTAGTAATACACCCAGCACAAAGCCAGGAATAGCGTAGCCGATTAACACAATAAGACTGGTAAAAAAATCAAAGCGTGTGCCGGCACGTACTGCTTTGGCAATTCCTAAGGGCACTGAAATGAGATACGTCAGGAAAAAGCTCCACAGCCCAATGCTTGCGGAGACAGGCAATTTAGATTTGACTAATTCCCAGACACTTTTGTGGCGGTAGTAACTTTCACCTAAATCAAATACGGCAAAGCGTTTGAGCATTAACCAAAATCGTTCGAGTGGTGGCTTATCAAAACCATATAGCGCTTTAATTTCTTTTAAACGCTCTGCGTCGACACCTTGGCGCCCATCATAGTAAGTGCCGTGGCTTGTGCCACTCGCTTCAGCGCCCATACCTGTGCGACCTTTGAGTTCAAGCAATATTTGCTCGACGGGTCCACCGGGGACAAATTGAATGACGGCAAAGGTCAGTGCCATGACGCCTAGCAAGGTCGGAATCATCAACAAGATCCGTTTAACAATATAGGTCCACATAGTTGCCTTATCGTAAGGGGGGAGTAAGGAGTGAGTGATGTTTTTAAATCGGGCGATGATTTAGTTTGTTTTTACTTCGTGTGTTTTTTGGGTAAAGAGGGTGTAACCCACCATGTGCTGAGTATCCATCCTTCTGCACCATAGTAAAGCGGTAAAGTTTTAGGATAGGCGAGTTTGCTTTGATACGCGATGCGATGATGATCACTAAACCAGTGTGGCACGACATAGTAATCGTGAAGTAGCACGCGATCGAGCACACGTGTTGCGGTAATGAGTGCGGGGCGTGTTTTTGCGTGCACAATTTTTGTGATGAGCGCATCGACAACAGGAGATTGCACGCCGATCATATTGTTTGAGCCTGATTCTTTTGCGGCGTGGCTACCTAATAAGCTAAAGAGTTCGTTACCCGGGCTTTGTGTGCCAGGAATGACCATCGAGATGACATCGAAATCAAAGTCTTCCAAGCGCTTTTGATAGAGGGCAAAGTCACTTGTGCGCTGTATTACTTTGATGCCTAATTTTTCAAGATTGCGTGTATAGGCGCCGATAACGCGTGTCATGGCGCCACCGTCCTCGAGTATTTCGAATACAAATGGTTCACCTTTGGGATTACGCAGCGCACCATCACGATACATCCACCCAGCCTGGGCGAGCAGTGCGCGCGCGGTACGTAAATTTTCCCGTAGACTGCTAGGAGGGCTGGTTGCGGGTGATAGAGGTGTTTTTCCCCATACTGCTGATTTGATTTGCCCGGGAAATTGGGCGTTGAGTTCACTGAGTAATTGTTTTTCATCTGCATCGGGCAGTGTATTGGGCGCAGCATTAGCAGCGAGCTCGCTATTAGTGAAGTAACTATCAAGTCGGCGATATTCACTGTAAAACAGCTGACGGTTAAGCCATTCAAAATCAAGTGCGAGCCCGAGTGCTTGACGTACACGTGGATCTTGAAATAAAACACGTCGTTGGTTCAAAATAAAACCTTGCATGCCAGCGACATTGCGGTGAGTAAAAGTTTCTTTACGTAGTTTGCCATTGTGAAACGCAGCGCTATTAAATCCTTTAGCCCAATTTTTTGCGCGATACTCAACGATCGCATCAAACTCGCCTGCTTTAAATGCTTCGAGCCTAATGGTGTCATCGGCGTAGAGTTGGTAGCGCACTCGCTCAAAATTAAAAATGCCGCGTCGCACGTTTAAATCTTTTCCCCAATAGCGTGGGTTACGTGTAAAAGTAATACTGCGCCCCGCTTGATAGGTTTCGATAAGATAAGGACCGCTACCAATGGGTGTGTCAAAAGCCAGGCGATCAAATGCGATACGTGTGCCATCGTCGCGCTTGCCCCAGTCATGCGAAAAAATAGGCAAGGTACCGATAATGAGGGGCAGCTCAGCATTGCGGCGTGAAAAATCAAAACGCACGATGTTGGGTGCAACTACCACAGCTTGTTTGACATCCGCGCACACACTGCGAAATACAGGGCTCGCAAGGGGGCCAATTAATGTATCAAAAGAATATTTGACATCGTTTGCGAGTACGGGTGCGCCATTACTAAAACGTGCATTGCCACGCAGACGAAAGGTGACGGATAAGCCATCAGGCGCCAGAGCAATATCTTCAGCTAACAGTCCGTACGCGGTGGCAATCTCATCCGCACTTTCTACCATTAAACTTTCAAACATCAGTGCAGTAATGCCTGGTGCTGATTCACCTTTTAGTGTGAAAGGATTAAATTTGTCAAAGCTGGTGAGTCGATTGGGGTTGGCTAATGTGAGTGTGCCACCTTGAGGTGCATCGGGATTAGCGTAAGAAAAATGATGGAAATTTTCCGGATATTTAGGAGTGCCATATTGGGCGATTGCATGTGCAGCAAAACTAGCGGTGGGCGTGAGAAAAATGCATGCACCTGCCCATAAAATTATTTTTCTAATATAACAAGAAAGATATTTACGCATAAATAGATTGGGCATCAGAGGTTATCTCGTTATATGAGGGGTGATACAGGCGGGCAGGTTATCGATGCCATGCATGAGATATGTCATTGTAATAATTATGTGACACGTTGGGGTTTTACCTGCGCTCATGTCTCTCTTCAAATTTTTAGCGTCTTTGCATAGCGGGCGTTAACTCAATATGCTGCTAGCGAAGCATAAGGTAAATCTGATGATTTCTAATCATTTTAAAGCGGTCGGTTCAACACCTGACAATACTGCATTGTCCTTTGCTTTGTTTAATTATTTGAAAAGAGCTGTTATTTTGTGTTGTGGGCTTTATTGTGCTGAAAATGTTTTGCAAAAAATTTATTTTCTTTGTGCGACAATTTTAGCTTGATTTTTTACCATCGCACACGGTGGTGTGCCAAACCTGGCTTATTTTTTTATGGACGTGTTATGAGTTTTCTTGCTGGCAAACGTATTTTGATTACTGGGCTGCTATCGAATCGTTCTATTGCTTATGGTATTGCTAAAGCAT
>JADYYQ010000098.1 GCA_020853585.1 Ottowia sp.
CCCATGAATCTACATCAATTTCGTTTTGTACGTGAAGCTGTCCGCCAAAATTTTAATTTAACCGAAGCATCTAAAGCGCTCTTCACATCACAACCTGGCGTATCCAAAGCCATTCTCGAATTAGAGGAAGAGCTTGGCGTCGATATTTTTCGGCGCCATGGCAAGCGCATTCGCAACTTGACCGAGCCAGGCGAACATATCCTTACCTCCATCGAAAAAATACTTGGCGAAATCGCGGTCCTTAAAAAAGTAGGCCAAGAATATACTGATCAAGATCAAGGGAGTTTGATCATAGCAACAACGCATACGCAAGCGCGTTACGTACTCCCAAAAGTAATCTCCGAATTTACACAACGATTTCCTAAGGTCCATTTATCTATTCTGCAAGGTAGCCCAAGCCAAGTGGCTCACATGGTAGAGCAAGAAGAAGCCGATTTAGCGATTACCACCGGTGCGCTTTCGGATTACAAAGGTTTAATCGCATTGCCTGCCTATCAATGGGGTAATTGTGTGATCGCCGCCCCCAACCATCCGATCCTCAATTTAAAAGATATCACCCTAAATGAACTCGCAAAATATCCGCTCATCACCTATAGCCACGCTTTTTCTGGGCGCAAAAAAATTGACGAGGCATTCGCTCATCAAAATCTTCAGCCTGATATTGTGCTTGAAGCCAATGATGCCGATGTTATTAAAACCTACGTCGCAATCGGTCTAGGCCTAGGTATCATTGCAGATATGTCGTTTGATGCGCAAAATGATCCTAGCTTATGCGCGATTCCAACCGGCGATCTATTTGGAACAAACCTCACCTATATTGCCATTAAGCAAGGCACCTATTTGTGTAGCTATATCTACACGTTTATCGAATTATTTGCACCCACCCTCCATCGCAAACGCGTAGAGCAAGCGATGAAAAAAGAAGTGAACGAAGAACTGACCGTTCCTGAGCTGGCAGCAGTGTAGAGAAGGCAGTGGCGCATCCTTTTGCGCTAATGGCATCATGCTGTCCTCCTCTCATGCACACTAGCTCGCTTTTGCTGCAATCAGGACGGTATCAACGGTAAAGCTGCCATCTTCTTCAATGGCAAAATAATCAGTTACCTCAGATCCTGCACGATGCTGCAATGAGCGAATAGCAGAAACATGAGATTGAGGTGTTTTCATTCGCTCAATCCATGAAGAAAAATCGAGTCGTAGACGAAACCTCACGGAGGACTCCACAGCAAAACCGGCGGCAGTCAACAACGCACGCCATTCGACCAATGAAGCATTGCGCACATGGGAAGAGTCGCGCAGTAACTCGAAACTTTGCAGCCAAGTATCCAGTAGCGGTACACCCGGTGTAATGACATCCATAAAAATAGCCATGCCATCAGACTTTAATACGCGACGCATATGTGCAAGACCAGCAGCAACATCTTACCAATGATGAACACTGTAGCGACTCACGACGATATCGAAAGACGCAGAAGGACAAGACAGTGACTCTGCCGAACCTAGCTTGGTAACTACATTACCCAATCCACGTCGGCTCGATTCATCGGCAACGACCGCCAACATGGCTTCAGATAAATCGTAGGCCATCACGTTTTTTACCAGCGGCGCCAGCCGAAAGGTGGCATGGCCGCCACCACATCCCATATCTAAAGCGACCGCATCTGGGCGTCTTCCCACAAGACGCACCATCTGTTCCAGATCTTCCCCATTCGCATGGACCGCACTTTTAAGATAAGCATCCGCTCTTGGATTAAATTGATTGCTGACGATCGTATTGTGCTTATCTATATTTATCATAATAAACGCCTGGGCAAATAAAAAATGTCTATCAATTGCAAGTGAGCAATGTCAGCTACACTCGCGTGTCATATATGCATTGCACTCCTGCACTCCGGTCATCTTAAGTAAAAGCGTATCGTAAGACATTAAATTTGATCGTTCAATAAAAATAAGCTATTCACATCTTAAAACTATTTTTTATAAAAAAAATAAATGATATCGACTCCAATAATCTGTCCTTGTAATAGCCAAAAACAATATGCAAATTGCTGCGGCATTTACCACCAAGGGCTCGCGGCACCTAGCGCCGATCTATTAATGCCTTCTCGCTATAGTGCTTATGTACTGGAGATAAATACGTACTTGCTAAAAACTTGGCATCCCTCTACTCGACCCAAACAAATTTCTTTTGATAAAAATCTAAAATGGCTTGGTTTAGATATTAAGAATGCAAAGATCATAGATCAGAAAAATGCCACAGTAGAATTTATCGTGCATTACACGGTGAGCGGAAAAACACATCAACGACATGAAATCAGCAGTTTTGTTTTTGAGGATGATGGATGTTGGTATTATGTCGATGGAATCTTTCCAAAATAACATATCCAACCGAACAAGTACTCCGCATAACGACAATAAAAAATCAACTCTTTATCTATCACATAAACAAAGATATCAGCGCAATACCCTGTGCTATTTGAACATGATTAAAACAATGTTGACTGAGAAGATAACGAGATAAGGCAATCTACTTATGCCTAAAGAGATTTCGCGGAGTTGAACTTATAACCCCAGTATGCACATAGATTCATAAAATACTTTGATAGAAGCCCAACAAATATTATTATATAAATAATTGTTATATAATTTAATTGAATTAATGCGGAAAGCGCCCCCAGCAAATGATAAACAAGAGGTTAGCAAACGACTTAACTCATAGTAATAGCCGATGCATCCCCTTCTCGTTTAGCTTTTTAAGGAATCAATATGATTGGTGGCATCTCAGACCTCGTTCTACATCCAAATACAACCGCTCTTTCCCCTCGAACAGAAGAAAATCCTCTCTCTACCCGCAGTGACCACTTTAGAAATCGCTTGGTAAGAATCAGTAATGTTGTTTCAGCGCGCACGCACGCTATAAGAGCAAGCGTACAACATACATTTGATTCATTGCGCAATCATTTGAACTATGTAAGAACAAATACGCACAGAGAAATGGAAGTCCAAAACGATGACAATAAATTAGCGACATCCCGCCTCTCCCCTCTTAGCACCCCATCAGACACGCCTAGGGTGAGTCGATTTGCGGCACCCTGTATCTCGCCCATCAACACGCCCATCAGCACACCGCCCGACACACCGCTGATGACACGACAAACATCCCTTCCAACTACGACCGTTACCCCCTTGCAGCAACTGCTCAATACAGTTGAAGAGGATTCACATAAAATGGTCTTGCAAGATCTACGGGAATTATTAGGGGTGTTAGGGCACACCGATATTAAGACATCGGTTTTGGCGCAATTTGAAAATATCAACTGGTCAGGCAGTCGATCCGAGATGGAAGAGATCGTTAAGGCAGTGCAAACATGTGGACGGCAACATTTACACGGCTATGATCTCGCAATGTTTAATCATATGATTGGAACACAGCAGCAGATACGCGATATGTATGTAGCTCGCTCCAATCAGTTAAGGGACAATATTACCCAGCTCAATAACGACATAGGGCAATATGCAACCCGACTTGTCGAAACACGGCATTATCATTAAACAACGTTCAAAAGCAACGGTTTTAAGCTCACACACAAAATCAACGGCGTCTTCCTGATAAAGGGGCGCCGTTTTTTAGTAAGCTTTTTATTGCATAACACTGTTCTGTTTTTCGCATGACGGCCTACAAGCACCGCTTTCGCTAAAAACAGAACTATCCACTAAAGGAAATGGCATTTGCTAAGCAAAAAATAAAAGGATATAAAAAAGGCAGCGGTTGCTGTCTTTTTCTATATGGACATGCTTTTTCAAGAATAGAAGTCTTGTGTTATTGACATGATTCTCAAAGGCAATGACAGTGGCTAAAAAAGACTTTCTTTCGGTTTATCTTTATTTAAATTTTTATAAAAAAATATCAAAGCAAAAACTATTCCTAAAATGAACGCTACACCAGAAATCATATTTAAAACATGAGTGCAACCATCCCAGAATGATTGCTTATTTTGATTTTGCAATATAAATTCTAGCTGTTCATCAAGACCTTTATTCCCTGTATAAAATGAACTAATGGTAGCCACTATTGCTGATAAAAAACTTGCCCACGTAAGATACAAATAACCTAAGTAAGAGGCTACCTTAAACGGGATGATAGTGGTTAAGAGGGTAATAGAAATAGCAATGCCTGCGCTAGCATAAGTAAGAATAGACTTATCGAAATCTTCCGCATTCAATCTTTGTCTAGTGAAAATTTCTTCTTGCATAATACGCTTAAATTCATTTTCTTGAGCGTTATTTTCTTTTATGGGAGAGCGAGATATAGGAGAAGCTATAGCTACCGGCCCACCATTTCCTTCGCTACTAGAATAACGAGGGCTCCCTGCTACCCCGTTATGGTTTAGTTCACAAGAGAAATAAAAAAATTGCTTTGCATCGTTCTTTTGTGCTTGAAATCTGAGGTGTACTGTCAATAACGGACACTCGCATTTCAAAAAACTACTTAAGCTGCATGAAATTTTTTAGTAAATGCAGCGGGAGACAAGTAACCTAATCTTGAA
>JADYYQ010000099.1 GCA_020853585.1 Ottowia sp.
CTATAACCGGCAGCGGAGACATTCAAGATTAGGTTACTTGTCTCCCGCTGCATTTACTAAAAAATTTCATGCAGCTTAAGTAGTTTTTTGAAATGCGAGTGTCCGTTATTGACAGTACACCTCACATTTCTTCTCCTCAAGGTTTGCCTCCACGCGCACCCGTACGTGCAAAGCCATTAGCGGGTCCTCGTGTTGATGCACGTGTTCAGTCTGCAAGAAGCGGTTTAAAAGCCTCACCCCGTTCGGGTACGCCTGTAGCACGTCATCCACATGTTGCGGGTTTGAAAAAAGCAGCGGAGCGGGGGGTATCACGCGCTCAGCCACGTAGTGGTGCACTGCCTGCACGACGTTTTTCTCCGATTGAGAATAAAGCAGCGCAAGTTGGCGCAAAAAAAACAAATTCAGCGAGCTATGCAGCGTTTACGCCTCCTCATATTGAGCGGGTTAATCTTCCTAGTCACAGTGATCTTAAGCAGATTTTTTCGACCTTTTCTGCGGAGAATCCATCGCCCGGGACAAGGAAAAATATGCGCGCACAGTCAGTGCTGACGCCGCAAATGGCCAAAATTGTGCGAGATGGGATTGATCACTATGGTGCCTCTGCGGGACTTGCTATTCAGTGGTTGCGACAAGTGAGACAGCATCCCAATTGGACGGCAAAAAATCGTTTGCATACACTTTTGCAGAAAAACAATATGGCTCAAGCAATACGTTATCAATGTGCGTATGTGGGGCACCCCGTTGATTTGGTGGATGCTGAGCGTGCATTGCATATGGCTAAGCTAGACGTGAATAAGAAAATGGTTCTTGAATACACCGAGGCAGATGCGGATTACGATGAAGAGTATGGTTTTGAGCCGAATGCTGCACGTCACCGTGAGAAAGCACGCGCCTTTTTTGATTCAGTGCCAAACAATATAAAGCGTAATCAAAGCGCGCTTTACCATTTTGATTATGTGCAAAGACAAGGGCCTTTAGTGAGCAGCGTAAGCCACACGATTGCTTTTCATGTGGGGGCTCAGGGCGAGATTAAATTTTTTGATGCCAAACGCGGTGAATATCAAGTGTCACGCGCAGATTTTGGCAAATATATGACCCAATATATGGCCGATAACTATACGCATTTGCGTACGCATGAAGCGATAGCCATCCTTGTATAAAAAAGCTTTTCAACTCTCGAATAAAGTGAGTGGATGTTTGCATAAAGTAGCAGTAAAGCGATGGTTTTTGTAGATGGGTTTAAAGCAATAAAGATGGAGATGCAAGAACATGATGGGTGCATCGCTATTTTGTGTTGATGGTAGGTGAGTGATATTTATTTTTGTGGACTTTGTTATGCCTGTACTAAAAAAAGATATGTTGCGGCAGCCGCAATATGTACTAACCGTTCTAGCTGCACATGCGAATCAAATGGCTGGTAATGATCTTGCTGGTCATATCCATGTAGTGGGCATCGCACGCAAAGAACAGAGTGTTCACAATAAGCTATCGCGCACAAAACCTGGCCGTGAAGAAGCGAACCTTTATCAGTCGCTTGTAATGGATGATGCCGATATCGCTTATTGGAATGAGAGATTAGGTAGTTTAAACGCGAGAATGAAGCTTTTAAAAGACGGTAAGCTAACACCGCATGCTGCGAAAAAAACAAATACGGTTGCTGAAAAGCAGCGTGTTGTGCAGCATCAAAAATTGATCGCAGCGCAGCATGCGCCTGCTTCAGTAAATACGAATAAGGAAGCGATCTCGGTTACTACGGTAGAGGCACTCAAAAATAAATTAAGCGAACTCAATCAAGCACGAGTGACGCTACAAAAAGAAATGTCTGCACTCCAGGGTAAATTGGCTAAATTTGAAAGAAGCCGCCTGTAGAAATATTTGACTATGTTGAGGCAAGTGCTTGTATAAAGCATTTGTTGATATGCTTTATGCCTGATAGGCGATAAAAATGGTGATGCATTGAGATGCAACATCCGCAATGAATACCCTGATGATAGTTGTATTCATAAAAATTTTCCAAGCAGTTAATAAGACTGCGCCGTGTTATCTTCCCCTAGTAATATTTTTTAGCTTCGCTGATGTGAGCGTGGTCAGAGTAAAATCTGCATATTCCTTTTTCGTGGATAAAAATTATGGCGCAGTATCTCTCAGAATTTACCGAGTTTATAAATCAACTTAAACAATCACGCCCTGTACTGAAGGCGCAACAGCAGCAGGGGTATGCGTTGTTATGGACGAATACGCCTATTGATTTAGATGCGCGGAGTCGATTAGATAAAAGCCGCGTTAAACAGCAAGCGTATGTTTATCAAACGCATGCATAAGCGCTGGTTGCGCGTGCTGCACAATTTACTTCGTCGCAAAAATACAGCGTTGCGCGGTGCACGTGCTCTTTATGTGTTCTATGGATACGCTGGTTTGTGCGGGCTGTGCGTGTTATTTTTTGCCCGTTCGCTACCGTTGTGCACGGGCAGCTTGTTTGCGCGCGTATACGCATGGTCATCATGGGTATATGGTGAGGCGATTGATGGTCAGTTTCTTTATTTTTCTCAGATAAAAAATACAGACTGTGGTCTGTGTCGATGATGAATCTACCTAGCGCACAAAACGAGATGGGCCCTGCTTTGCCAGATAAAGAAAGCGAAACAGTGACTGAAGTCGATGTGCCCAGTTTTGCCAAACTATACGGTGAGCCGTTACTTAAATTACCCCTTGATTTATATATTCCGCCTGATGCGTTAGAGGTTTTTCTTGAGGCCTTTGAGGGGCCGTTGGATCTGTTGCTTTATCTGATTCGCCGGCAAAATTTCAATGTACTTGATATCCCAATGGTGCAAGTAACGCATCAATATCTTATTTATGTTGATCAGATTCGCACAACGAATCTTGAGTTAGCGGGTGAGTATTTGCTGATGGCAGCAATGTTGCTTGAAATTAAATCGCGCATGCTGTTGCCTGTGAATAAAGCAGATAGTTCGGAAGAGGTTGCTGATCCTCGGGCGGAGTTGGTTCGTCGCTTGCTTGAGTATGAACGAATGAAATTAGCATCACAAAAAATAAATGCCTTGCCTCAGTTAGGTCGTGACTTTTTTTGCCCCGAGGTGGTTGCTCAGCGTAATATCGTCACCCTTTTACCTGAGGTGGATACACAAGCATTGCGTCAAGCGTGGAGTGATGTATTACGTCGTGCGCATTTAAACCAGCGACATACGATTCATCGAGAACATTTATCTGTGCGTGAGTATATGACGCATATTCTGCGTTATTTGCAAAGCCGACGTTTTGTTGAATTTGCTGAACTATTTGCGCAGGCGATACAGTCCGGTCAAGGCGCTTCGGTGGTCGTGGTTAATTTTATTGCTTTGCTTGAATTATCACGAGAAGCTTTGGTTGAAATTACACAGGTCGAGCCTTTTGCCCCTATCTACGTGCGTTTATCTTATCAACCTGTCACGCTTTCCTGATGAAAATAATTTCTTCTATCCACGCGTTGCGTGCGCAACTCAGTGGACAAAATCGTATTGCATTTGTACCGACAATGGGCAACTTACATGAAGGGCATTTGTCATTAATGCGTTTAGCACGTCAGCATGGAGATCCTGTTGTCGCAAGCATTTTTGTAAACCGCTTGCAGTTTGGCCCGCAAGAAGATTTCGATACTTATCCTCGTAGTTTTGAGGATGATGTAGAAAAACTTGAGAAAGAAGGGGTATACGTGCTTTTTGCGCCTCATGAACGTGAGATGTATCCGCAAGCACAAGAATATCGAATTGATCCGCCGCATCATTTAGGCGATATGCTTGAAGGAGAATTTCGGCCAGGTTTTTTTAAAGGTGTATGTACGGTTGTACTTAAATTATTTGCTTGCGTGCAACCGCGTGTTGCGGTGTTCGGCAAAAAAGATTATCAACAGCTAATGATTATCCGTCAAATGTGCGAGCAGTTTGCCTTGCCTGTTGAGATTGTTCCTGCACAAACGGTGCGTGCGCAAGATGGTCTTGCGCTGTCCTCACGTAATAGTGGATTGAGTGAAATAGAACGCGCGCAAGCGCCATTTTTGTATCAGACCTTAAGTGCATTAAAAGATGCGATAGTAGCGGGACGTCATGATTTTTCTGATCTTGAAAAAGAAAGTATGGCCGCATTGATTGCACATGGGTGGCAGCCCGATTACCTTTCTGTGCGCAGACGCTGTGATCTACAACCCGCGCATGTGGGAGATGCGTCTCTTGTCGTTGTTGCCGCCGCTAAATTGGGGGCGACGCGTCTTATTGATAATCTGGAAATTTAGCAAAATATTATTTGTCTGATGCTTTGTTGGGAGTGTGGTACTTGAAGAAAAAAATAGGGATTGTGTTTGTCTTATTGAGCGGGCTGATATCACCTGTTATGGCTTTAACCGCCATTGATGATGCGGGACAAGAAGTGACATTGTCTGCGCCAGCCAAGCGCATTGTGAGCTTGGCTCCCCATTTGACGGAGTTGGCTTTTGCAGCTGGGGCGGGTAACCGCGTTGTTGCGGTGAGTACAGCAAGTAATTGGCCACCTATTGCGCGTACCTTACCTAAGGTGAGTGATGATCGAGGTGTTGATTTTGAGTTGCTGATGAAGCGTAAACCGGATTTGGTGTTGCTTTGGAAAAGTGGAACGCCGGTGCAAACGATTGCACGCATTCAAGCTTTGGGTATCCCTGTATGGCAGAGTGAGCCCGGTAATTTTGAACAAGTGGCGGCGAATATTGAAGGGATTGGTGTGCTTGCGGGTAGCCCAGCAAAGGCAAAACGGGTAGCTGATGTACTTCGGGCACAGGTACGTCAACTCAAAGCGCAGCAAGTTGGCAAAGCACCTGTGCGTGTTTTTTATCAAGTGTGGTCGCAGCCATTGATGACACTCAATCGACAGCATTTTATTTCTAGCTTAATTGGTTTGTGCGGTGGTGAAAATATATTTGCACAGGCGGATTTGCTGGTGCCTACGGTTACGATGGAATCTGTTGTCGCTGCTAATCCAGAAGTGATTTTGTCGGCGCAAGATAGTGAGCAAGAGCGAGTTGATTTTTCTATGTGGAAAAAATTTCCTCAGTTAGCGGTAACTCGTAATAATGGATTTGTAACTATTGAGGGTAATTTGTTAAGTCGTCCTACCCCGCGTGCATTACTTGCCGTATCTCAGTTATGTACTGCATTAGATCGTGTTCGTGTATCCGGAAAAAAATAGGGCGTGCCATTGCAAGTAAGGTGGGTGGTGAGCGTAATCCCCATAGCTTCTGAGAGACATTCGGCATGCAATATTTCTGCGACGGGGCCTGCGGCCCAGGTTCCTTTGGGCAGTAACACAAGCGCATGACTAAAGCCATGTTGTGCCAAATTAATATCGTGTAGGCTAGCGATGACCGTAGTTTTTTTATTTTCACATAATGTGTTTAATCGTTGAATAAAGCGCCATTGATGTGCGAGATCAAGATGGGTGGTTGGCTCATCGAGCAGTAGCAATGGCGTTGCTTGTGCAATTGTTGCAGCAAGTGCGACGCGTTGTTGTTCTCCGCCAGAGAGATGACGTAAATCATACGTAGCGAGTGTATGGACATCACATTCGTATAAAGCTTCCCAAATATGTTGCTGTTGTAAGTGGGCATCCATATGTTGTCGCTGGGGCCAGAGACTGGCTTGGACCCATTCTTGGACTGTGATGGAAAAATAAGGCTGCCATTGTTGCGCGCAATAAGCACGTAGTTGTGCGAGTGCCGTTGGTTTTATTTTTTTGAGGGAAATGCCGTTTAGCAGAATATCGCCATGGCCCTTGTGTTGTTGTATTGGACGTAGGCTTGCAAGTGTTTTTAAGAGCGTGGTTTTGCCCGTACCATTGC
>JADYYQ010000100.1 GCA_020853585.1 Ottowia sp.
ACAATGCACAGCAAGCTGCTCAATGGGATAGCCACGGTACTGCAACTCCCCCTTATCACCATCAATATAAGTAATCGCTGAACGACACGCAGCTGTCGACATAAAGCCAGGATCGTAAGTAAACTTTCCTGCTTGGCCATAAAGCTTGCGGATATCAATGACATCTGGCCCAACTGTGCCCTTATAAATAGGCAATTCAATGGCAGGTGAGCCATCAGAAAAATTGAGTGTGGCTTTGACGTCTGAGGGGGTCATGGCAATTCCTTCTAAGCAGTAGCGCAGTAAAAATTTTAAATCGAACGTAACAACGTAAGCACACGCACAACATCGGGCGTCGCACACTGTCCTTCAAGAGGACGACGCTGTAACAATATATCTAGCAAGTCAGGGTCGGACAATGCAAATAAGCAATCGAGTGCCTCAATATCAGCACCCGTTAACGTAGACTCATATCGCTCTAAAAAACGCGTAATGAGTAAATCATTTTCCAATAAGCCGCGACGTGCACGCCACCGCAAACGCGCAAGCTGAGTTGTATCAACCATGGGCCGGCTGTTAAGCGGATCAGACTTGCTCGTCATAAAATGACGAAAGCTAATATGGCGGCCAACAATACAATGCTGAGCAGTCGTATTAAAAAAGCATGTAAGTACGAAATACTCCGCACTACCTCATATGCCGCACAGGCATGCTTATCTGCAAAAAAAACCGCCATCCGGTAACTGCCAGTTTTCATTGAGCATAGCCCAACACCACCGTGGGAGAACCGTGCAAAGTGGTAACCACATAGCAAAAACGATGTAGCAGGCAATCTAAACAATACAAAATACGATGCCGCAACGTTTTATTAAACAGCACGTCGCACCATCAGTTCCTTAATTTTTCCAATCGCTTTGGTAGGATTCAAGCCCTTAGGGCAGACATCCACACAATTCATAATTGAATGACAACGGAATAAACGATAAGGATCGTCTAAATCATCAAGCCGTTGCCCGGTTGCTTGATCTCGGCTATCAGCAATAAAACGATAGGCTTGCAACAAGCCTGCTGGCCCCACAAATTTATCTGGATTCCACCAAAAAGAGGGACAAGCCGTTGAACATGAAGCACATAAGATGCACTCGTACAAACCATCTAATTCTTCACGCGCTTCAGGCGACTGCAAACGCTCTTTTTCAGGAGGGGGCGTGTCGTTAATCAAAAAAGGTTGGACCGAATGATATTGTTTAAAAAACTGCGTCATATCAACAATTAAATCACGCACAACAGGCAAGCCCGGCAAGGGCCTTAAAGTGATTTTTTTAGGCAAACTCAACATATTGGTTAGGCAAGCCAAACCATTCTTACCGTTGATATTCATCGCATCTGAACCACACACACCCTCACGGCAAGAGCGGCGGAAAGATAAACTTTCATCTATTTTTTTTAGCCGACCCAATGCATCTAATAACATGCGGTCACCACTATCAAGCTCCACTTGATAGGTTTGCATACGGGGCGCAGCATCGGTATCGGGATCGTAGCGATAAATTTCGAAAATACGAGATGAGCTCATGGCAAAAACCTTTCGCTAAAAATTAAAAGGTACGCACTTTAGGCGGGATCGACTCAGTCGTCAGCGGCTTTAGCTGTACCGGTTTGTATTCAATATGATTATCTTCACTGAACCACAAGGTGTGTTTCATCCAATGTTGATCATCACGATTAGGAAAATCATCGTGCGCATGTGCGCCACGACTTTCCTTGCGATTGGCTGCCGAAATCATAGTGGCCCGAGCCACTTCGGTTAGATTATCTAATTCAAGCGCTTCAACGCGCGCCGTATTAAATACAGCGGATTTATCTTTAAGATGGATACGTGTGGCACGTTGTGCAATCTCATTAATTTGCACAACACCTTCATCCATTAGTTTTTGCGTACGAAATACCCCCGCATGCGTTTGCATCGCCCGACGTAAATCATTGGCAACATCTTGCGTGTATTCACCGGCACTCGAACTATCGAGACGCGCTAAACGCGTCAACGCACGATCAGCAGCATCTGCCGGCAGAGGTTTATGCGCTTTTATTTTAAGCGCCGTTGCCACAATATGGTTACCCGCAGCACGCCCAAATACAATCAAATCAAGCAACGAATTTGTACCCAAACGATTGGCCCCATGCACAGAAACACACGCACACTCACCAATCGCATAAAACCCATTGACAATGCTATTGGGTGTATCACCTTTAGGCACCACAACTTGGCCATGAATATTAGTTGGAATACCGCCCATCTGATAATGAATCGTTGGCACAACAGGAATGGGTACTTTTGTACAGTCGATATTCGCAAAATTTTTGCCAATCTCATAGACCGATGGCAACCGCTTCATAATCGTTTCTGCACCAATGTGGGTCAGATCGAGCAATACATGATCTTTATGGGGGCCACAACCGCGCCCTTCTTTAATCTCTTGATCCATTGATCTCGAAACAAAATCACGCGGGGCCAAATCCTTAAGCGTCGGTGCATAGCGCTCCATAAAGCGGTCGCCCAGCGCGTTACGCAAAATACCACCCTCACCGCGACAACCCTCTGTTAACAACACACCCGCACCGGCAACGCCAGTTGGATGAAATTGCCAAAACTCCATATCTTCAAGAGGAATGCCCGCACGCGCAGCCATACCCAAACCATCACCCGTATTAATAAAAGCATTCGTTGATGCAGCATAAATACGCCCTGCACCACCGGTCGCAAATAAAGTGCATTTTGCTTCAAGAATACTGACTTCGCCGGTCTCCATTTCCATGGCAACGACACCCAGTACATCCCCCTCTTGATCACGAATTAAATCCAGCGCCATCCACTCCACATAAAAATGCGTTTTGGCACGTACATTACGTTGATATAAGGTATGCAATAAAGCATGGCCCGTACGATCAGCTGCCGCACACGCACGCTGTACAGGCTTCTCGCCGTAATTAGCGGTATGTCCACCAAAAGGACGCTGATAAATAGTGCCATCTGGATTACGATCAAAAGGCATACCAAAATGCTCTAACTCATACACTACCTTAGGCGCCTCGCGACACATAAACTCAATTGCATCTTGATCGCCCAACCAGTCTGAGCCTTTCACGGTATCAAAAAAATGATAATGCCAATTGTCTTCGCTCATATTGCCAAGCGAAGCACCAATGCCCCCTTGCGCAGCCACCGTGTGTGAACGAGTAGGAAATACCTTTGATACCACCGCCACATTCAAACCGGCTTCAGCCAGTTGTAATGCTGCACGCATGCCCGCACCACCCGCACCGACGATGACCACATCAAAACGACGGCGTGGTACAGCAGTCTTAAGCGCCGTCATAATTACACCCTCCAGAGAATCTGTGCGCTATAAAAAGCGCAGCCTAACAACCACAATAATGAAAACATATACAAAGCCAATCGCACAGCAAGCGGCTTGATATAGTCCATCACAATATCGCGCACCCCAATCCACGCGTGGTAGAACAAGGATAACAACGCCAGCAAGGTGAGCACTTTCATCCACTGCTGCGCGAATAAACCAGCCCAACTATCGTAAGAAATATTAGGTGCCAACATAAAAGCCGCAAATAACACCACGGTATAGATCGCCATAATCACGGCGGTCACACGCTGGATCAGCCAATCTTTTATGCCGTAGTGAGCACCGACAACAAGGCGCTTGGACCCAAAGTTAGGTGATGACATCTAAAAAATCCTTAGAAAAAATTGAACAATCTGGCAACAAACAATGCCGTTAACACCAAACTCGTAAATAGCACAGCGATAGCTGACTGCTGCGCGGTCAAGCGCGCTACGCCAATATGCACATCCAACAGCAAATAACGTAAGCCCGCGCAAAAATGGTGTAGATAAGCCCACACGAGGACAGATACCATCACTTTTGCAATCGTTCCCGCCAACAAATCAGTGAAGTGGCTATAGCTGAGTTCTGATGTCAAGCTAAGCTCAAAAATATAAAGTACCACCGGTAACATCAAAAACAGTAAAAGCCCGCTAATCCGATGCAAAATCGAGACCTTGCCCGCCCACGGCAAACGATACGCCATCAGCTGTGTCACATGAATATTGCGAAACACTGGTCGCTCTTTTTTGACATCATGGCCCATGCAAAACCTCTTAATTCAAATAGCTAAAGGGGGAATAATTTTTGTTACGAGATGTGACTCTGCGAGATTTTAGCGCTATTCCCTATGTCATCACAACGACAAGGGCCTCAACTGCATAACAAAAGCGGGAGTGTACCGTGTTCAACACCCGCCATACGATTCATTTTTCTGATTAAAACCCACTATAGGGACGCGTTTATCCGCAATCACGCGGTCATCACGACCTGTATCTTCTGCTGGCAACGCACACAAAATATAGGGGCGCACCCACATCGCCAATTATCGTCAATAAACAATCGCGCACGGAACCGCAAACATAACGTCCGCCACTCACCGCCCCATGATCGCATTGCGCAAAAGAACGCTACCCGCTTACGCAGGAGGAAAGACCCCATGCCCATCACGCGCGCTATACCGTGTTTAACGACTTATCACACGCCTTCCACATCATCACAGCCAGCAGTCGAAACATCCAAACAAAGCGTGAGCAACACACCTTGCACCGCCTCTTGTGCATCTTCTCAGGTTAATTATGCGCTCAACGCAACCCTTACCAGTTGGGTCGCTAACGCGCAATTACCGCCCGCAAACCAGCTATCGATAACCGAACTTGCTACAACACATAACTTAAGTCTTCAGACATGCAAAAATTATTTCTTAACAAACGGGCAACTTACCCTAAGGGGAAAAAATGTGCTTGCACGCCTATCAGGGCATAAATTTAAAAAGATCACGCCCCATATACTGCAAACATGGATAGATACACCTCAAGAATCTCGTCCATCGATAAAAAAATTTGCGCAAACCCATAACCTCACTTTTCGCTCATGCAAAAGTTGCCTCACCAAAAGCGGTCAGCTCACCCCACGCGGCGAAAATATTCATGCACGTCTATCAGAGGGACAATTTACGCGCCTCACCCCAAAAATACTTCAATTATGGGTAGATACACCCCACACATCTCGCCCATCTATAGAAGCATTTGCTCTCACGCATAAACTCTACCTACGCTCGCTCAAAAACTATATTTTAAGAGATGGTCATTTAAGTGATGATGGTAAATACATGCTTGCACGGGCATCAGGGGAGACATTTGCACCCATCACACCTGACATACTCCAAAAATGGACAGATACACCGCAAGCATCTCGCCCATCTGTAGAAGAATTTTCCGTCACACACAAACTCTATCTGCGCTCGCTCAAAAATTATATTTTAATGGGCGGTCAATTGAGTGAGTATGGAAAATATATGCTTGCACGGGCATCAGGGGAGACATTTGCACCCATCACACCCGACATACTCCAAACATGGTTAGATACACCGCAAGCATCCTCC
>JADYYQ010000101.1 GCA_020853585.1 Ottowia sp.
TGGATAAACGCTTCTAATGCTAACCATTGCACTGCTAAAGACTGAAATGCTTCGTAGCGCCCTGTCAGCGTTTTAAGTTGCTTATTGGCTTCTATTACGTGCGCAACGATTTCATTATGGGCGAGATCGGTAGGGGTGTGTATCAAGGTATAGATACCTTGGAGATGAAGGGGGAGTGTTTTTTCGGTATGGTCAGCTGATTTACTTAACCATATAGAGGCGATTACTTGCTCAGCGATTTTTTTGCTGATTTCATAAGATTGGGTGTGGCTTAAAGATAAAAATTCATGAGGTGATGTGAGTGGTAGAGGGACCAGATCGTTGGCATTGAGTGCAGATGGACGGGCTGTGCTGGTCGTAAGCGCAATACCTAATTGCTGGTAAAGCGCAGATAAGGTGATGCGTACACCGTTGATGTTTTCAAGGGTATCGGGTTTAAGTTCGCTAAGCTGGTGTTGAATAATCGGGCGCAGTGATTTTTGTGCAGCATAGTGTGCGCGCTGACGGTGCGTGGATAGAGGGGCAGTCTTTGTTGTCGCGGGCGTGAGTCCGGTTTTTTCGGTGAGGCTAAACCTGGAGCGTGTGGTGTTGATTTGTTCGCCCACTGCCTGACCAATGTCTTTGATGACAAGATGTGCTTGCGCTGCTTTGCCAAAATATTCAGTCGCTTTAGCGTGAAAAATGCGACCTACGATATGAAGCGTCGCCACGATATTAGATAAATGATGTGCCGTATTGTGTTGTGTGCTTTGCCCAGTGATTTGTGATGCTAACTGGGTGGCTAGCGCGGCTATTTTTTTTGCTTCTTGTTGTGCAAATAAGGCAGCATCTTCTTGTGCACGTGCGCTGATATAAGTAATTTCACCTGATCTGCCTTGTGTGTGCGCTGCTAAAGCGATGATATCGTTTAAGGACATATGCTCATGCTGATCGAGGGCTTGTGTTGTGCTTTTTTGAATCTTTTGGAGCAGTGGGCTGGTATTGCGTATCGCTTGATAACGCTCGCTGGCTTGTTGCGTCAATTGATCGATTCGCTGATGTAAATCATGTAGCGCATCTAGGATATTGATGGGTAATGTCGTCAATGTTGCGTTCGCATCGGTCACGGTATGGTGAGGTGCAGCGTGTATTTCGATTGTTTTTTTTAAGCAACTAGATAAGGCGAGAAATTCTTCTTGATCGATATCAAGCGGCTGCGTAAAAGGAAGCGTCGTGTTTGCTGTGATCCCGTTTGCTGCTGGTGCTTGCGTAGAGGATACGGGCTGTTTTGCTACCAAGGGGACAATTGGAACAAGGACAAATTGCGTTTGGCCCTGTGCATGTTGCCGTATGCCGATAGCTTGCGTTAACTTTCCGTTAACGATGTGTGTGCATAGATTGCCTTCGTATTTTTCTGCTTCTTGTGCAGAAAGCTGTTGAATATGTAATGTCTGTGTGTGGCCTTTTACATCTTGCAGCGTAAATGCATCGTCTTGTGTGACGTTGTGATCAAGTGGCGCTATTTTGCCAAATGGCTGCGTACGCGATTCAACAATACCTCGACTTTGTGTGAGGCCGTTTTTACCTGTTCGTCTAAATGTGTGATGAGGGAGGGGGCGTCGAAATTTTCGGATATCGGTGTGATATTTAACCAAAAACCGATGTGACGTTTCCCCTGAGTAAAACGTGACTTTATTTGCACGGACGAGTGCGGATGATTCGCTTTTTAGCGGCGTGTTAGATGTCCGTGTCGCACTGGATGCGGCATGACTTGTACGGCTTAGTCCACCTGTTTTAGGGGGTATCCGCTTAGCGTCGATAGAGGACGTACTCATACGTTTATCTGTTTAATAATTTTTTTATTATTTTTCGGTCGGGTGGTGTGGAACGTGGATGTAATAGGTGACCTATCGACCGCGCGCTTTTCCTAACACGATGTCTATAATATGTGATGACTGATTATGGCTGTGATACTTTTATGTCGTCTTGGTGGGAGGAGTCTGCGCTTAGTTCGGCTATGCACGTAGATTTACAAATTATTTTTTGTGAGACGAGGAGTATGCCTGCGACCGTTTCCTGGAAACCACCCTTCTTTATTTATCACGGATAAAGTACGTAGATTCTTGATCTGTTTGTATATATAACTGTGCTTTGCTTTCATGAATCATTTTCAATGTTGCTATATATTTCTCCCCGTTTTTTTCATACAAGCTTTTAAATCGGTTAAGTGGGAAGTCCTCATCGGGATCTTCGGCTTTTCTGTTTTTCATGTTTTCCAATACGGCATTAATTTTTGTCGCCTTATAGGCAGCAATAAATTTTTCATCGATAAGCAACATTCTCGACGCTTCCGAGGTTTTTTTACGGCTGTGCCTTACCGAAAAAGAACCATCCTTTAGTGCGGTAAGCGACAACCTGTGTACTTCACCATCTTTGGACGAGTAATTTTTGATACGGGGGGAATGGGCTTTTAAAGCCTCCACTACGCCTTCTACTAGCTTTGTATCTTGTGGGAAATCGTTATTCCGTACAACCGTCACTTGGTCATCACTGGATAATTTTTGAGAAAGTGATTTTAAATAGCGCGCGATACTGTGGTTATCTTTTTCTTTTGCGGTACTTTCTACGTGCGCTAACAAGACTCTTTGTGTGTGCGTGTTATACACATGGACTAAAAGACATGTCCCAACATGACTACTTTTTATAGCCTGTGCTTCTGGTTGGAGTTTTGCGCAGGAATTCATGTTGACATATTGGACTTTCATATTTTCCTCGCAAATTATAAAATAGCTACTATTTATATAAATATCATATTTGTAAGGAAAATTAATGGGCAATGACCCTAGGGGTTGAGTCCCGGCATTGAGGTGTAGTGCCCACATCATTGCTAAAAGGTTCTGTCGTACTCATGATGTAAAGGCAAAACTTTTTTCTCTGTTGTCGCGTAGTGGACTGAGATATTTTGCTATAGCGTCATTGCTTTTTCATTATGCAAACGCCGCGAGTAAGCAATGTACCGTTGATCAAGATCATATCTAAGGGCGGGTGTAAGCGCTTGAGTACTTTAGCGAAGCATGGCCTGGCAGCTGCATTTTCCATTGTTTTTGGCTACCTCTTTAGCGCATGGGCTATGAATCCAACGATTTAGCTAACTACATGGACGTGACAGAACCGTTTTTTCTATAA
>JADYYQ010000102.1 GCA_020853585.1 Ottowia sp.
GGTTGCCTGGTGTGCGACTAACAGCACCAAGATTACGTGCTTACCGCATTGCTCAGTTAGTACAGTCCACACATGATGTTCTTGACTTAGGCTCCAATATTGGTGTGATCAGTGTGGAAATTGCGCGGCTAGCACGTTCTATTGTGGGGATTGAGTATTCCAAAAGTCTTAATAATGTTGCGCGAAAAATGGCTTTGCTCTATCGAAAAAAGAACGCGAGTTTTGTCGATAGCACTATTGAGGATTTTTTGCATAGTAATAAGACGCGTTATGACCTTGTATTAGCGTGTGCCATTACACAGTGGATTGATTTGCCATTGATCGAAGCATTTGAATTAATTGCGCGTTCAGTGAAAGCGGGTGGTCATGTTTTAGTCGAGTCTAATAATCTGGATACTTATGATAAAAATTTCTACACACACTGTGATGAAATCGCACATGCATTAGGTTGGTCTATTCAATTTAGTGATGAAGGTTATGACGATCTTTTTTATAACCGTGCCGTTGTCGTTTTTAAGACCAGATGAAAAATATCCGTTTTCATCTGGATCGCATTTCGCAGAGTAAGGCCTACGGTTGGGCGAGGGATGATCGTGACCCATCCCGTAAGCTGCGTATCGATGTGGCTGTTAATGGCGCTGTGATGTATTCGGACTATGCCAATGTATATCGACAAGATTTGTATGATCTTGCTTGGGGAGATGGTGCATATGGATTTGAAATTTATTTAGGTACTTTGGCTGCTGGTGAGCTTGCTCTTTTTGTCGATGGAGCGCTGATGTTCTCAACCAAAAATACAGCTGTGTTTAAAGGGGATTTTGTTGAGCAGTCTATGCCGATTGATTCGGTAATAAATTTGCCGCAGGCCGTACCGGAACAATTAGAGGCATTACTGTCACAGCGCCAATCGACTGCATTATTTTTATTTGGCATTACTTCTTTTTACCCGCGGATTCAAAGGCATCAGCAGCTTGCGTATATGTTTGCGCAGCGTGGTTGGGATGTATTTTTTATCGAGCCTATTTTTCGGGCAGGTGAGTCATTTCGTTTTGAGCGCTTAGATGCGCGCACGCATTTATATAGCTTGATTTTACCGACACAGGGGCAGCGTACGGATTTTATCGGTGCATATTTTGATAAAGGTGTATTGGATAGTTGGTCGTCTTATTTAAGTGAGGTGATGGGGTTATATAGCGTTACCCACTGTGTGTGGGGGGCACCGCAATGGTGGCCGTTGATGTGCCGTTCTCTGCCGTTTGACACGACTATCTTTGACTATATTGATGACTATGGGGCGACATTTGGGCAGCCTCATTTGCGCGAATTATTACAGCGTTGTATTGATCATGTGCAAGGATTTACCTATACCTCGGCACGTTTGCCGATGATGGATGGGTTTAAAAAAAAGAAGCACAGTCAAATACGCAATGCTTATTCCACTGCATTAATAAAAGCTGATCAGCCTCATGCGAAGCCAGCCACTACTTTGGGGTATGTGGGCGCAATTGATGCGATTAATGGCGATGGCTTACTCCAATTTTTGAGCGCCAATCAAGCATCGGCCACAATTATGGGATCAGGATCACTTGATTGCGCATTATCTGATTTAGCGCGTAGACGCAAAGATATTGTTTTTTTAGGGGAAGTCTCTCATCGCGCTGCGATGTCGCAGTTATCAAACTGCTGTTTTGGGATGACTTTTTTTCGTAGTCAAGAAATTGCGCAGTGGGTAAATCCTGTCAAGGTCTATGAATACATCGCATTGGGTATGCCAGTGCTGTCTTCTCATGAAGTCGATGTTGAGCTGGAGTTACGCAGTCTTTTGACTGTATTACCGCATTCAAGTATGGTTTTTTCGATGGATTGGCAAAATAAATTACATCATTCCTTTTGGCAGATACGCCGACAACTTAACCTGCATCAATACAGCTGGACATATCGCTGTGAGCAAATGCAGCATTTCTTGGAAACTTTTTAAGCACGTATTGAGAGGGCATCATGAAGTCCATATTGATCGTATTTGGTACCCGTCCAGAAGCTATTAAGCTTGCGCCAGTGATTAAAGCATTACGCGCTGCGCGGGGTTTGCATGTGCATGTTTGTATTACCGGGCAACATCGCGAGATGCTTAATTCGGTACTGGCGCTTTTTGATATCAAACCGGATTACGATTTAAACGTGATGCGACCGGGACAAGATTTAACGGATATCACCTCTTCTGTGTTGTATGAACTGCGCGAGATATTACTGGTAAAAAGATACGATCTTTTATTGGTACATGGGGATACAACGACCGCACTTTCTGCAAGCTTGGCTGCTTTTTATCATCGCATTCCACTGGCACATGTAGAGGCGGGTTTGCGCACTTATGATTTGGGGGCGCCGTGGCCAGAGGAGATGAATCGGCGTGTGGTTGGTTTACTTGCACATCACCATTTTTCGCCGACTGATATGGCAAGAGATGCATTGTTGGCGGAAGGTGTACCTCAAGAACGTATTGTTGTGACAGGTAATACGGTGATTGATGCATTGCAGGGCGTGTGTGAACGGATAAAAACGGATCCTAATTTGGAAGTGCAGTTGGCTGAAAAATTTTCTTATCTATATCCAGATCGGCGATTGATTTTGGTTACTGGTCATCGACGTGAAAATTTTGGCGCCGGATTTGAACAAATTTGTATGGCCTTGCGTGCGTTATCGCAAAGACCTGATGTGCAGATTGTTTATCCAGTACATCTTAATCCAAATGTGCAATACCCAGTGTACGAGACATTGTCAGATTTAAAAAATGTCTTTTTGATTGAGCCACAAGATTACGTCCCTTTTGTGTATTTGATGATGCGCTCTTTTTTAATTCTTACAGATTCGGGAGGCGTGCAAGAAGAAGCGCCTTCGCTTGGCAAGCCTGTACTTGTGATGCGTGAAACAACTGAGCGTCCTGAAGCAGTGGCTGCTGGAACGGTCAAGTTGGTGGGTAGCCATCATGTACGTATTATTAAAGAAGCTACGCATTTATTAGATGATGCCTTTGCCTATAGTGAGATGGCGCGCGCGCACAATCCTTATGGCGATGGAAAAGCGGCGCAACGTATATGCAATACGCTTTGCGATAGTTACGCTGTAACTGATAGCGTTGCTATTGCCTGATATGAATTTAACGCCACCTCCGACATCAGCACAGCCGCGGGTTACGGTAGGTGCGCCTGTTACGACGGGTAATGATGATTTGCAAGCTTTGCTTGCGCAAGCACAGGCTGCACGTAATGCATCAAATTGGTCTTTAGCAGTTGGTTTGTTTCAGCGTGCTGTACAAATTGCACCGGCGGCGCATATTTATCACAACCTTGCTTTGTGTTATTTGGGTGCGGGTAAGGCGCAAGCAGCTTTGCAACATGCATCGCGCGCCATTCAGATGCAGCCCGCCCTATGGCAGAGCCGTATTATTTTAGCGAAAGCGCAAAAGCAATTGGGCCAACCCGAGCAGGCGTATTACAACTTTATCCAAGTGCTGCATAGTGATGCATGCAATGGTCCTAGCTTGTTAGGCTTAGCTGATTTGATGATGAATGAGTTTGGGGATCCATTAACCGCGAAGCGTTTAGTCGCCCCTTTAGCGCATCGTCCTGAGTATGGGCGGGATGTTGAGTTGACGGTGTTGATGGCATCGTTATATGACCGAGATACCAGTGCAACGCAGCTTGCGCGTCAAGTGATGGATTTTTCTCGGCGCACATTGCGGCTACCTCATTTTTCTCACAATAATCTTGCGCCACGTGCCTCACGTAGTGCTGAGCAACGTCCTCGGGTTGCTTTAATGTCTCCTTTGCTTTGCGTTTCACCCGTTTATTTTTTGACGATCGCTGGGTTTAGACATATTGCACAAGGGTGCGATGTGTTGGTTTTTAATCGGGGACAACAGCAGGACTGGGCAACGAATCAATTTCGTGCATTGGCCAGTGAGTGGCATGAAGTGCAGTATCTAAGTGCAACCCAACTTGCTCATACGCTTTATGCGGCTGATATCGATGTGCTCTATGACTTAGGCGGGTGGATGGATCCGATCGGTTTACAAGCACTTTCCACAAAGCCTGCACTGCAACAGTTTAAATGGGTAGGTGGGCAAAGTATTACAACGGGCTTAGATAATTTTGATGGGTGGATTGGTGATCCATGGCAGTCGCCTTTGCATTTGCAGCATCTTTATAGTGAGCCTCTTATGAATGTGCAAAGTGGTTATGCGATATATACACCCCCACCGTATATGCCTAAACCGGCGCAACGAAAGTCGGAGGTGCCCGCTATTTTTGCTAATCCAGCGAAAGTATCTCGTGCTTTTTTGCATAGTTTGCGTGCGATGCCGGGCAAAAAATGCTTTATCCATCGTCAGTATCAATATGCACGTGTACGGGCACGTATTGAGGAAGTATTAGGGCATACCAATGTCGAATATGTTTGTCCTAATAGTCATGAAGAGGCCTTGGATGCGTTAAATACCCATGCGGTGATGATTGATACGTTTCCTTATGGAGGCGGGTTAACGGCGCGGGAGGCACATGCATTGGGTACGCGTGTGCATGCGCAAGTAGGTGAGTTATTTTGCGAACGACATAGCGCTGGACTTTACGCATAACTTTTATGGTTTCCAAAAAAATACTGCCCGCCCCAGTTCGTTCTCGTAAACAAGGTGCACGTGCTACCCCTATTGAGGCAAGTGATTTAGCAACGACACGCATAAGCAAGAAAGATTCATTATCGAAGGGCACACGCGCTGTGCAAGATACGCTCACTTTGCCTAAAGTGAGCGCCACAAAATCGGCTAAACGCGCTTCTTTGCCTAAGACGGGTGCGCGGCCTCTTTCTGTAAGTGAACAAGCACAAGAAGTGCGTGTAAAAAACACGGCACTCTTAGGAAATAAAATTCGCGTTTTTCAAATTTATTATGAGGATTGGCAAGAAGCCTTATTAGATCCTGCTTTTATTCCTTTTAATAATGCGGGTGTACAGATGGAGACCATGGAGTTTGATGTGTTTGAACGTCTGGCGCATTCTCCTTATGTTGAAGGTGCTGCTTTATGGGGAGGCTTATCTTGGCGTTATGCGGAAAAAACAGGGATGAGTGGTGCAGGCTTAATCAAACTAATTGAAACCAGCCCTCCCGCTGATGTGTATTACTGCAATCCCCATGTGCACAATGAGGCGCTATTTCATAATATGTGGGTGCAGGGTGAGACTGCGCATCCTCAATTTCTTGAGTTAAGTGCAGCGCTCTTTTCTGCCGCAGCGCTAGACGTACAAGCATTACGGGCCATTAGTGCATCTTCTGAGTGGTCTGCGGCTAATTATTTTGTGGGGTCGCCTGTTTTTTGGCGTAGCTATCTTGCTTTTATCCGTAAGACCCTTGCCTTGGCGGATGCGCATATGACGGAAGAAATGCGTATTTTATTGTATTCAAGCATTGCGGATAACAAGGGTTTGCACAATGGCGCATCGTATGTTCCCTTTATTGTCGAGCGATTGTTCCCTATTTTTATGAAAACGGAAGGGAAAACGTTGCGGCCATGCAAGATTGATTTGCCTGAGTTAGAAGGCAAACTGAATGTGCACTTAAAGTTGTTGCGTGAGATGAAAGAGATGGCGCATCGTACGCGCTCACCATGGCTTGCTGCCTGTTGGGTGAATTATCGAAATTTATATTTAAGTCAGATGTATGGTAAGGCATGGTGCCAACGCTATCTGCATGCTATCACCCCATCTGACATTATGTTTGCTTAAGGGGGGATATGGTTTTTATCTTTGGCAGCTATGTATTTTGTTATTGGGTCAGGGGGGACGATGGAGTTTGAGCTAATTTCTTCTTCGCATATTATAAAAAGACGCTGGGACATAAACGGTACTTTGGTGGTGATGCCATTCACTGATCCTATGCAAGCGCAACGTGCCGCACGGCTGATGGCGCAACGTGCCGCAGCTGACGGATTGATTCTTTGTGTACATGATGATCATGGCGATGGTTTTGTGAATATAGTTAATCGCGTTTTTCAGCAGAGCGAGAGTGATTGGTTTTGTTATGTGGCTCAAGATGCTTTAGCGGGTCGGCGTTGGCTGGCTATTGCGCTGCATGCACTGGAGAAAAAAATAGGTGGATTGCTCTCTTTTAATGATGGTAAATGGTATGGGCAGTTAGCTGCTTTTGGTCTTGCCAGGCGCAGCTGGGTGAGAAAACACTATGCTGGGGATTTTTTTCATTCAGGGTATCGCCGGCATTATGCCGATGTGGAGCTCACGCTGTTGGCATTGCAGGAGAAATGTTTGGTTTATAACCCTGATGCCGTGCTAGTTGAGGTGGATTGGGAGAAAGATATTGCATCCGTTGATGCACATGATCGCGCACAATTCTTACAGCGGGTGATGACGCAATTTGATGGCAAGGTAACCAACACTACGCTATTACAGCGGTTTTCTTAAAAGATATTTAAATTTTAAACGGATGTGTTGATGCATCCTAATCTGCGGCGAGGTGGGCGCGAGGCTTGTTCTGCGAGGCTTGTTCTTGCCGTGTTCGCAGAAATTACTTGCGTGCAGGCAACTTAAGTCATATAATTCGACCCCACAGACGCGGGGTGGAGCAGTCTGGCAGCTCGTCGGGCTCATAACCCGAAGGTCATAGGTTCAAATCCTATCCCCGCAACCAATATTAAAAATTAAGCCGACAAGTTGTCGGCTTAATTTTTTTCTCAAATGGGCTTTTCTTTAAGCTGGTCGCTTGCATGTATGCGGGCATGCTTTGATGAGCGTCAATTCAAAATAGTATGGATGGCCGTTTGGCTTATTATGCTGCGCTTTTCTGCGGCAATGCATAGCACTTTGCAAACGCTTTTTAGTCTACCTTAACACAGGTAGCCAACTGTCTTTTTCTCATATTTTGTTTTCTTAAAAAACAGCGTAGTGTTCACACGATCTTTTTTAATAAGGACACATTTTGTGTTTTTATTTTTTCTTTGAAATATTGCACACCTTTTTTAGGGTACACCCTGTCGGTACATACACCTAGGAATTATAATTATAATAATTCAACTCATAAATAACACCACGTTACTTATGGGGAAAGATGATGAGAGTAGGATGTTTGCCAGCACAGTCTTTTAGTTCACACATTGAGCATCGTAAAGGTCAAAAAAATGCGGCGGTATGGGTCGCTGCCTTACCAAAAAAGGTTTCAGGCCAAGCCGAAGAAACGATCTCAAAAACCATGGTTGATGGTAGTGAGCGGTCTTTTCAAGGCAAGCAATATCGGCAACAAGCGTATGTGTCGTCTTCCTCGTTGGTACCTGCGCATTTAACGCAAGCATTACATCATCAACCGCTATTAAGACGCCAAGATGCACCCGGGACTTTACGTCATATGAAAGCGTCTTCTGCTTTGCCCTCAGCAGAAACTCATACATCGCATATGATGAGGAAAAAGCAATTAGGTACCCACGCGCAGATTTCTCCAGCACATCTGGGCGCGACAGATGAAGTGGACTTTTCTTATAACTTCACACATGTATGGCAATTTTCGCAAGGTAGTGCAGAAGTGGGTAAGACACTACAAGCCTATCCTCATTTGTCTTCACGTAAGGGTATTTGTGGCGCACTTTCGGCGTTATGGATAGAACGTAGAGCTCATGGGAGCTCGCTACGAGCGCATTTGGAGAAGAGTGATGGCACGATTGACTTAAATCAAATTAGACGTGCAATACAACTACATAATATAAGTGTGATGTGTAATCCCGGTGCCATGATTGAGCAAGATCTCAACGCGAGTGAAAAAGCCTATGGTGGATTCAGTATTTTTAGTGGTGCACGTAGATCAGCCGTCAAGACAAATCAAACTGCTGCATTTACGCAGTGGTTAGTAGAACAAAAACCAGCTGGATCAACCGGGATGCACAAATTAACGGAAGTAATTTCGGAAAGTGTGAAAAGAGAGGGGCGAGGTCATGAGGATTTTGTTGAAGATATGGCTAAATCTATTGTCAATGAAGATGGGGCACATACAATAAGAGGTAACTTATATAAGCAGATTAATATCTTTGGTAAGGCAAGTGGACATAGCATGGCGATTTCGATTAGTAAGAATGGTACGGTCGCATTTTTTGATCCCAATGTGGGTGAAATTCATTTTCCCAACAAAGATAATTTTATTGATTGGTGGCCATTGTTCTTGGGCACAATGCGGTATGAAAAGATGTGTGAGGCTTACAAGACAGTGAGTTTTGGTTTGCCACCCAAGAGTGGTGTACGTGAGACGCTTGTCTAGTACGATGTACCACACGATAAATACGCATCTATGCATGCAAGGAGAGAGCGAAAGCGTACAGGTTGTCGCGCTTGAGTATGCAAAACCGCCCACGGATTTTGCTATCAATACTGATGCGCTGTTATCTGGCCCATCGACGTTTACACCATAGTCGAAAATCATCCATATAGAGATAAACGACCGGAGTGGTAAACAGCGTAAGCACTTGACTAAAGAGGAGTCCCCCCACAATGGCAATGCCTAATGGTCGACGAAACTCAGCGCCATCTCCTGCGCCTAACGCTAAGGGTAAGGCGCCTAACATAGCGGCTAAGGTTGTCATCATAATAGGCCGAAAGCGCAGCACACATGCTTGGTAAATCGCTTGGTGCGGTGAGCATTGCTCATGGCGTTCTGCATCGATGGCAAAATCAATCATCATGATGGCATTTTTTTTCACGATACCAATAAGTAAAATAACACCGATTAACGCGATGATTGAGAACTCTATATTACATGCCATTAAGGCGAGTAATGCACCAATCCCAGCAGAAGGGAGCGTCGATAAGATGGTGAGTGGGTGCACGAGACTTTCGTAGAGTATGCCTAACACAATATAAACAGTAAGAAGTGCAGCAAAGATCAACCAGGGTTGATTGGCGAGTGACTCTTGAAAGGCTTTAGCGGTACCTGAGAAATGACCATAAAGAGTGTTCGGCATGCCGATGCGGTGGATCGCTTGGGTAATGGCTTGTGAAGCATCCCCTAAGGAGACGTGCGCGGGTAAATTAAAAGAGAGGGTACTTGCCGCGAATTGTCCTTGATGGTTGACGCCGAGTGGCGTATTACTAGAGCCAAATTGAGAGAACGTTGCAAAAGGTATTTGTACACCGTGAGCACTGGTGGTTTGCAGCCAATGCAAGGTCTGAGGATTTTGCCAGTAAGAGGGTGCCACTTCCATAACAACGTGATATTGGTTAAGGGTGTCGTAGATAGTAGAAACTTGTCGTTGGCCAAATGCATCATTTAAGGTGTTATCAATCATCTGCATATTGATGCCTAATGATGTGGCGTAGTCACGATCAATCGTTAATGTCGTTTGCAGTCCGGCATCTTGAGCATCGGTGCTGACATCCACTAACTGAGGTAATTCCATCAATGCTTCACGAACGCGCGGCTCCCAAGTGTGTAGGAGCGTTAAATCATCTGCTTGTAGTGTAAATTGATATTGTCCATTACCGGGACGTCCTCCCATACGAATATCTTGTACGGCTTGCAAAAAGAGTGTGGCGCCGGGCACATGGGTTGTTTTGCTGCGTAAACGGGCGATGACTTGAGCCGCAGTTTCACCTCGTTCACGCACAGGGATGAGTACAACAAATAGGGTGCCGGTATTGCGTTGTCCCCCACCGGTAAACCCTACGACACCCGATACCGCTGGGTCTTGGCGCACGATATCAATAAAGTTTTGTAGTTTGCCTTGCATCGACTGAAAAGAGATACGCTGATCTGCTTGAATCGAACCGACTAGTCTGCCGGTATCTTGTTGTGGAAAAAAACCTTTTTGAATCACGACATATAAGTAGATATTGAGCGCTATGGTTGCGAGCAATACAGTTAGGGTTAAGCGGCGATGCCGTAGTACCCACGTTAATGCGCGTTCATATGCTGCCAACATAGTTGAAAATCCGCGCTCACTGAGACGAAATAATTTCCCCGGGCGCTGCGTTGTGCTGTTAAGCCAGCGTGCGCAGAGCATCGGTGTAGTGGTTAATGACACTAATAAGGACATCAAAATAGCAACCGATAGCGTGACGGCAAACTCACGAAATAAGCGTCCGACAATACCGCCCATCATCAAGATAGGAATAAAGACTGCGATCAGTGAAATGCTAATGGATAACACCGTAAAACCGACTTCGCGTGCGCCCTTTATGGCAGCTTGATAGGGTGTGAGTCCTTTCTCAATATGACGAGAAATATTTTCGAGTACGACAATCGCATCATCGACGACAAAGCCGGTTGCAATTGTCAGTGCCATTAAGGACAAAATATTGAGGGAAAATCCGCAGAGGTACATCACAGCAAAGGTGCCAATCAGTGATACGGGGACGGCAATACTCGGAATAAGCGTGGCATGTGCACTGCGCAAAAAAATAAATACCACCAAGATAACCAGAAAAACGGAGATCAGTAATGTACGTTCAACTTCAAGAAGTGATGCGCGAATGGTCGGTGTGCGATCGAGCACGATATCTACATTTGCCGCGCTCGGAACCGAGGCACTCATCAGGGGCAATGCTGCTTTAACGCGATCAACGGTGGCGATGATATTGGCACCGGGTTGACGGTAGAGCATCAAGAGTACAGCGGGTTTACCATTGGCGATACCGGCATTACGTACATCTTCAACTGAGTCGCGTACTTGTGCAATATCGCGTAAACGTACGGCGAAACCATTTTGATAACGCACAATTATGGGCAGATAATCTTGTGCTGTTTTAGATTGATCATTGGCATAAATTTGCCAGTGACGATGGCCATCTTCCAGGGTTCCTTTTGGGCGATCAACATTATTAGCAGCGATCGCATTGCGTATTGCTTCATAGCTAAGACCATAGTGTTGGAGCGCCATGGGATTGAGCTCAACACGTACAGCAGGTAAGGCACTGCCGCCGACGTTAACTTGGCCAATACCTTGCAGTTGCGCTATTTTTTGCGCTAATACGGTGGAAGCGGCATCGTATAGCTGTGCTTGTGTAAGCGTGTTGGAGGTTAATGCCAAAATCATAATTGGCGCATCCGCCGGGTTGACTTTGCGATAGGTGGGCAGACTTGGTAAACCTGTGGGTAATAAGCTGCTGGCTGCATTGATGGCCGCTTGTACATCCCGTGCTGCGCCGTCAATATCGCGTGATAAATCAAATTGCAAGGTGATTCGCGTGCTTCCCAAGGCACTTGATGACGTCATCTCAGTAATACCAGCGATGCGTCCTAAAGAGCGTTCTAAAGGCGTGGCCACTGTCGTAGCCATAGTTTGTGGACTGGCGCCCGGTAAATTGGCTGATACAGAAATGGTGGGGAAATCAACTTGCGGTAGTGGTGCAACGGGTAAGAGAAAATAAGCCATTGCGCCTGCTAAAGCAATGGCAAATGTTAAGAGTGTTGTGGCAATAGGACGTTGGATAAAGGGGAGCGAAATACCTTTCATGGATTTCTTAGTCTCACGTTGATGTGCCGTAAGTGTATTGTGGTTTTTATGTGTGGCTAAGAAATATGCGATACCCCGTGCATTGTCGCTATATTAATTTGATATTTCACTCGTTTTGTTTTGTGGGAATTTTTTGTCAGTCACGCTATCATTAAAAACAATATCGTTATTTAATACAAACCCCCGTCTAGCTTAACATTCCCAGGGCGTACGTTGCCCGATTTGTATTGTGGTTCCACTTAATGGGGCCAATTGATTTGTGGTGGTAAGTATCAATGTCTTGTTTTTTACCTTATCAAAAATAAAATATTTTTTACCTATTTTTTTAATCTCAAGCCAATCATTTTCATGAATGTCGATTTGGATATGCGCAGGGGATCCCTTGATATAAATAGTGGCATAGTTATCCCAGAGCATTTGATCAATAGGATATGTTTGCCCTTGCCCTCCATCAATGATGAGCGTTTCATATCCTGGTATAGACGGTATCACTACTTTTTGATGCGCACTGCGATAATTTTCAATCTGTACCACCACTGCTTTTTGTGAGGGAAAGGGGTGCACTTTTTCTAGCACGCTAGAGAGTCCATCGATGCTGATCCCTTGTTTCTTTCCGTTGTTATACGAAGCAAATAATTTATTTCCAAAGACACGCACATGACTATCTTTGGGTAGCTCGATGCGTTGAGCAGGCTCCGCCCCTTGTTGAATATAAATATCTCTTGTGAGTTGATTTGGGGCGGCTGGATACATGCCTAAATAAAAAATAGATGGTTGGCCATGTTGCGCACGTTGCATTGAGGTAGCCTGACAAATTCGGACACTCCAACTTGGTATATTACCTAAAATTGGAGCAAGGATGAGCAAGCAAGAAAGCTACACAAAAGAGTATCGCGGCGAGGCGGTCAAACTTGTATTGGAA
>JADYYQ010000103.1 GCA_020853585.1 Ottowia sp.
GATTAGGTTACTTGTCTCCCGCTGCATTTACTAAAAAATTTCATGCAGCTTAAGTAGTTTTTTGAAATGCGAGTGTCCGTTATTGACAGTACACCTCAGTATTAGTCTCTTTAGGCGTTGATCAACACGCCATCGCAAGAGTTGTATCTGCGCGTACAGGTATCCCATTAGGAAAAATGGTAAAGGACGAATCCGCGCAACTGGCGACGCTTTATAAAGATCTCAAAAAAGAGGTCATTGGTCAGGACCATGCGCTTAGAATCATCGCTGATGACATTCTTGTCGCTCGGATGGGATTAAAAGATCCTGAAAAACCCAATAGCGTCGCTATGTTAGTCGGGCCAAGTGCGTCAGGGAAAACACAGACCGCCATTGCCTTAGCAAACGCCTTATATCAAGGTAATTTAATTACAGTGCGCATGTCAGAGTTTACGGAAAAAGGAAGCGTTTCTGGCTTAAAAGGAACAACACCTGGTTATATTGGCTACGGTGATCCAACTGTTTTAGACAAGATTGCTGATAATCCTCATGGCGTTCTTCTGCTTGATGAGTTTGATAAAGCAGCGCCCGAGGTTCGTCAATTCTTCTTCCAAATATTAGATAAGGGCGAAATGGAAGACGGGCACGGTCGGAAGATTGATTTTAAAAATATGATGATCCTAATTACCGCTAATACAGGGTCAGATACCATCAAAGAAGCGTGTGCCGGTGCAACACGCCCCACCCCCCAAGAGCTTGAAGATAAAATACGCCCACAACTTGTTGCTGCTTTCAATGCAACACCAGGCGGCGGCGAAGCGCTTCTTGGCCGTATGAAGGTTCTGCCCTACTATCCCGTCACAACGGATATAAGCAAGGAAATTATTAGGAAAGAGCTGAAGAGTTTTGAAACCTTGGTTAAGCAACAACATACACAGGTCGACCGAGTCAAGTGGGACTTGGACACTGAGGCAGAGCTTGTTGCACGTTATGCACGCGCAAGTGGCGCAGGGGTACGCGGCATTCAACATGCTATTACCGAAATCAGAGCAGCCGTTGCTAAAGAACTCATTAAAATTGGTTCGACAACAAAACGCGTTACTTTCTCTGTCCATTTCAGTAATAGAACAAAGTCATTCAGTGCAAGCACGTTCTTAAAGTAAATTCTTTTATAGAAAAAACAGCGCCCAATTTTCATCATTGGGTGCTGTTAAAACTGAATTGAACAAGTGATGATGTCATCTTGAGGGGCAAGGATATGAACAGCATGACGCAAACTCAATACGAAGTAATTAAACAGGCGATTCAATTAGAATTAAAAAGCATCCGTGAACGCATAAAGGCGCATCACAATGCTGAATTTAGATATGAGGACATGATCGTGGATGCCTTAGCCAAACGATGCGTGAAAGTCGGCGTCCAAGGTACAGAGCGAATGATTCACGAATTAATCCTCGTGGAGATCGCAAAAAAAATATTGGCTAAAATCTGTCTTCAAGAAACCGTGCATAGTGTAACGATCTTTACAGACAAAGAAAGCCAACAATTTAGCTGCGCAATCGCCTAACAATCAATCGATACCATGCAATCGCACCACCATCATAAGACACCCAACATGTTGTCTTACAGATGCGTTATCAACACGGTATGTTAGAAAAACGCCCCCTCACAAAAAAGGGGGCGCCACCGCGATTAAAAGATCACAACGCACACGCTATGACCTCAAAGATCGCGCACACAGCGGCGGAAAAACAGCAATAGGCGCACTTACAATTTAAAATCTTCACCGCCTACTGCTGCCTTACGCAGAGTATCTAAGAGTCTGAAAAGGGCGCCATTTTTAACTGCGATAAATCACGCACGGCTCCACGATCTGCCGAGGTTGCCAGGGCAGCATAAGCACGTAATGCTTGTGAAACAAAACGTTTACGTCCCGTCGGTTGCCATGGATGTGCGCGTGCGTTCATCGCACTTCTTCGCTTAGCCAACTCTGCGTCACTGATCCGTAAATGAATACGCCGTGAAGGGATATCAATATCAATCCAATCTCCTTCCTCTACCAAGGCAATTGCCCCCCCTGCTGCCGCTTCCGGGGAAGCATGGCCAATCACCAAACCAGACGATCCACCAGAGAAACGACCGTCGGTAAATAAAGCACAACATTTACCTAGCCCCTTAGATTTAATATAAGACGTGGGGTAGAGCATTTCCTGCATACCAGGCCCCCCTTTAGGCCCTTCGTAACGTATCAATACAACATCACCGGCCTGAATATAATCACCCAGAATCGCTTCCACCGCCGCATCTTGACTCTCAAATACACGTGCCTTACCGCTAAAAACAAGGATGCTCTCATCCACACCCGCTGTTTTTACAATGCATCCTTTCTCCGCGAGATTGCCATACAACACGGCTAACCCCCCTTCTTGAGAATACGCATGCGCAAGTGCACGAATACATCCTTGCGCGCGATCCAAATCCAAGGTTTTGTACTGCTCAGATTGACTAAAGGCAACTTGTGTTGGTACACCTCCTGGCGCTGCACGATACCAATTATGAACTTGCGCATTATCCATCACATCCCACTGCGTAATCGCTTGCGCCAAGCTAGGACTATGCACAGTGGCAACCGTAGTATCGAGTAACTTTGCCCGTGCAAGCTCACCCAAAATAGCCATCACGCCCCCAGCGCGATGAACATCTTCAATGTGATAATCCTGACTAGCGGGCGCCACCTTACATAAATAAGGAACGCGACGCGAAATACGATCAATATCATCCATCGTGAAATCAACCTCACCTTCTTGTGCGGCAGCCAATAAATGCAACACTGTATTGGTTGATCCACCCATCGCCACATCCAGCGCCATCGCATTTTCAAACGCCGCTTTAGTCGCAATCTGGCGAGGTAATATACCGACTCCATCTTGCTCGTAATAACGTTGGCACAGAGAAACAATCAAACGGGCCGCTTGTATAAAAAGCTGCTCACGCGCTGCATGTGTAGCCAGCAAAGTGCCATTCCCGGGCAATGCCAACCCAAGCGCCTCGTTTAAACAATTCATCGAGTTCGCTGTAAACATTCCCGAACATGAGCCACATGTCGGGCACGCTGAACGCTCAATTTGATCAACTTGTTCATCTGACACGCTGGCATCACCCGCCTGAATCATCGCATCGACCAAATCAATTTTAATCACGCGACCTTTTGTACCCTTGCCCTCCGCGACAGCAATTATTTTTCCGGCTTCCATCGGACCACCGGAAACAAAAACGGTAGGAATATTTAATCGCATCGCCGCCATCAACATACCTGGGGTAATCTTGTCGCAATTAGAAATACACACCATTGCATCCGCACAATGCGCATTCACCATATACTCAACCGAGTCAGCAATCAGCTCACGCGAAGGCAGCGAATACAGCATACCGCCGTGCCCCATCGCAATGCCATCATCTACGGCAATCGTGTTGAATTCTTTAGCGACCCCACCCACACGTTCAATTTCACGTGCGACTAATTGGCCCAAATCTTTTAGATGCACATGTCCTGGCACAAATTGAGTAAAGGAGTTAGCAATCGCAATAATGGGTTTATCAAAATCACCATCGCGCATGCCGGTCGCACGCCAAAGAGCCCGTGCACCCGCCATATTGCGGCCATGCGTAGTAGTACGTGAACGATATGTGGGCATAAAATGGGGTGCCTAACAGGCAATAAAAAATAGGGAAGTCATTTTATACCTAGCCCCCTTCTCTTCGCACTTATTTTCACGCGCATAGAAATATCTCTTTGCCTAAACACAGCACGACGGTTATGCCCATATATATCGCGCAATGAGGCGGCCATCCCTTAGAAAAAAATAACCAGTCCATTTCTATAAAAAAAATAAGCCGCTCAAAACAAGCGGTGTCATCCTATAATCAAACTTACTATTAGGCCCACAAAGATCACTTATCTATTTATCTACAAAGATTGTTCTACAGCCCATGTTGATACACCCTCAATTCGATCCCGTCGCGCTCCACCTTGGCCCACTCTCGATTCACTGGTATGGGCTTATGTATTTGGTCGCTTTTTTATCTTTCATTTATCTGGGGCAGCGCCGCATACAGCAAGCACATATGCGCAGTTGGCAACGGCGAGACATCGATGATCTTTTATTTTTCGGTGTGCTCGGTGTGGTGCTGGGTGGACGTTTAGGCTATGTGCTTTTCTACAAACCCATGGATTACCTTATGCATCCCCTTGCGATTTTTAAAGTGTGGGAGGGAGGTATGGCCTTTCATGGTGGGTTACTCGGCGTATGCATTGCGATGGCTTACTACGCATACACCCGAAAACGCTCATGGCTTGCTGTAACTGATTTTATTGCACCCATGATCCCCCTCGGCCTTGCTGCTGGGCGACTCGGTAATTTTATCAATGGTGAATTATGGGGACGTGCTAGCACGCTTCCTTGGGCCATGATCTTTCCGCAAAGTGGTGACTTAACCCCCCGTCACCCCTCTCAGCTGTATCAATTTACCGGTGAAGGCCTATTGTTATTTTTTATATTATGGGTTTACGCACGCACGCCTAGACCGCTCGGGGCAGTATCAGGAGCCTTTCTTTTGGGATACGGCGTATTGCGCTTTATCGCAGAATTTGCGCGTGAACCCGATGATTTTTTAGGTTTACTCGGCTTTGGTTGGTCAATGGGACAGTGGTTATCCCTGCCCATGATGCTATTTGGCTTACTCTTAATGCTACGTAAACACCGCGACTAATATCATCTTTATTTATACCAAAACAAAAGCAATGCACAGGCCAAGCGCCACAATAAATAGCGCAGAAAAACCGAAACAATAAAATCGACCAAACAGCATAAACGCAACATGGGCTGCGTAAGCTGTGGCGCCGTCCTGTGCGCATATCAAGCAAGATGCTGAAATCGACCGGGCCCTCAAGCATCCGTCTACGCGAAATCCCCGCACACTTTCGCGAACACATTTTGGTCAAAGCCGGCGGAACGTAGAAAGCGGAGTGGCCGCAGCGTGCATACGCATTTCGCGTACACCTCAAACACAGAGATGGACATGTGCACCGCGTTATGCAAGGGGCCCTACCATTTTGTTTACTAGCTCAATACATTAAATCGTGGGAATCAATGCAAAAGCACGTTGAGCAAGATACAAAATTTGCTGAGCAATCCATCCACCCGTCATCGCTAAGGTAAGACCCACCGCAACTAATTTAACAGCAAATGGCAACGCTTGATCTTGCAGCTGAAATAGCGTTTGTACCAAAGAAACCAAAATACCGACAAGAACTGCAACAGCCAATGCCGGCAGAGAAATAAACAGCACCACCCATAATGTTTCTTGAAAAAGAGAAAAAATAGCAGCGGTAACGGAGGAGTACATTAAAACTCTTGGTAGCTAAGTAAAAGCTTGTTGAGTAAATTTGCCCAGCCGTTGATCGTAATAAACAGCAGTAATTTAAGCGGCGTGGTAATCACCATGGGTGACACCATCTGCATACCCAGCGCAAGTAATACATTGGAAATCAACAAATCAATTGCGACAAAAGGCAAGTAGATTAAAAACCCAATTTCAAATGCGCTTTGTAATTCACTGAGCACAAAAGAAGGCACAACAAGCAACCAATGTGTTTTGGTAATTTGCAGCTGCATCTCGGGCGGCCATAATTTTATTGCTGCCTCATGCAACATTTCTTGCAACGCAGGACGGGTATGTTTAATCATAAAATCACGTAAAGGTCCCGAGACCTGCTCTACTAAACGTGACAGCCCACCTGAGGAAGAATGTAGTTGATTAGGAAAGTCGGCTGCATTCATCCAAGTCCCTATCGGTTGCAAAACAGGGGCCATTACAAAAATCGTCGCAACCAGTGCAATGCTATACTGAGGTGTACTGTCAATAACGGACACTCGCATTTCAAAAAACTACTTAAGCTGCATGAAATTTTTTAGTAAATGCAGCGGGAGACAAGTAACCTAATCTTGAATGTCTCCGCTGCCGGTTATA
>JADYYQ010000104.1 GCA_020853585.1 Ottowia sp.
ACGGATTGTGCGTAAAAGTACCGGTGATTGGATTAGTGGCCGCATGGGGGCTGCCAATAAATTAGGCTACATCTTTGCCCATGGGGCGATTGTGATGATCTGCTTAGGTGCTTTGCTTGATAGTGATTTTTTTATGCATGCGCAGCTTTGGTGGGGGGATAAAAAACCCATGGCAAGCCAGGAGCAAAATTTATTGCTCGCAGATATTCCTGCGCAGAGTCGATTGGCGCAGAGTAATCCAAGTTTTCGTGCCAGTTTGTTTGTCCCGGAAGGAAAAAATACCGCTGCTGCGGTGTTAACGACAAGGGAGGGTATTTTGGTACAGGATCTTCCTTTTACGCTCCAACTCAATCAGTTTGTGGTTGAGTATTACTCAACGGGTATGCCCAAATCGTTTGTGAGTGAAGTGGTCTTAACGGACCGACAAACGGGCGAGCAAATGCCGGCAAAAATTGCTGTGAATCACCCTTTAATTTACAAAGGCATTGCGATTTATCAGTCTAGTTTTGAGGATGGGGGATCGCAGCTTGATTTCACTGCGTATCCATTGATAGGTGCGCAACGCGCGCCTTTTAAGCTGAGTGCAGAAGTAGGTGGCCAGCGTCAAATAAAGAGTGCAGATGGGCCGTTGATGGCTGAGTTCACGGATTTTCGTGCCATTAATGTTGAAAATATAATGGATGCCGCAGGGCGTGAAGATGTACGTGGAGTGGTGAGTCGTGTGAGTCAGTTACAAGCGCATTTGGGGGCAGCGACAAAATCATCGGCACATACTTTGCGCAATATGGGACCTTCTGTGCATTACAAATTGCGCGATGCATCGGGGCAGGCACGGGAGTTTCATAACTATATGCTGCCGGTGATGCTAGATGGTGTGCAGGTCCTTCTAGCGGGGGTACGTAGTTCTCCGGGGGATGCTTTTCAATATTTACGCATCCCTGTGGATGAGCAGGGTACGCCGCAAGAATGGTTGCATTTGCACGCGGCTTTAGCGGACCCGAATATGCGTGCCCAAGCGGCTAAACGTTATGCCAAACATTTTCCCAATGAAGCGTCGTCGCGGGGCTTAATGCGTGCGCAGCTAGAAGCCAGTGCTTTACGTATGTTGGCATTATTTGCGGGGGGTGATACGGATGACAAGGCTTTTCCTGTTCGCGGTGGATTTTCTGCGATTGCACAGTTGATTGATCAGCGTGTTCCTTTAGCAGATCAAGAGCGTTCAGTTGAGATACTGATGCAAGTATTAAATGGCAGTTTAATTGAGTTATGGCAATTAGTACGTGCGAAAAATGGATTACCTCCGGCAGGAGATTTGCCTGAGCAGCGTGCTTTTATGGGTGTGGCGATGAATGCCTTATCAGATAGTTTTTTGTATGCGGCACCGATGTTATTGCAGTTAGATAATTTTCGTGAAGTAAAGGCGAGTGTCTTTCAGGTAACGCGCACGCCCGGAAAATATATTGTCTACTTAGGGTGTTTGTTCTTAGTGATTGGTGTGTTCTCGATGTTTTATATCCGCGAACGACAGCTTTGGGTTTGGGTAAAAGATCATGGGGGTACCGGTAGTGAGATTGTGATGGCTTGTTTGGCACATCGAAAGACAATCGATTTTGACAACGAATTTGCTGATCTGCATATGCGACTTGCGCAGGTGGCGCAAGCGACTTTAAGAACGGAGTAAAGGATGCAACCGTTATTTTTTTCGCCTATGGCTTATTTGCGCCAAAGGTCTTTTTTTGATTGCTTATACGTGCTCTTATTGATTGTCGGAGCAGGTTACGCGCAGTACAAGTATCACCTCTATATGGATCATTATGAGCAGGCCATTTTATGGTTGGCTGTACCTGTTTTCACGTCCTTAGGATGGTATTGGCGACCGCTGCGCGCGCTATTGTGTTCGCTTGCTGTGCTCTCCTTGATTGGGGTGATACTTTATGCGGGCGATGTCACGCGGGCTGACCATGTTTTTTTGCTGAAATATTTTCTTTCTAGTCAGTCCGCTATTTTGTGGATGAGTTGTTTGTTCTTTTTTTCCACGGCATTTTATTGGGGGGGATTGCTAGCACGCTCGGATGTGGCCAAGAGCCTTGCGAGCAATTTTTGCTGGATGGCAGTTGTGCTTGGTTGGACCGGTTTGCTGGTACGTTGGTATGAGTCTTATCTGATGGGCAGCGATATCGGCCATATTCCATTGTCCAATTTATATGAAGTGTTTGTTTTGTTTTGCTTAGTAACTGCAATGTTTTATTTGTATTACGAAAGGCACTATGCCACGCGTGCTTTGGGGGCATTTGTGTTAACTGTGATTGCAGCGGCGGTTGCTTTTTTGCTCTGGTACAGCGTGGGTCGTGATGCGCAAGTGATTCAGCCTTTAGTGCCCGCACTGCAAAGTTGGTGGATGAAAATTCATGTGCCCGCTAATTTTATTGGGTATGCGACTTTTGCTTTGGCGGCGATGGTGGCAGTAGCTTATTTACTCAAGCAACATAACGTATTGGCAACGCGCTTGCCCAGCTTGGCTGTGCTTGATGATTTGATGTATAGGGCAATTTCCGTTGGGTTTTCTTTTTTTACGGTGGCAACCATACTGGGTGCGTTATGGGCTGCTGAGGCGTGGGGCGGCTATTGGAGTTGGGATCCCAAAGAGACCTGGGCTTTAATCGTCTGGCTTAATTATGCGGCGTGGCTGCATATGCGTTTAATCAAAGGTTTGCGGGGTGCGGTGGCAGCATGGTGGGTCTTAATTGGTTTATTTGTGACGACCTTTGCATTTATTGGGGTTAATTTATTTTTGTCTGGCTTGCATAGCTATGGTCAGCTTTAAGCTGACCTTTGTTTGCTTTGTAACCTGGCGATAATCAGATTGGGTCTTTATTTATCGTAAGCCCGCGGCGTGCTGTGCTGATAGTTGTGTATGCATGCTGTGACCCGCATTTGGCGATATGGTTTTATAGGTCTATGTCTACGCACACATCGCTGATTGCCGTGATGTAATTGGCCGGTGGGGGGCTATGGGGGGCAGTCGGGGTAGGTGGGATGGTGGGTAGCGTGAGAGGGCCACGTATGCCACATGCAGTAAGGAGTAGCGCAAAGGTAACGCTAAGTAGAAGCGACGCGGGTATACGTGCAATTATTTTTTTAAACATCATCACACCTGACGAGAAATGGCAGAGGAGTCTAGCATGTGTCCTATCGATAGAAATAGCAGAGAGCATGATTTTCAACTGCTTGCCGCCGCGACCTTAGATCAATTAGATAAGGCGATTGAGCAGGCTGCGCAGCAGGTCGATCTTGATGTTGAGATTAATCGTAATGGGGGTGTGCTGGAAGTGGAATTTTTAGATCGTAGCAAGATGGTGATTAATAGTCAGTCAGCGATGTGCGAGATTTGGGTAGCGGCTAAAGCGGGAGGATTCCATTTCCGTCATGATGCCGGGCGTGGTGATTGGTTTGATACGCGGGATGGCACTGCGCTTTATGCGGCTGTTTCGCAGTTGATTAGTCAGCAAAGCGGGATGGTCATCAAATTGATGTAGCGTTGTGATGTGGCGTCTGTTGGGGGCACCTGCTGCCCCAGTGTTTCTTTCTCTTATACCGTTTAAGGCATGACCCAATCAAGGCACCTAGTGGCTCGGTATCCGTCAATGCCCCCCTTTATGTGAAGTGTACGATCAATACGGGTCATGCATTAGATTAGGATCTTGTTCCCTTAGTAAAAACGAAGTTAATACACCATAAGTAGAAAACATAATGGTTTCCATTATGGTGGAGAAAAATTCAAATATTGATGGTGTTGTTAATAGATAAAATAAAAAATAGAGCGATAAAAATATTAATGTCGGCAATATAAAAACAGATATGATGCGCCAAAAATTATTTTTTGCTGCTAAGTAAGAAGATCTAACAGCGTTTTTGTTGTCGATTGCAATATAAGCGAATACAAACATCGTTTTATATCCCACCCATACTGTCCATGTAACGATAAGTATGGCTACAGAAATAAATGATACGAAAAATATTGTTTTTTGCAGACTGGCTTGGAATATATAAATAGGCATCAGTAGCATAAAAGGAATAGAAAAAATCGCGATTAATAACAACTCTATCCCTATATATTTTAGGGTTTTGATATTGATAAGGGTGTCGATATAATTTTGGAAGGGCTTGTCTGCTACTAATATATTTTGGTATATCCATATGTTCACAGGGGATGCGAGTCCCATTGGGACTAATAGCAAGAGTGCTTCGTATAGATAATATTGATCAGAATCAGGTATAGTTTTGCCTGCCAATTCCTTTATAAAAAAAGAAATAATAATATAAGGTAATGTCCATATAAAAAGGTGTTTTTTATTATCTAGCAAAAATAAAATGCTGGATTTTAATAATGTCAGTGCGGATAGCTTTGGGTATGCAGAGGCCATAATTTTGTCTTTAAGTAGCGATCGTTTTTATTGGAATAATAAAAGAGGACTATGCGATTGATATGATAAAAATCATATCCGATTGGAAAAAATAGCTCGCCCAATGCGAAACATGTTGCAAGCTTAAAGTGCACGGTTAACAGGCGACAAGAAAATTCTGACTCCACCGCATCTTGGGAAATATCCGTAAGCGTGCCTGCCTCTTTAGGCTGCTTGCTACATGAACTAAATACGATGGCATGGGTAGCTTGGCCATTACGCTACGTTGTTGTTTTTGCGCGTTTTGTTTTTATCGCTCCTTACTTTTAGGACAATAGTTCTCTGGGGTCGCCCTCTTTTTGTCACGTGATTGCGCCCCATTTTAATTAATAAGGTTTACCGGAAAAAATCGAGAATCTTTTGTGTTTCGCTATGACCAGATGGGGTCGATGCATCATCTAAGCCGAGCGTGTTAATGGCTTGATGGTTTTTAAGATATTCCTCATAAATCCAATCATTGTCTGATTGCACGATACCAGGGGGCATGGGGCGGTCCGTCTCGGGCATGCCTTTCAGTGCGGTTTTCATATAGTTAATCCAAATGGGCATGGTGGCCCCTCCCCCAGTTTCACGTTCGCCCAAGCTGCGTGGTGTGTCGTATCCCATCCACGCAACGGCCACCAATTTGGGGGTGTAGCCAGCAAACCACGCATCGACAGAGTCATTGGTTGTGCCGGTTTTTCCGGCAATATCGTTACGACCTAATTGACGTGTTGACGCGGCTGTACCGGTCCGTGCGACTTCTTTGAGTAAACTATCCATAATGAATACATTGCGCTGATCAATTGCTCTTGGCATGGAGAGATTGGCGTTTTGCGGCTGGACTTCGGCAAGAACTTTGCCTTGCGCATCTTCAATTTTTTGAATGAGATAAGGGTGAATAGGGTAGCCGCCGTTGGCGAAAATTGCATAGGCCGCACTCATTTGCATCGGTGTGACTGAGCCTGCGCCGAGTGCCATGGTGAGGTAAGCAGGATGTCGATCGGCATCAAAGCCAAAGCGCTGAATATACTCTTGCGCATATTTTGGTGTGATCGCTTCTAAGATGCGAATAGACACCATATTTTTTGATTTTGCCAAGGCGCGACGCATGGTGAGTGGACCATCAAATTTGCCGTCATAATTTTTGGGTTCCCACACTTGCGAACCTGTTTGTGTTGCGCTAAAACTAAGAGGCGCATCGTTGATAATGGTGCCAGGCCAAAAGCCCCGCTCAAGCGCAGCAGAGTAGATAAAGGGCTTAAAACTAGATCCCGGTTGGCGCCAGGCTAGGGTGACGTGATTAAACTGATTGCGTTGAAAATCAAAACCACCGACCAGTGCACGAATCGCCCCATCCTCGGGATTAATAGCGATAAAAGCTGCTTCCACTTCAGGCATTTGCGTAATTTCCCAGAGACCATTTTGGTTTTTTACGATACGAATAAGGGCGCCTGGCCGGATTTTAAGTTTGGGCTGTGCTTTAGCAGAGAGTGCCCAAGTGGCTAAACGCAGGCCTTCTCCTGTGATGTGAATGGCATCTTCGGATGTGGTAACGGCGCGTACGCCGCGAGGGGAGGCTTCAATTACCACAGCACTTTGCATATTGTCGCTATCGGGATGCTCTACAAGTAGTTCTTCGATCGCGTTTTGTCGCTCGGTATTGTTAGCAGAAAGCGTGATAAACGCTTCAGGTCCGCGATAACCGTGACGTTTGTCATAGTCCAGTACGCCCCGCCGCAGCGCGGCATAGGCGGCTTCTTGATCACTTTTGATGATGGTTGTGGTGACACTCAAGCCGCGCGTGTAAATTTCATCTTTATATTGTGCATACAAAAGTTGGCGCACCATTTCTGCGGCGTAGTCAGCACGTGTGGCGAATTCATTCCCTAGTCCACGGACATGGAGTACTTCTTTGCGTGCATGCTCGTATTGTGCAGTGGTGATGTAACGTAGCTCATGCATGCGCTGCAAAATATATTGTTGCCGTATATGAGCCCGCTTGGGGTTCGTGACTGGGTTGTAAGCAGAAGGTGCTTTAGGTAACCCAGCGAGCATGGCGGCCTCAGCAAGCGTGATGTCTTTGAGCGGTTTACCAAAATAAATTTGCGCGGCGCTTGCAAAGCCGTAAGCACGTTGTCCCAAATAAATCTGATTCATATACAGCTCAAGAATTTGATCTTTAGTTAAACGCGCTTCGATTTTGTTTGCTAAGAGAAGCTCGTAGAGTTTGCGTGTCAGCGTTTTTTCTCGGGTAAGAAAAAAATTGCGAGCAACTTGCATTGTGATCGTGGAAGCGCCTTGCGACATGCCACCACGTAAGTGGGAGAAAACCGCTCGCAAAACGCCGATATAGTCAACGCCGCTATGGGTATAAAAGCGCGCGTCTTCAATCGCCAAAACCGCTCTTTTCATGATCTCTGGAATATCTTGAATGCGTGTTAGATTGCGCCGCTCATCGCCAAATTCGCCAATTAGTACATGGTCGGCGCTGTAGACTCGCAGTGGAATTTTTGGGCGGTAATCGACCAATCCTTCAATGGATGGCAAGTTGGGTTGCGCGACGATTAATGCGTAAGCAAGAATTAATGCGATGACAATCAAACCCGCTAGGGCAAGACCAAATAAGGTCGTGATGGTGTGCGTCCACCATGTTTTTTTTGATGGTTGTTCGTTAATGCTGGGGCTGTTCATGGCTATCCAATGTGATTGGCTGGGTCAAATTATAGCGGTGCGCTTCGGTCAAGATAGGGGCGCTTATAATTCGATGTTTAAGTGATCCTGAATTAAGGCTGGAGCGTCGCTTGGCACTGAATCAACAGAATGTGTATTTTGTCGGCCCTATGGGCGCGGGTAAGACGACGCTGGGGCGCGCAGTTGCCAGGCAGCTGGGATGGCCTTTTTTTGATTCTGATCAAGAGATTGCCTTGCGTTGTGGCGTGGAGGTGTCCGTTATTTTTGAGTTGGAAGGTGAACAGGGATTTCGTCATCGTGAGCGGCAAATGATTGACGCACTTACTTGGCACAATGGCATTGTGTTGGCGACGGGAGGGGGCGCGGTGTTATTGCCAGAAAATCGCGCGTTGTTACGCAATCGCGGCATTGTTATTTATTTGCGTGCGACTCCCCACGAATTGTGGCTTCGTCTGCGTCATGATCGTACGCGACCTTTGCTTCAGACTGCGCATCCACAAGGGCGATTGAGTGCCCTGCATGCGCAGCGTGACCCGCTATATCGGGAAGTAGCGGATTTTGTGATTGATACGGGGCGTGCGAATTTTTCTCGGCTTGTCCATCTAGTAATCAATCAGCTGGAATTAGCTGGATTAACAAAAACATGATCACTTTGCGTCTTGATTTAGGTGAGCGCAGCTACCCTATCTATATTGGCAGCGATATCTTGGTATCGCCCGCGTGTTATTTGCCTCATATCAGTGGTCATCATATTGCCTTGGTTACAAATCAAACTTTGGTGTCTCTCTACGGTGAGCCTGTACGCAAGATGCTGCTGGATCTAGGTAAACAAGTAACGTTGATTGTTTTGCCAGATGGGGAGGCATTTAAAACATGGCATACGCTTAACGAGGTATTTGATCAATTACTTGTTGCCGGCGCAGATCGCGCTACGACCTTGATTGCGTTGGGGGGGGGCGTGATTGGTGATATGGCTGGCTTTGCGGCGGCTTGCTATATGCGTGGTATTGCATTTATTCAGGTCCCCACGACCTTGCTTGCGCAGGTCGATTCTTCAGTGGGGGGCAAGACAGGGATTAACCATCCCCGTGGCAAAAATATGATTGGCGCGTTTTATCAGCCCCGTGCTGTGATTGCCGATATGCATGTCCTCACGACGCTACCGCGGCGCGAGTTAGTTGCCGGTTTAGCGGAAGTAATTAAACATGGTGTCGTAGCGGATGCTGCATTCTTTGTTTGGCTAGAAAATAACATCGCTGCTTTGCTCAGATGTCAAGCTTCTGCCTTGGCTTATGCTGTACAACGCTCATGTGAAATCAAAGCAGCGATTGTGATGCAAGACGAGCGTGAAAGTGGGCTGCGCGCCATTCTTAATTTTGGACATACTTTTGGTCATGCTATTGAAGCAGGATTAGGCTACGGTCATTGGTTGCATGGTGAGGCAGTGGGGTGCGGGATGGTGATGGCAGCGGCATTGTCACGTCGTTTAGGGAGTATTGATGAGGCAACCTACCAGCGCATTCACCGATTGATCCAGGCAGCTGGTTTGCCGGTTGTGGCGCCGGCATTTACACAAGCGCGTTACTTTGAACTGATGGCCGTTGACAAAAAAAACCAAGAAGGGGCACTAAGATTTGTTTTGCTTTCGCATTTAGGTCTTGCATATGTGGGGGGGGCAGCGCATGAAATCGTTGCGGTGACCCTCGATCATGCGATGCAAGCCCCTTCTGCATTGGCTTAACTTTTTACCAAAGCATTGTTTTGCGATTACGGCTATAACAGGCGGTAAAAATATTTTGGCATATGTGCGAGCTTATTTTTTTGTGAAGCGAATGTGTTATTCATCCAGTGTGTTCGGGGTTAGATCGTTAGCTTACGTTTTCTGCGTAGTGGGCAGTGTTCTGTGATTTTATTTTTTAGTGTGGTTTGTGGTGAATAGCGATCGCAATATATTTGCGCACGCATAACCATGGACCTAATTTGACGATGTGCTACGAGTGTTTTTTAAGGCTAAATGGATGCATGTATGGATGTAAATCAGTCTTCTCCCTCGGGTCTCGCACCCTATGCGGTGCATGCTTCTTCGAGTCGTGGCCGACGCTATGCTGAGCCAGTATGCGCAACACGTGCCGTGTTTCAGCGCGATCGCGATCGCATTATTCATTGCGCCGCATTTCGTCGCCTTGAATACAAGACGCAAGTATTTGTAAACCATGAGGGTGATTTATTTCGCACTCGCTTAACACACAGTTTAGAAGTTGCGCAAATAGCACGTTCGGTGGCGCGTAATTTAAGTCTTAATGAGGATTTATCTGAAGCGATTGCCCTTGCACATGACCTCGGTCATACCCCTTTTGGTCATGCGGGACAGGACGCGCTCAATGCGTGCATGCAAAGTCATGGAGGGTTTGAGCACAATCTTCAGTCCTTACGCGTGGTGGATGAGTTAGAAGAACGCTACGGTGGGTTTAATGGTTTGAATTTGACTTACGAGACACGTGAAGGGGTGCTAAAACACTGTTCGCGTAGTCATGCTCAGCAATTGGGTGATATCGGCCAGCGCTTTTTACTCGGCCAGCAGCCGTCTTTAGAGGCGCAGCTGACCAATATTGCTGATGAGATTGCTTATAGCAATCATGATGTCGATGATGGGGTACGTTCCGGTTTGCTCCATATTGATCAATTAGATGCGGTGCCTTTATGGGAAACACATCGGCGTGAAGTGGTGCAACGCTATCCCACGATTCGTGGACGTCGATTGATACTTGAGACGATCCGCGGCATGGTGAATGCGTTGATTGTGGATTTAATCGTCACTACTCAGCAGCGACTTGATACGGCGGCACCTACCAGTGTTGATGCTGTGCGCCAAAATAAATCTTTGGTCGGATTTAGTTTGGCAATGGCTGAGCAAGCCGTTTTACTTCGGCAGTTCTTGTTTCGTGAGCTTTATCGACATCATTTAGTGATGCGTATGAATGCCAAAGCGCAACGCATTGTCGCTGCTTTGTTTGAGGCATTTACCAGTGATCCCCGGTTGTTGCCCGTAGATTATTTAGCCAAAGAAGGGCAAGACCAGGCACGTTTGATTGCCGATTATATTGCTGGCATGACAGATCGCTATGCGATGCGTGAATACCGACGTTTGTTTGTAGTAGATGAAGTGTAATGACGTGAATCTGTGCAGTAGTCACGATATGACGATGTGTTGTGGGTGCCCCGATCTTCGTTTTAGATAGATAAGTCTTATAGGGGATAGTGTTGCATGTTTTTATAGTGTGTTGACGGAGTACACTCCGCGCTTCGCTTTTGTGTCGATTTGTAAAGCCTGGATATTGTCAGGGCTTTGGGTGCACTTTGAGTGATACGGCTCGGTTTTGTGGTGACGGGATTTTTAAGGATTTGCGAGGTAACAAGGACGTTGAGCCTTGTATTTCCATGATGGAGTGAAACGTGACATGGGGTGAGCTAAATCAGCCCAGATTGTGAAGTCTGGTCACTCTACATTGGATGAATAATGAAACTATGGTATCCAGCATAACGGACGTTTTATGCAATGGATATGGTTCTGTAGGAGGTATCGGGATGACGGGCGGTCAAGTGCAAGGTTTATATGATCCTGCGCATGAGCATGATGCGTGTGGAGTAGGGTTTGTTGCTCATATCAAGGGGTGTGCAAGTCATCGCATTATCGAGCAGGGTTTAAAGATTTTAGAAAATCTTGATCATCGTGGTGCAGTAGGTGCAGATGTGTTGATGGGTGATGGCGCAGGCATTTTGATTCAAATACCCGATGCACTATACCGGGCAGAGTTGGCTGAGCAAAATGTGCAATTACCACCTGCCGGTGAGTACGGTGTGGGCATGGTTTTTTTACCTAAAGAGCACGCTTCTCGCCAAGCTTGCATGCAAGAGCTTGAGCGCGCTGTCAGACTTGAAGGACAAGTCTTGTTAGGTTGGCGTTATGTGCCTGTGGATGCCACGATACCTATGTCGCCCCTTGTGCGTGCTACTGAACCTACGATTTGCCAAATTTTTATCGGCCGTGGCCGCGATGTTATGACCACGGATGCACTTGAGCGCAAGCTTTACGTGATTCGCAAGCGTACTAGCCATGCCGTGCACGCATTGGCTTTGCAGCATGGACGAGAATATTTTGTGCCTTCCATGTCTGCTCGTACCGTTGTTTACAAGGGTTTGTTACTGGCAAACCAAGTGGGTGCCTATTATCGTGACCTAAGAGATCCCCGTGCGGTCACCGCTTTAGCAATGGTGCATCAACGTTTTTCGACTAATACTTTTCCTGCGTGGCAGTTGGCGCATCCTTATCGCATGATTGCGCATAACGGCGAAATTAATACCGTTAAAGGTAATGTTAATTGGGTGAATGCCCGCACTGGCGCCATTTCTTCTCCAATGTTGGGCAATGATCTGCCTAAGTTATGGCCTTTGATTTACCCGGGGCAATCAGATACCGCGTCTTTTGATAACTGTTTAGAGTTATTGGTGATGGCCGGTTATCCATTGGCACATGCCATGATGATGATGATTCCTGAGGCTTGGGAGCATCATGCTTTGATGGACGAAAATCGCCGTGCATTCTATGAGTATCACGCCGCGATGATGGAACCATGGGATGGGCCTGCGGCAATGATATTTACCGATGGCCGTCAGATTGGGGCCACGCTTGACCGTAATGGATTGCGCCCCGCGCGTTTGACCATGACTCACGATGGTATTGTTGTGATGGCCTCGGAAGCGGGGGTATTGCAGTTTCCCGAAGACAATATCGCCAAAAAGTGGCGGTTACAGCCTGGAAAAATGTTTCTGCTTGATATGGAGCAAGGGCGCATTGTTGATGATAAGGTCCTCAAAGATAATTTGGCTAATGCCAAGCCTTATAAAAGCTGGGTAGACGCTGTCCGCATTAAGCTTGACAAAATTTCGCTCAAACAAACTATTGGGTATTTGGCGACGACGAGTGCTGTGTCGCAAAAAATTTCTTTGCTTAAATATCAGCAAAGTTTTGCCTATAACCAAGAGGATATGCGGTTCTTACTCGCGCCGATGGCGCTTTCGGGGGAAGAGGAGAGTGCGGTCACAGAGGGCGATGTACCGCTTGCTGTGCTTTCTAATCGGCATCAACCGCTTTTTAATTATTTCAAACAGCTTTTTGCGCAAGTGACCAATCCTCCGATTGATGCGGTGCGCGAAAATATTGTGATGTCATTGGTTTCATTTATTGGTCCTAAGCCCAATCTGCTGGACACCAATAATATTAATCCGCCCATGCGACTAGAGGTTGCTCAGCCCATTTTAGATTTTAATGACATGGAAAAAATCCATGACATTGCGCATTACACCAATGGCAAATTTTGCTCATGTCGTATCAATATTTGTTATCCCGTTATATGGGGAAAAGAGGGTATTGAGGCGCGCTTAGCTTCCCTATGTGCTCAAGCGGAGGATGCGGTTAAATCGGGCTACAACATTTTGATTGTTTCCGATGTCGGCGTGGATGCTGACCATGTGGCTATTCCTGCTTTGTTAGCGAGTTCGGCGATCCATCAACATCTGGTTGCGCGCGGACTACGTACCAGTACGGGCTTAGTGGTTGAAACGGGCGCGGCATGTGAAGTGCATCATTTTGCCCTGTTAGCGGGGTATGGCGCTGAAGCGATTCATCCCTATCTTGCGCTTAAAACAATTGTTGATCAGTCCAAAGGATTATTGGGGCCATTGTCTGCCGATCAGGCAATCAAAAATTTTATTAAGGCGGTTGGTAAGGGTTTACAAAAAATTATGTCCAGAATGGGCATTTCAACCTATATGTCTTACACCGGCTCACAAGTTTTTGAAGCAGTGGGTTTGTCATATGAGGTGGTTGATAAGTATTTTAAAGGTACCTCCTCGGGCGTAAGTGGGATTAATATTTTTGATATTGCGCAAGAGGCCCATAGTGCGCACCAGAGTGCTTTTGGCTCGGAATCATTACCTGCATTTTTAGCGCAAGATGAGGTTGCTATCGAGCGTGATGGCGATCATGTACAACAGAGCGTGCAGGTGGCTATGTTAGAGGCAGCAACGCGGTTACGCAGCGCGGCACAGGCCAATTGTTATGACGATTATAAAAAATATGCTGCGTTTATTTATGATCAACATGGCTTGCACCATACTTTACGGGGATTGCTTGAATTTAAAGTGGATCCAGCGAGTGCTATTCCGCTTGGACAAGTGGAGCCCGTCACCGAGATTGTCAAACGTTTTGTGCTAAGTGCATGTCCAGGCTTGGTGTTGTCTGATGTGCAAGATGTCTTGTCAGATGCGATACATTGTCTTGATGGCTATGCGGGAGTAGGTCAGCCTAGTACACAGGCTAGCCGTTTTGAATCGCGTAACATGGTGTGTGCAAAAGTCAAAACAGTGTCTGCCAGCCGTTTCGGTGTGACAGCGGCTTATCTGGTAGACGCAGATCAAATACAAATCAGAATTGCGCAAGAGACAAAATTAAGCGAGGGTGAATTATCCACGCATTTGAGCGTTTCACGTTCGCAGACTGCGATTGGTGTTGGGTTTCATTCTCCGCCGCCTCATCATGATATTTATTCAATTGAGGATCTGGCACAACTTATTCACGACTTAAAAAGTGTCAATCATCGCGCCGATATTTCTGTGCGATTGATGTCCGAAGTCGGGGTAGGTACGGTTGTAGCGGGTGTGGTCAAAAGTAAAGCCGATCATGTGGTGATTACAGGGCATGATGGTATTTCGTCCTGGTCTTCTAAGCATGCCGGCTCTCCTTGGGAGCTTGGGTTGGCAGAAGCGCAGCAGACATTGATGATCAATGGTTTGCGTGGACGTGTACGCGTGCAGCTTGATGGGCAACTTAAAACAGGTCGCGATGTGGTCATTGCCGCTTTACTTGGGGCAGAAGAATTTGGTCTTGCGCTCACGCAACTTAGCGACGTGTCGTCTGATGCGGTGAACCCAGCTGGACAGAATGCGGTAGGGCGCGGGGAGCATTTTGTTGAGCCCACGCATGTGGTGAATTACTTTTTCTTTGTTGCCCAAGAAGTGCGTGAGCTGATGGCGCAATTAGGTATCCGTCATTTTGATGCATTGGTTGGCCATACGGATTTGCTCAGTATGAAAAAGGACATTTCCCACTGGAAAGCGCAATCCTTAGATTTTTCTCGCATTTTTTATCAGCCACGCGCATGTGCGAGTGCGATACGGATAAAAAGCGAATTGCAAAGTCATGGTTTGGAACATGGATTGGATCATTGGTTGATCCATCAAGCGCGGGGTGCCCTTGATACCGGAGAGCGCGTGTGCATGATGCAGTCGGTGAGCAATGTTAATCGTACAGTGGGTGCCATGCTTTCGGGAGAAATAGCGCGTCGCTATGGCCATCGAGGGTTGCCTGATGACACCATTCGTATACAGATGACAGGTACCGCAGGACAGTCTTTTGGCGCCTTTTTGGCAAAAGGTGTGACCTTGGAGTTGGTCGGCGATGCCAATGATTCGGTAGGTAAGGGCTTGTCTGGCGGTATTATCATTGCGCGCTTGCCGCTCGATTTTCATGGTGATGCGACGCAAAATATTATTGTTGGCAATGCGGTACTGTATGGTGCAGTCTATGGTGAAGCCTTTTTTAATGGTGTAGCGGGCGAGCGTTTTGCTGTGCGTAATTCAGGTGCACGCGTGGTTGTTGAGGGAGTAGGCGATCACGGTTGTGAATACATGACGGGTGGGGTTGTTGTCATTTTGGGAGAGACAGGGCGGAATTTTGCGGCTGGGATGACCGGTGGTGTAGCCTATGTGTACGACGAAGATAGTTTATTTGCGCAGCGTTGCAATACATCGACGATCACATTGCTCCCAGTGTTGCCTGCCATTCATGACAGTAGTGTGTTGTGTATCCCACCGCAAGGCTATGCGGAGATAAAGAAAGAAAACGATATGCCCGTTTGCGACGAACACATGCTTAAGTCCTTGATTGAACAGCACGTTCGCCATACGGGTTCGCAGCGTGCACGTATGATATTGGCTGATTGGTCCAATATGCGTAGTAAATTTGTCAAAGTATGTCCGCTAGAACACAAACGCAGCATACATACACATCCGGTTCGCGTTGTGGATACCGTTGTCTTAGCATAGGCTGAGTATCAGATTTACATGGCTTGTTTATGCCTTTAAAGGCATGCAAGCCATGTTCGCTATATAATGCAAGGCTCAGATCCCTACGTTATGGCCAATATAAACACCCCTCTCGCTGCTTTACGACAAGTTGATTTTTCTTATAGCCCTGGCGAACGATTGATTCTTTCGGGCTTAGATATGGTCTTTCCACGTGGGAAAGTGATTGCGCTTATGGGCGGCTCAGGGAGTGGCAAAACGACTGTGCTCCGACTGCTGGGTGGGCAATTGTTTGCGCAGCGTGGAACGGTTGAGTTTGCCGGACGTGATATCGCTCAATGTGATACGGCCCAGCTTTATGCAGCACGTCGCCGTATGGGTATGTTGTTTCAATTTGGGGCGTTGTTTACCGATATGAGCGTGTATGACAACGTTGCTTTTCCTTTGCGTGAGCAAGGTGATTTATCAGAAAGCATTATTCGCGATCTCGTACTGCTTAAATTAAATGCGGTGGGTTTGCGCGCGGCGTGTCATTTAATGCCCTCTCAGATATCAGGTGGAATGGCGCGCCGGGTTGCTTTGGCGCGTGCAGTTGCACTTGATCCCGAGCTGATCATGTACGATGAGCCGTTTGCTGGGCTTGATCCGATTTCTCTCGGTATTGCTGCGCGTCTTATTCGGCGTATGAATGATGCCTTAGGCGCAACGTCGATTTTGGTTTCGCATGATGTAGAAGAGTCTTTTGGTATTGCCGATTATGTTTATTTTCTTGCGCATGGCAAAGTTGCTGGACAAGGTTCTCCAGCAGAAATACGTGCTTCTGATGATGCGACGCTAAGACAATTCTTTGATGCACAGCCTGATGGGCCGGCCCCATTTCATTATCCTGGGTCTAGTTTAGAAGAAGATTTTGGGGTGACAACACTGCGGAGTACAGCGTGATATTGCGTGCGTTTCGGTATTTGGGGCAGCATACCTTGCGTTATTTAGCTGTGCTTGGTTATGCCTCACGTATGTTTGGGATTGTGTTGTGTGCGATCCCTAGACTGGGTCGTCGCTTACGTTTAGTGATGGATCAGCTTTATTTTGTTGGCAACCATTCGTTGCTTATTATCGCGGTCTCTGGTTTGTTTGTTGGGTTTGTTTTAGGTCTACAAGGGTACTACACCCTTAATAAGTATGGCTCTGAGCAGGCTTTGGGTTTGTTGGTGGCTTTGTCGCTGGTGCGCGAATTAGGTCCCGTTGTTACAGCGCTTCTATTTGCTGGACGTGCTGGCACTTCATTAACCGCAGAAATTGGTTTGATGCGCGCAGGTGAGCAGCTTGCTGCGATGGAGATGATGGCGGTTAATCCACTCTCACGTATTTTGGCCCCGCGCTTGTGCGCTGGCATTATTGCGATGCCCCTATTGGCGGCCGTATTTTCTGCTGCGGGCATCTTCGGCGGTTACTTGGTTGGCGTAGGCTTAATTGGTGTTGATACCGGTGCTTTTTGGTCGCAGATGCAAGCGGGCATCGATGTAACTGGGGATGTGGGTAATGGCGTTTTAAAAAGTGTGGTGTTTGGTGTAGCGGTTACTTTCATTGCATTATTTCAGGGCTATGAAGCGAAGCCAACACCTGAGGGTGTTGCGCGCGCTACCACCCGAACAGTGGTGCTTGCGTCACTGACGGTACTCGGGTTAGATTTTTTGCTGACCGCTTTAATGTTTCACTAGCACTCTTTTGGACGAGTCGATACGATGAATAAATCTACCCTAGACGCTTTAGTTGGACTGTTTGTGCTTGTGGGCATTGTGGCGCTATTATTTTTGGCATTGAAGGTCGGTAATATGAGCGCCTTGTCTTTTACTCCAACCTATATGGTTTCTGCGCATTTTGAGAATATTGGCGGATTAAAGGTACTGGCCCCCGTCAAGAGTGCGGGCGTGGTGGTGGGACGAGTGGCAGGTATTAGCTTTGATGACCAGCGTTACCAGGCTACGGTGACAATAGCGCTTGAGCAGCGGTATCACTTTCCAAAAGATTCTTCAGCCAGAATTTTAACTTCGGGATTGTTGGGCGAGCAGTATGTAGGACTAGAGGCAGGAGGTGAGAGCGATAGCTTAGCGGAGGGCAGTATCATGAGCATGACGCAGTCAGCGATTGTTTTAGAGAATTTGATTGGGCAAGTATTATTTAATCGTGCCGCCGATGGGGGCGCTAAAAAAGAACCCCCGGTGATGCGAAAATAGCGGAGACAGTAAGTGTCTAACCAGCGATAGCCTCCGGTTAACAGCAGTGGTTTATTTTGGATACCCCCCAATGATTTATTTGATGTGCG
>JADYYQ010000105.1 GCA_020853585.1 Ottowia sp.
CCAGAAAAGCCAATCGTGATCGCAGCAGTCGTCCCCACGCCATTAATAATCATTTTGTAGGGGGAGGTCTTTTGTTGATTGGCATCTGTCCATAAAGCTTCTTGCACCGTGCCTTTGGCATAATTGCAAGTGAGATTGAGCGTGCCGTTGTCCTTGAGGCCGGGGATAAATTCTTTAGCTGTAGATTGCAGATGCGTGGTATCAATCGTAGAGATATTGACACCAGAGAGTTGCACATCGGTGACTTCCTCTATATCGCTATACACCACGGGTGAGCCAACGCCACGTTGTACTTTGGTTTTCTGTGAGCCAATGGCCATGTGTTTTTATCCTGTAAAAAACAGTGTTATAGACACCATAGAGTTATGGTGTTTACTCGATTTAGAAAAGAAAGCTTGAAGTCTATAGATGAACTACTTTATAAGCGGATAGTAGCTACGTAATACTGATGCTAGAAATTATTGATAGTGAGAAATTTATCAGCGTACTAATGCGCATAATAAAAATTATGGTGAAAAAATAAATGAGGGTAAGTTTGGTGGTATAGCTCAATAAATATAATATGAATTATGAGAATGCCATTATCAGTCTCACGCTATGTCCTAGCGTCTTTCCGCACAAGAAAATTTCTCTATCAAGAGCACACGTTTATATACTTATCGATATATTTAGCGGGGCTAAATGATTTAGGTTTCCCTTTGATTAAATAGTCATATATTGACTTAATTTCCTCTATAGATTCTTCCTTCATAAATCTGAATATGGATGCAGATAAATATTCCGGTATTTGTTCGAATGCTAACCATCTACGTTGCTCTTGCTCACATACATAGCCTGTAGTATTTGACCCCGCAAAAATGTCTATTACTAAGTCATTGGGTTCAGTCAAGTAGCGAATGAAAAACTCAGGCAACTTCGCTGGAAATCTGGCTGGGTGTGCTGGGATACCAAATTCTTTGCAGAGCTTTAAGTATTTTGAACTCGCCTCTGAGTTTGGAATTTGGAGTAGATTGGATGGAATAGAACCGCCATTGTCTTTTCCAAAGTTGGCGCCAATATTGTGACCGGATGGGCGCTTTGCTGGTGAGTAATAAGCATCAGGGTCTTTGATAAGCTTTTTCATCCTATCTGAGTATTCAGCCAAGACTTTGGAAACATTTGCTTTCGGCCATTCTGTTTTTGATAACCACCAAATTGTATTAACGGAATCCTTTGCACGAATCTTTCTTTTGTTGACCCACTCGATGGGCGATGGCAACTTGCTAGGGTTAAACCAGAAAAACTCTTCAGCGAGATGGAAGCCTATCTCATCACAAAACTTGATTAGCACCCTATAATTGTACAAGCTACGAACAGGTACTCCCTTTCTATATGCTCCACCAAGGTCAATAACAAATGAGCCATCTGGGACAAGTTTTTTGAAAATCAGTTCGGCAAACTGCGCAAACCATTCGACATACTCGTGTTCATCCTTGTTGCCGTACTCCTTCTTCCGCTGAAGAGCAAATGGAGGCGAAGTCAGCACCAAATTTACAGAGTTGTCAGGAAGTTGCGATAACAATTCCAATGAGTCTGCAACATATGCTTGCCCCATGGGCGTTGTATACAAAGGGGGTTGTTTAAATCTTATAGCCATCGCTAGTGTGAAAAATTTGGTTTGTTTGATACTTATAGTCTGTAGACTCATAGTTGTCAAGTGCTGAAACTCTAGGTTTTACAACAAATAGACCAAATAAGCGTGTCAGCTCGTCTAATTTTTTCAAAGCGTATCAGAGAGATCAGGGTTTCTAAGGGGATTTCCCAAGAAAGACTAGCTGAACTCTGCAATCTGCACAGAACCTACGTTAGTTCTGTCGAGAGGGGTAAGCGCAATATCACTGTTGATAACATGGAACGGTTGGCTATCGCTCTTGGTGTCGATCTCAGAGAGCTACTGAATCCAGATGTCCAATGAAACCGACAAACAAAAATTTGATCGATTATTCCCATTTATCCGTCAATATCAAGATTTAGCAAAAAAATACAACATCAAGGATATTTTTCAAGATAATGGGGGCAAATATCTACAGTTGCTAATGATTCTTGGATTAACTACAGACGGCACAAGAGAGGGTAACGATGCTGTGGACGCTGCGGGCAATGAATATGAAATCAAGACAGTTAATGCGGAGCTAACTGATCAATTCAGTACTCACCATCATATGAACCCAGCCATTATTGCGAAATATCGACAGGTTGATTGGTACTTTGCTGTTTTCAGAAATATTGAGCTTCAGGTCATCTATCGGCTAAAGCCAGCTCATATGGAACTGTACTACGAAAAATGGGAAAAAAAATGGCATACAGATGGAAAGAAAGATATCAATAACCCAAAAATTCCGTTAACCCATGTTATGAGGTACGGAGAGCTTATTTGGCTGCCAGAGGGAGTTTCCAACTTTGTGAGACCAGGAATTTTTAAAAGGATCAGTGCCTCCAGAACAAAGCGTTTTGATGCTGACGACTTATTTGCTACCTAGAAAGGCTATTCATTGCCTTCTCTTTTAAAAAACATGCAATTTAGTCCACAATCCAAAAAGAAAAATCTAAACGCTGCCGGTACAAGTGCGTGTCAGCTTCATAAGCGTGTGCCTCATTAAGAAATACACTGCTAACGTCTGGCATTTGTTCGATAGCTAGCCTTAGCTTCTGTGCGAGCTGTGCGCGCTGCAAAGCCGTGTTGGTATAAATATCAATTTGATAGCGTGGATTAGCCAAGCCACAATCGCCATTTAAACTTTGCACGCGTGAGCCAGAAAATTGCTGGTACACGACAAATGGCGCAAGTGTTCCTGCTGGAACGAAACCTGGAAATGGCCTTTTGCCATCAAAGTCGGCAATACCGACTAAAGCTTGCGTAATAAGCTCTTCAATCCACATGGTTAGCTAATGCTGCTAAAAATGCCTGGGCCATCACCGTTTTTATTTTCGGTTTAGCGGCTTCAATGCCAGGTCTAAAGAAAAAACGTGCGGGCATTTTGCTTGTGCCAAATTCCTGAAAGATGGCGTAGTGCTCGGTGTCTTCTTGTGCTGAATGCGCAATCTCTACTGTGGCAATAATGGATGCTTTCCTATGCGTAGATTGGGTGATCAGGCTAGCTTTGAGCTGCCCCGTATGCTCCGGTGCACGTGAGGAAATTTCCTGCTTCATCACTTCGGCACCGGCTATAGCGGCCTGCGGTAAAGTATTTTTTAATTGCGTTTGTATGGCGG
>JADYYQ010000106.1 GCA_020853585.1 Ottowia sp.
GAGCAAGTATGTTGGCACGTTGTTGCTCATCAATGCGGCCGCGTTGTACTGCTTGCTGTAAATCAAGTGCGATGCGCTCAAGTGCTTTTTCTGCCGCGCCCGGTTGTTGGTCAAATAGTTGGACAAGATGTCCTGCTTGTGCCGCTAATTGCGCAATGCCTGCACCCATACTGCCCGCACCAATAACGGCTACGAGGGTCTCGGAAGTAAAGTTAATCACCATAATGTTTGCTAGATATGTGGATGTCTGCGCAAATAAGCATGTGCTTAGCGATCAGTAAAACAAGGTGTGCGTTTATCGCGAAAGGCATTGACGCCTTCTTGGAAATCATGTGCCCATCCTAGAATACGTTGGTGCCGACCCTCTTCTGCCATGGCACTATCAAGATCACATTGTTGCGCGTAATCCATGGCTTTTCTTGTTGCTATTAAGGCTTTGATGGGGAGTGCCACTAAGCGATGTGCAAGCGCTGTCACTGCTTGCGTTAGATCTTGGTCATCTACGCATTGCCATATCAGCCCCATTTCTTGGGCTTGCATAGCGCTAACCGGGTCTCCTAACCAGGCGAGACCGAGTGCACGCGCTCTACCTACTAAACGAGGTAATAGCCAGGTGCCGCCGCTATCAGGAAGTAAACCAATTTTTGAGAAGGCTTGAATAAAGTTAGCGCTGCGGGCCGCAACGACGAGATCACATGCCAGTGCTAAAGACGCCCCCGCCCCTACTGCTGGGCCGTTAACGGCAGCAATCACGGGGATGGGCATGGTATGCAATCGCACGATAAGCGGACGGTAGTCTGCTTCAATCGCTGCCCCTAAGTCAGCGCTGGCTAAACCTGCTTGGGTTTGAAATCTTGGGTCATTTAAATCTTGCCCGGCACAAAAGGCGCGCCCGGCCCCTGTCAGAATTAAGCAACGCACGGTGGTATCGGTAGCGGCATGCTCCAGCGCTTCGCGCAGTTGACGATGTAGTATTTGGTCAAAACTGTTTAGGCGCTGAGGTCGGTTGAGTGTCAGCGTAAGCACGTTGTCGACTTGGTTGCGCAAAATCAAATCTTCACTCATAGATGCCTCACAGTTAGATGATGTGGATTACTATACTAAACGGTCGGTAAAATAACAAGAAGAGTAAATTGAATAAGCATTAAAAAAGGAAGAGAATGCAATACAGCAAACACCTTAGCCGGGGCAATAAAGAGGTGATTGCTGTTGCAATGTGGTGAAAAAGTCATCGTAAAACTTAGGAGAGCAATATGAACTGGTTTGAGCAACAACAAGTTGATAAGCAAAAAAAGTCCAGCGGTAGAGACCCAATTATTGTTTGGAAAAGCGAAATGAACTGGTTTGAACAGCACCACAGTATGTTGAACGATGCCTTAGAGGCAGTGGCTTCACGTGAATACTGTACGGTTTTTTCAGAGTCTCCTTTGTCTAAAGCTTACGGTGAATCCGCGCAAGCACAAGGAATTGCGGCAGTACAAGCATTGTGTGGATGTGATTACCCTTTGCAGCAACCGGGTGAGCGTACGCGCGTTGCTACTGAGTCTTCACCGTATGGTGTGCAGTTAGGTATTCGCTATCCTGATTGTGCGCCGGAGAGTTTGGTTGCTGCTGGCGTAGCTGCGCAACCACAGTGGCTAAAGATCGGTGTGGAAGGGCGTATGGGCATTTTGCTTGAAGGTCTTGCGCGCTTAAATCAGCGTAGTCATGAGATTGCACATGCGGTGATGCTAACGACAGGCCAAGGTGCAAATATGGCCTTTCAGGCAGGGGGTCCACATGCGCAGGAACGTGCGTTAGAAGCTTTAGCGTATGCGTGGAAGGCAATGACCGATGTGCCGGGTCAAGCGTCTTGGGAAAAGCCTAATGGCAAAAATGCTCCGCATAAATTACAGAAACATTTTACGATTGTTGGGCGCGGTGTTGGTTTGGTTGTGGGTTGCTCGACTTTCCCAACTTGGAATTGTTACCCCGGATTATTTGCCTCATTGGCAACGGGTAACGCAACGATTGTTAAGCCGCATCCTAATGCAGTCCTGCCCGCGGCAATCACTGTCAGTATTTTGCGTGATGTGATCGCAGAACAAGGACTTGATCCCAATATCTTGACCTTATCGGTGAGTACGGATGAGCGTACAACGCAAGCACTGGCAACTCATGCTGCGGTGACATCAATCGATTATACCGGCGGAAATGAATTTGGCCGGTGGTTATATGCGCATGCTAAGCAAGCACGTATTTACGCAGAGATGGCGGGTGTTAATAGCATTATTGTTGAATCGACAGATAACTATGAAGGGATGTTGCGTAATCTTGCGTTCACTTTGTCGCTCTACAGTGGGCAGATGTGTACTACGCCGCAAAATATCTATGTGCCTCGCACAGGTATTGCGACGGATAAAGGTAACAAAACTTTTGAACAATTTGGCCAAGATTTAGCACATGCGGTGGAGCAACTGTTGTCTGATCCTAAGACAGCGTGTGCAGTATTGGGTGCTATCTGTTCGTCACAAACACTTGATCGATTGCAGGCTGCACAAAATGTAGGCCGCGTTGTGCTGAGATCACGGTTTGTATCGCATAGCGATTTTCCTAAGGCGAAAATATGTACGCCCGCGATTATTGCTTTGGAGCAGACAGATAAAAATATTTACGAAAAAGAATGTTTTGGTCCGGTTACTTACTTGATTGCAACGGCTTCCGCTGACGCAGCTGTAGAGTTGGCTGAGGCAGTTTCCTGTCGATGTGGTGCGATTACTTTGGGTGTTTATTCGACAGACACGGTATTTTTGTCGTGCGCAATTGCTGCAAGCGAGCGTGCCAAAGTTGCCTTGTCTATCAATCTGACACAAGGGGTTTATATCAATCAATCTGCTTCATTCTCTGATTATCATGCAAGTGGTGCTAATCCAGCAGCGAATGCAAGTTATACGACGCTTGCTTTTGTTGCGGATCGTTTTGTTGTTGTACAGCGTCGAGAACATACTCCCACTTAAATGGGTATAAGGCCGTTGCGTAAGTTGTATCGGCGTGATGGCCTTATTTCAGAAATCGGAAAATTATGCCGTGTTATGCGATTGATGGGGTCATTCCCGTGGTGCATCCCGATGCTTTTGTGCATCCAAATGCAGTATTAATTGGTGATGTGATTGTGGGTGCGGACTGCTATATTGGTCCTAATGCGAGTTTGCGGGGTGATTTTGGGGGTATCCAACTGATGCGCGGCGCGAATGTTCAGGACTGCTGTATTTTGCATGGCTTTCCTGATCAATTAACGATTGTCGAAGAAAATGGCCATATCGGTCATGGCGCTGTGCTGCACGGTTGTCATATTCAGCGCGATGCACTGGTGGGTATGGGAGCGGTCGTGATGGATCAGGTTGTTGTCGGGGAGCGCGCTATTGTGGCAGCTTGTGCTTTTGTCCCTGCAGGCATGCATATTCCTGAGCAAACTTTAGTCGCAGGTTTACCCGCTAAGATTAAACGCGTGTTGACTGACGAAGAAGTAGGGTGGAAGCAAGATGGCACACGTGCTTACCATGCATTAACACGACGTAGTTTGCGCAGCATGCAAATGGTAGAACCCCTCACGCAAATCGAAGTAAATCGACCACAGCTTGATGTTGCCGCTATAGAGCCGTTGGTTACGATAAAACAAAGACGTAGCTAATCGCGCAATTAATTTAATTACTTTTGTACTCTTCATGTGATTTATTTTTCATCTGTGCAATACAGATGTTTTGTGATCCCTGCAAACTTATTTTTTTGAAAACTTCGTGATTGTGTGTAAGTATTTTGGGTTGTATGAGTAAGTAAATTTATTGTGTATTTATATTCAATGAGAGAGTATTTATGATAGTTACGTCTACGCCTTTTTTATTGTGTGAATGTGATGCGCGAGGTGTTGCAACATTGACATTAAATCGCCCCGAAGCAATGAATGCTTTTGATGAAGCGCTGATTGAAAATTTAGAAGCGACGTTAAATGTGTTGACAGCAGATGCTGCTGTGAGGGTGATCGTTTTGGCAGCCACGGGACGTTGCTTTTGTGCGGGAGCAGATATTGCTTGGATGCGCCGTGCCGCAGCGCAAAGTGAGGCGGTTAATCTTGAGGATGCCCGTCGTTTTGCACGTATGATGGCCACCTTTTCTGCTTGTACAAAACCGATTGTGGCACGGGTACAGGGGGCTGCATTTGGTGGCGGCGTTGGTTTAATCTGCGTTGCGGATATTGCGATTGCAAGTACGCGCGCGCGCTTTGCTATTAGTGAAGCGAAATTTGGCATTCTTCCTGCTGTTATTGGCCCTTATCTTCTTCATGCTGTGGGTAAACGCGCGGCATTACGTTTGGCGTTGACTGCGACCACGATTGATGCAGAAGAGGCGTGTGCAATTGGGCTGTTACATAAAGTGGTTGATGAATCTTTACTCGATGAAGCGGTAGAGGCAACGATTGTCGAACTACTGGGTAATGGTCCCCTTGCTTTGGCAGAAATAAAACAGTTATTTAATTGTTTAGGGACAGCGCCGATTGACGAGGCTGCACGCGAGTTGACGGCGCATACGATTAGTCGTGTGCGTGCTTCAGCAGAAGCGCGTGAAGGTTTTTCTGCTTTTATTAATAAACGTTTGCCTGCATGGCAAACTCAATCTTCTCAGGCTAACTATGGTGCATGAAATTTTAAAAATGGGGGATGCACGTTTATTGCGTGAAGCCAAATTGATCACGGAGTTCAATACCAAAGCATTACATACATTAATTGCTGATATGGTTGACACCATGACTGCGGCACAGGGAGCAGGATTAGCAGCACCTCAAATTGGCGTTGATTTACAACTCGTCATTTTTGGCTCAGATGAGGTTAATCCGCGTTATCCCGATGCCGAAAAAGTACCCCGTACGATTTTACTTAATCCCGTTATTACGCCTGATCCTTTATCGGATATCGAAGAGGATTGGGAGGGTTGCTTATCTGTGCCGGGCTTGCGCGCTAAAGTGCCGCGCTATACAAAAATTCATTACAAAGGCTACGATCCTTATGGCAATGTAATTGAATCGTTAGCGACAAATTTTCATGCCCGTGTCGTTCAGCATGAATGTGATCATTTACATGGCGTGTTGTATCCGATGCGTATCCGTGATTTTTCTACTTTTGGTTTTAACGAAGTGTTATTTGCTGGCATGGAGATGCCGATAGACGATTAAATTTTCTACAAAAAGGAAAGCATGCTTTCATGCTGTCTTCTTTTACCACGGGAAAATAGCAATACGATTTTTCCGTGGATAAGCGCTATCACGCTGTGATGCCATTGACCCTCGCTTAAGCATTCACCTGACTGTATGTAAAGCCTGGGTACGTCGATTATTTTAGGGCGATATTTGCAAGCGTCAGCATGCCTTATTTCATCAACAAAAACGGCTTGTCGAGGATAAGTTAAAACGGGATATCAATGTAACCCCGTCTCAGTGATTTTCAAGCTGACAGTTGCCCGCATGGTGGGTGGCGCTATCTCATCTCTTATTAAGCGCGTGCCCTTGTTCCCTTATTGGGGTTTATCCCAGTGCCTTCTTACGGGTTTACGATAACAAACATCTTTTCTGTCTGCTCGACTCAACCCCGGTAGTAACGCATAGCTATCCAATTATTTTTATCGACTTAGTGTGTGCCTACAGAGCAGGTGCCTATTTAAGGATAGAAAGAGGACGGTAAATATGCGTTGCATTGCGAAGAGTCGTACAAGTGCACTGCTATGTCGTTTTGTAGAACATCAATGAGTCGTAGCGAGTGTGCATAGATGATCTCCCAGCATCTAACTATTGTAGTGAGTGGGGGGATCGTTATGTCGATAAAAAGCGCAGGATTTAATATCGCACACAATATTAGACAAGCATTATTGGATGTAGGAAATTGTCATATTGATGCTGTAAAAAGCAACGATGTTTTATCTGCTGATACCACCGCAATAGAGGGCGCACGCATTGCTCGCCTTGGTAAAAGCAAACAAATTCTTCAATGGGCGGTCGCTTTACAGCAAGAACTCACACGCCCCATTGATACAAATACGCTTAAGAATATTGCAACAAACGCCGATAAAGCTGCCACTCCAAAAGAGTTACAGGCTTCTTTTTATTTAGCCTTGGGCGCACTGGAAATTAAATACGCTGATACGATTATTCCTGAGCTAAAGCGTGCATTTCAGAAAGACACTTCACAGCTTGGTTTATCGACTAAAGAATTTTTAGCAAAAAATTTGATGTCCAATACCTGTTTAAATTTTACCGAGTGGCCGGGCGTTAAGGAGGTATTTAGCTACACTGTTCCTTTCTCTGAGCCATTAGAAAGCGGTATTAGCCTAACAGGGAGCGCAATTAATACAGCGATTGGCAAAGGTTTAGATGACTACAAACTTGCGCGTACTGTTGTGGGTGATCTGAATAGAAAAGGCACGCCTGTACCTGCAAAAGATTTTTGGGAAGTGCCGCAACGCAGAGAGGCGATTGCAGAAATTCGACAAACACTGTCGCTTATTTCTCGACTGCGGGAAAACGGTTTAGAGGTGCCTGAGCAATTTATGCCTATTTTGCAGGCGTGCGATACGCTTTGTAAAAATATCGATGCTAAAAGTTGGAGCACCTTGCCTGCAACCTTAACGTCTGTCAGTGCTGAGTTAATAGGGCAAGGACTGTCCTACGCTTTAATGGCCTCCGCCGTGGAGGCACCGCTCCTTGCCATGCTATGTATCCCTCTTTCTGTATTAATTAAAACAACGAGCGCTACGGTAGCCGGGGCACTTGGGGAAAGCGTGAAGATGGGGCAAATAGCCAACTATAATTTTAAGCACGCTGATCTTTTAACGTCGGCGGGAGAAGTGGATATACAAAAAGCGAGGCAGCTTTATTTTTTTGCACCGCAGATAAAAGAAAAATATGTACAAGCGGCGCTGTTACATGAAATAGCACACACGCTATATTCGCTTGAGAAAACAGAAGAGGATATTGATCATTTACAACATATGCCTCCGCCAAGCGATCTTGCTTTTGAAAAACATATGCGCTTGCATGAACTACAACAAGAAATAAACAATACGCAGTATCTTATTGATGAGCTTAAACCACAGGTAGATAAAAAAAATTATCGCGATGTCAAAATTTTAATTGACCTAAGAAATCAAGGGATGGATGCGTACTTACTTAAAGACATCGTTCCTTTTCTGGCGCAAAGTGTGCGTTGCGAATATCAGAAATGGCAGAGTGAGCATGCACAGAGTCCCACGCCTTATACACAAGATATTCAGTCTTTATATCAATTGCTTCCAGAAGAATGTCGTCATGCTCAATATAATGAGCTTGAGCAGGCGCTTGGTGTACAAGAAAAAAATAATTTATTTAGTTTGACAGGTATGCCACATGGAAAGCTTTTGCAGCTTGAGACTAAGCTTAAAAAATTACAAGATCAGCAAAGCGAATTGTCTTGTCAGTCTTATCTTAAACCAGACCCATTACGCAGTGTCGCGAGTGGTCTGCAAAATCTCCCTTTTAGTATTAAGCGGTCTGTACAGCGTGAAAAAGAGATTGATCCATACAATAAATTGCTGGGCTATCAGGTGTTAAAAAAACGTTACGATCAAAAATTAAAATCCGCTTTGACTGACTACAGCGCGTTCCAAAAACTAACGGAAGCGATCCGTGAAAATAAGCATTCTGATGAACTACAAAAAATAGTAGGTGCACTACCAGATGGTTTTCTTAAAACGATTTTGTGCGATAGCGAAAAATTAGTTGAGGTGGGTATAAAGTGCCTTAAGGCAGTACCCGATCTTATTTTCGGTGGTTTTAATTCTGAGCAACTCCATCTGCAAACACAAGGGCTGGCGATGCACCATAAAAATAATCATATGGGAAAGCTCAAATCCCATGCTTCCGAGGATGCATGCTTGCCGAGCGCGCAAAGCATAAAACCTTTTATTGACTTTTATAAATCAGAATCGCTCGGTTTTTATGATAAAACGGACCGTGCAATTAATCGGGCGAATAAACGTTTTGTGAATAGTGTGCCCTTTGATATCACTCATAAAAAAAACGTGGGTCGCTTACTTAAAAAAGAGCGATCTTTGGAACACGTGCGCAGTGGAGGCTAAATAAAGCGGCACAAGCTGTTCGATCCAGGTTACATGATATGAAGCCGTATTTACACCCTCTTTTTTTGATAGCGTATCGATTTTTTGCCGCATTATTTATTTGCTTCGCTTGTACGATACACACACGACTTGTTTATTTTTCGCAGACTGATGATCTGTTTTTCGAACATTGTGGTGTCTGATCTATCGTGCCGTGTATTTTTTATCTCCTTGGTTTTCTAAATATCCCCGATGTGCACGATGCTATCGCGTGTGTTGCGCATTTATTTTTTTGCGTTGCGTGCGTTAAAAATCGATTTTCTCAGGCAAAGTGCGTGCCTGTTATCAGCTTATTTTGCGTTGCTTGCCCTTAAAATGAAGTGAGGCAAGTTTGGCCGAAATAGCGTCATTAGGGTATTCCCTAGGTATGTGATTCGGGTTTGTCATAACGAATAACTCAGGCGTGTGCTCCACCTACCGTTAACTGAAATGATCGTTAAAACAACGCCATATATGAATTACGTGACAGATAAGGCGGTGTTTTACGAACACACTTTTTTGATGAGTAAAAGTGGGGAGATCGCCATGCGTGTTTCTAGCATTCATATATCTGCACAACCATTTTTGCCGTGTACTGCACATTTCTCTTCTTCTGACTCGATACAAAATAAAGAAGTTATCCAGACGAGCTCGGGGATACACGGCGAATTACCGTTGGCAGGTTTAAGTGATCAGGTTATCGGAGATAAGCAAGTGGGATGGCTTAATCAGCCTTCGTCTGATCTAAGTGAAGCAAAGCCTTCATATGCATGGCTTGATGCGCAGAGTGTGGCGCAAGACGATCATTACACATGGCTTGGATTGATTTCGGGTGCGCAGGATGAAACGTTTCGGGAACATCTTCAGTGTTTGCGTACAGGAATTGATCAGAAAATATGTGAAGTGCATCAAAGTGATATACCGCTTGGCATAAAAAAATCATTGGCTACTTTTTTGGAAAACACAAAAAAAGAGTTGGAGGGTTTGCCGATAAAAGTGAAGATGATGATGGCGCACACGATACTTTCCGAGTTGAATCAACAAAAGCAGGGTGAGGAGAAGATAAACGAACACACTTACTTATCTGCGCTAAAAAATAAAATCAAAAATCCAGCGTATGCGTTGATGTTAACGGCATTAAATCAGATCGAAAAAAAAGTCAGTCAACAGGCACATTTGTTGGTAGGTCAATCACTGGGACCACTGCATGTCAATTTGAGAATACCTCACGCAGATCTTGTTGCAAGTGTATTGGCTAAAGTAGTCGATGATATTCGTGCTGCATCACAGGCTGCTGCGTCTGTGACGGTTGAAATTGGTCATATGGATGTGCAAGTGGGGGAGACTAAGACAGATAAAAATAATAAGGTTGATTTGTTTTTAGATCATCAAGCATGTATTGCGGATACGGAAAAGTTTACTAAAACGAGTACTTATTTGCGCGCACTCGTTCCTTCTGTATCTGCACGCGATCAAGTTCTCATGGAAAAAACGATACAGCAAATCGATGTGCTGACGAAAAGAATAGTGGATGCGCGGTATTTGACAGAGCTTAAATTAGTTGAGAATAAAAAACTAAGTGCGCAGGCAAGAAGCGAAGTAGCGCAGACAGTGAGCTATTTTGTCGGATATCAGCAAGCAAGAGAGATTAAGAAAAAATTAAAATCCATCGCGTCTCATATGGGTAGCAATGGTATGGGCCAGTCATCCGTTGTGATGGAAAAATTGCGTCATCTTGCTTTATTTTTTGATGCGCAATCAAAGCGATATTTGGGGGAGAGCGCTGCACATAACTTAGTGTCACACGCTTTGTTTTCAAGTAATCATCGATTTAAATTATTTGATGAATTGGCTTTGCCTGGTACCAGTACGAGTATCAATAAAACAATTGATTTAAAAAGCGGGGTGGGGAGTAGCGTCGCTATTTTTCCAGGAATGAAAGTCGGTGGGGGAGTGACGCTGGGTGTGGGTAGGGCGTTGAATATCACAACAAGCTTTGATGGCCGCGAAAGTTACTCTCACAAAGAGGAATTATCGGCGAGCCTCAATGCAGATATCAAAGCAGCGTTTAGCTATTTTTCGGCAGGTGCGGGGGCAGCACTGTCGCACACATTTGAGAGTAAAAATTATTCTGCAAATACATTAGATGGTA
>JADYYQ010000107.1 GCA_020853585.1 Ottowia sp.
TGCCCAACTCCCTGTACCCAGACCAAAATCGAGTCGACGGATAATAAAGTGCCCATCGAGCTGAGCTTGCCCTGCTGCCTCTTGTAAGGTAACGGGCGCAACAAAATCAATAGTTTTATTTTTAATACTTAGTTTTCCATGTGCTTCATACGTATTTTTATTGGTTAATTTAACCTCAAGTGCATGAAAACGCGCAGTCGGAAAACGCTGTACATCAAACCAATTTTTCCCTAACACTTCTTCATTTGCAGGCGGGCTACCGGTGTCAATGCTCGCAATATCAACAATAATCTCCGCCTGTGTCCGCTTAAGTTGCTGCGGATTAAACACAATATGTGCCGATAACTTTTTAAACTGGCCATCCACATTCACGCCCATTTGCTGCGAAGCAAACGTGATATGGCTCTTTTCTGGAATAAATTGTGTGTATTCAACCGCACCTACTGCGCTATGCGCGGTACACAAAACGAAAGCAAGCAAAGCATATTTTTGGATTCGCTTTATGGGAGAGAAAAAATAAGATGTCATGATGATTTCTTTTTAAGAGGTTTTAAAATGGGCAACATACGTGTTAGCACATCATTACGATCAAGAAAATGGTGTTTGAGTGCGCCCAAAAAATGAAGCACAACAATACCTGCCATGATCCAATTAAGCAGCGCATGCGCTTGTGCCAACGTCTCTCCCAGCGCAGGATTTTTCGCAATAATATTCGGAATAGCCAACACACCAAAATAAACCGTTTGAAAACCTTTTGCTGAGCTCATCAGCCAACCGGTCAGTGGAACAGCAAACAACAAAAAATAAAGCAAAACATGCACCACATAAGCGAGCGTTTTTTCCCAACGAGCAATATCGGTAGGTGGCGCTGCATGGGTAAGCCGCCAAAGCAATCGTAATAGTGCCAACCCAAACACCGTCACCCCCATCCATTTATGCCAAGAAATAAGCTGTAATTTAAGCGGGCTAAATGACCTCTCAGACATGATGAGACCCATTGAAAAAGCAATCAATATCAATATGGCAATCAGCCAATGCAAGCTGATAGCAGGATAGGTATAGCGCGTTTTCGGCATCATCAACATACTCCATAATGGATTCACAAAACGATGAATAAGCGTGTGTACAGTGATGAGATACGCTACTCACCCTATTAAATGATATGCCATCGTTTTTTACCGCTCGATGCGGTACACGGCTAGTATAAACGCCAACTATTTCTATCCCGTACCGCTTCAATTATTTTTAATGCTTTACGGGCATCTTAAAAAAATTTCCATATTGCCCGTCAAGCATACCCGCATAAAAAATATGAGCCCATGCACTTCAACCATCACGCTCTTATTTTTTGATAAGCACCCCGTAGCGATAAAAAGAAATTATTCTCTCTACACTCTAGGCTTAAAACTTAAAAGAAAATAAAGAGTGTGTTCAAATGATTGATCGATGGCGCACAAAAGAAAAGCGAGCTATATGCCTGCCGGATGTTGCAACGTTGCGTCCGAAGCACATCCAAGCAATTTAGGATGCTGCATACTCTGCAACTCAGGCTGTAAGGTAATGTGATCGATGTTATAGCGAGCACGCAGCATGTCACGAATTTTTTCTAACACAAGCGGCCACTGTGCCAAATCATCGACGACAACATGCCCAATCAATGCTGGCTCGCCTGGTGTGATATCCCAAACATGAAGATCATGAACTGATATCACCCCTGTGACTGTCGACAAACTGATCCCCACCTGTTCATAATTAATGCGATGCGGCACCCCTTCCATCAAGAAATGGTAGGCCTCACGTAAAACACTCCAAGTTGATTTTAAAATCAGTACAGAAACCAACAAAGACAGCAAAGGATCGATCGGCGTCCAAGCGGTATATTCAATGGCCACGCCAGCAACTAATGCAGCCAACGACCCCAGCAGATCACTCCATACATGCAGCAATGCAGCACGACTATTGACGCTACTTCGATCACGTGACAATACCCACACAACAATTACATTCACCATCAAACCAATCAATGCCACCACCATGACAATCCCACCATGCACTACTTGTGGGGTATGTAAACGCGTGATTGCTTGAATCACAACCCACGCCACCACCGCTAACATAATCAGGGCATTCACAAAAGCAACTAAAGCTTCAATACGACCCAAACCAAAAGAGTGTTTAGTCGAGGGCGGACGGCGCGCAATAAACTGCGCCAGCCACGCTAAACCCAGCGCAGCAGAATCAGTCGCCATATGCCCCGCATCAGAAATCAATGCGAGTGAATTAGCCATCCAACCTGCACCGGCTTCAACCAAAGAAAAGAGGAAAGTTAATATCAGAGACCACAGCAATACGCGTTGGCTACGCTGAGTACGACAGTGCGTCATACTTGCATCTCCATGGCGATGCTCATGAAAAGAGTGGGAGTGCATCGAGCTTTTTTTCCTTCATTCAACCGGTGAAACAACTTCGCAATCCTTCACACAGCTTACGTTGCTTTTTGGGAAACCCTTATGCGATGGTATCGTAGAGTGTCCACAATGGATGTATCGTCAATTTGCATGTTCCATACAGGCATTTATATCAAGTGGCACCGCTGTTTTTGCAACGATCTCTTCGGTGCTTACGCCGGGGGCACACGCCACCAATTTCAGTCCATCTACGCTGACATCGATTACACCAAGGTCCGTAATAATGCGATGGACCACACCCACACCGGTGAGAGGCAAAGTACATTCCGGAATAATCTTGCACTCTTCTGTACCATCTTTTTTGCGCACCGTGTGTTCCATCAACACCACCACACGTGCAACACCAGCGACAAGATCCATCGCGCCACCCATCCCCTTGATCATTTTTCCGGGAATCATCCAATTAGCTAAATCACCTTTGCCGCTTACTTGCATCGCGCCTAAAATTGCAAGATGAATATGACCCCCGCGAATCATCGCAAATGAATCAGCCGACGAAAAAATAGACGAGCCCGGCAACGTGGTAATGGTTTGCTTACCCGCATTAATTAAGTCTGCATCAACGGTATCCTCTGTAGGAAAGGGGCCAATTCCCAGCAAACCATTCTCAGACTGTAACCACACATCAATACCCTTGGGCACATGGTTGGCTACCAGTGTTGGCAAGCCAATTCCCAAATTGACATAAAAACCATCTTGCAACTCTTGTGCTGCACGCGCTGCCATTTCGTCATGAGTCCAGGCCATCGATATCTCCAAGCTATTAAGTACGCACAGTACGCTGTTCAATCCGTTTTTCCGGGGTCGGATTATGCACAATACGCTGAACAAAAATGCCTGGCGTATGGATTTGATCGGGGTCAAGCTCACCGTTTTCAACCAATACTTCGACTTCGGCAATCGTCACCTTACCCGCCATGGCACACATTGGGTTGAAATTACGTGCGGTATGTCGGTAAACCAAATTACCCGCACGATCACTCTTCCACGCCTTTACCAATGCGAGGTCAGCCGTTAAGGATCTTTCCATCAAATAGCGTTGTCCATTAAACACGCGCTCTTCTTTATCTTTAGCAATCAACGTCCCAACACCTGTGCGCGTAAAAAAGGCAGGGATCCCCGAACCACCGGCACGCAATTTTTCGGCCAAAGTACCTTGCGGAGTAAATTCCAACTCGAGCTCCCCTGATAGATATTGGCGCTCAAATTCTTTGTTTTCACCTACATAGGAAGAAATCATTTTGCGTATCTGTCGGGTGTCTAATAATTTACCCAAACCAAAGCCATCCACACCTGCGTTATTGGAAATCACCGTCAGTTGCTTCACACCCGCATCACGCACAGCATCAATCAATGCTTCAGGAATACCGCATAAGCCAAATCCGCCTACCGCATAAGTCTGACCATCTTTAACAAGGTCACGTAATGCATCGGATGCACAAGCATAAAATTTATTCACGCAAAAGCTCCAGTCAAAATAGGAACAAAGCAACAGAATTAACGCTCACTACTGTGCTCACGTTTATTCAAACGCCGAGAACTCACTATAAAAGGCATACCCAAAGCCACGCGATATAGCGAAGGAAAGTGTACACAGTACATCATTTTAAAACATGGTGCGCTTAACTCAACATCCCTAATCTGCGCCGTGTAACAAGGTGTGGGATCACCATCATGACGAACAATAAAAGCGCTGGACAGATAGCTTAACCACACAAGCGCTGGCTTAGGTAAGCCTACTTTATAAATAGCAATCACTTGCCCCATCCCCGCAAGAAAGATACCGAACGCAAGCAGAAAAACAAGGATATCCTGCTTGTGAGATCCATGCGGACAAGAAACTAATCAACGCCGTAGACAAATACACCCCCGCCATAAATCAATACACATTATCAAGCCGGCGAGATATATCAACCTCACCAAGATACATCTGGAATAAATCAGCAAGCCTACTAATAGCCAAGCATACTTGGGCAACACATTGGCTAGGTAACACGATAGGGTATCGCCCAAAGGTACAAATTAGAAATAACGTAGTGTTGACCACCACGAAACAATATGGCGATTAAAAAATAGGGCATATCTTTCGGACGGTGATACAACTGAGCAAGGTAATTAATTTTTTTCTCGAAGACGGCTCGACTCAGACAACGCGTTGAAATCATTTAAATTAACGCAAACAACTTCGTGAGGGTCAGCGCTGCATCATTATCCCTTCCTTAATGACAAGACATCGTTAAAGCCAATTAGATAAAGTTTGATTGACCAGATCCGGCCGTTCGAGTGGTGCGACATGACCACAGCTTTCCACATAAACCAACTCTGAATTTTTGATATGCGCAGCCATATGCTCCGAACGCTCTGGAGGCATTACTTTATCGTTTTTACTGACGACCAATAGGGTCGGGCATTGAATAAGTGTTAACAGTTCACTGTGGTCTGGCTTATTCAGTATGGCGGTTAACTGCTGTGTATAACGTTTAGCACCCACTTCTTGTGCCATTTTTTTAAGATGGGTAATAGCTCATGGTATTGATGTGGGTGATGAACTGAATTTTTGAAAATTAAACTGATTAAAAAATCAAACTTACCCCTGCTGATTAAATCTAAAGAACGACTCCGCTCGCGTTGTCCTTGATGAGATATAAGTCTTGCGCTGGAGTTAATTAAAATTAGTTTTTCTATTTGACTCGGAATATAACGCATGAGTTCTAGCGCGACATAGCCGCCTAATGAAAAACCCATCAGCGTAAATTTCTCAGGAAGCTGACGAGCCATTTCTAAAGCCATTTCGGTAATCGAGTCGCTTGAGAAAACAGGCGCATGATGAATACGCATCCCAGCTTGAAGGTATCGCTCTTGTTGATGCCAAAAATCGGAGGTTGCTAATGCGCCAGGGATCAGCACCAAATCGGTTGTCATACCCACTTATCTCATGCAATTCAATAAGATTAAGATATCTGAAATCTATAATCCCATAAGCACAAGCCAGTTAAAAATATCTCTGCGCTGGGAAGACGCCATTTAAATTGCCTGATGCATTCTTCACATGATGTTTCACTACGCGATATAGATTAATCAAATCTCCATTGATGTCATTGCGTATTCAACTTTGACGGTTTTATGCAAAAAATAGAGGGGCGCACCCGCAAAGACTGAGGTAGCCTGACAAATTCGGACACTCCAACTTGGTATATTACCTAAAATTGGAGCAAGGATGAGCAAGCAAGAAAGCTACACAAAAGAGTATCGCGGCGAGGCGGTCAAACTTGTATTGGAA
>JADYYQ010000108.1 GCA_020853585.1 Ottowia sp.
AGGGGGAAATGGTTGCTCATCGACTTTTAGATAAGCCACTATTTTTCCGAGATTCAGTGAATAAATATTTACACCCCATCTTTTCATCTTAGCTGGGTGTAGGAACATTCCCTTATCAAATACTTTTTCATTTGCAATTCGTCTTATAAGTGCTGCATCAAAATGGGGTGACACACTATTTTGTGGGGCATAAATCGCTTGTTGTGCCAGTGCTTCATATGTGCTGCCTAAGTTAACCTGACCATAATACGGTTGACTGGATACAGAAGTGCGCCAGAGTACAGCGACCAAAAAGCTAGCAGACGCTGGCGATCTACCGAAGTTGATTGATGGGAACGTACGTTGTCTGAACTCAGTATGGGGGTGAAGTACTGATCGAATTGTTGGATGAGAACTTTGAATCCGTAGTCATCTAAGGGGCCAAATTTTTGTTCGCATGTGTCACAAAGGATATGCTTGTCATAGATGCCCATGCGACTTATTTTCTCGCGAATACCTTTCTTCGAACTAATCACTTTTAAGAAATCGTCGTCACTATCAAGTAGGGTGTTGAAGAATGCCTTTGGTATCACATGCGCTTTGATTAGTTTTTTGTTTTCACCACAAAGCTTACACGTCGAATTCTCTTCCATTTTCATGGTATCTCTTAAATTGAATACGCATTGACTGTAGATTGATGGGTAAGGGCAGTGTGGCGTAAAGCAGGTGTTTTGCCCATCAGGTTAGTGGACAGTCGTCTCCGTTATTCAATAATTGATAATCGGTTTTTTAAAAATATATGCGTTACCCAATTTTTCTATCACTTATAAAAGCATAAAATATTTTATTTTTTAGGGCTTACTTATCAGCATTCATCTTAGTCCCTCGCGTTCTTATCGCTTCAATTTACGTGCGCTTGTATAGCAGGTTAAAAGAGCTGAAAGGTAATGGGGCGGTCGTATAATGCATTTTAAAATAAAGATGTGCGTATTTTTAACGCCGATATTTAATCCTCACTGCACTCTAAAATAATAGGTGATTAATATGAGATGGGTTATAGCGTTTGTTTTCGCGATATTTTTTTCATTGGCTACGTTTGCGGATGATCAGCAGCCTAATAAGCAAAGACCCATCAATTCATCAGCAAAGGTTGCGTATAGCGTTACTTGTGATGATTCAAATGCCCAAGAAAAACTCGAGCAGGCTATTGCGGCTCGATTAAAAGCAGCTAACCTGAGTATTGTCGAAGACCCTGCTACGGGTTTACCCGTTGCCCAGCTTTTGGTTTACGCTAAAAAGGATGGGGATAACAAAATAAATAAAAATGGGTGGTCTTTGGCAGTTGCATATGTGTCTAATCAAAAAAGCTATTTTGTAGTTGGGAAAGTTCTGTCAGATAAAAATATAAAATTAAAAGAAGAAATTAAATCTCTCTTCATCCATATGCTTGATGAACAGGGATTTTTGAAAACGATGAACGTTGTGCATATGGATGAACTCAATGATCAATATATCGCTGATTTTGCAAATATGATTGTCGATAAGTTTATCCAGCGGCTTGAGAGCTATCTAGACCCCGCAACATAAGCAAATTAAATAACCTTCAGGTATACCTTACAGAAGGTTTAAGTTTTGCCAAAAAATACATAAAAAATTATTTGTTTTTCAAGTAATACGCTTGAGCCGGTATTTATAGAAGCACTTTCAATTTCTATAAAGGAATTTTTGATGAAAAAATGTATTGTTTTTATGTTGTTTATATTGTTCTCGCTATCTATATTTGCGGCTGAAGATCAAGCTAAAGTAAAGCTGCTTTACGGCATTTTTTGTGATGATGCAGCCGTAACAGAGACACTGTCATCAGCGATTGAGAAAAGGTTAAAAGAGGAAGATTTAAGAGAAGTCATGAAGAAACCCTTGCTAACAAAGGTGGTTGTATATGCTAGCCAAGATAAAGATAGCAAAATCAATAGTGATGGTTGGGCTTTCGCTATTGCGTCCATTTCAAATAAAAAAACCTTACTTTTGTTTGAAACGCTGATGTCGGATAAAGAGATAGAAACAAAATTAAATGAAAACATTAAATTTGTTCTTGCTCATATGGTAATGGAACAAGGTCTCTTGAAAACCCTCAACGTTATACATATTCACCAGCTAAGCGCTGAAAATATTGCATCTGTTGCAGATGAAGTCGTTAAGGACCTTGTCAATCAATTTAAATAAAAAAGTATTTTGTTTCATTAGCTTAACCTTGGCTCGCCCATGTATAGAACTAAGGTTATCTTCGCGATCCAATAACTGATCATCGATTTTAGAAAAAAGCGAGCTTTATCTTATGCTCAATGATTATCCCCAACTTGCGGCAAATACGGGTTTAAGTGCACTCAGATGATGATCAGATAATATGCTTTCTCCCGCGGTGGGCGGTGCTAAGCTGGCCATCGCATCTACTAAGGCATTAACTTTGCTTGCTAGTAAAGTTTTTCCATTGGCGAGTTTAAATTCTTCAATGGTTGGTCCCAGTAGATCCAGCTTTCTATCATCATGCGGTCTTGCGTACCGATAAGTTGCATCACAAGATGGGTATTTTCTTTTTTAAACCAGAGTTGTTCAGCGGAAATACTTGGGTCAATAATAGCGAGCACATCGGTGTCACCTACAGGATTAGTGTATTCATAGATAGTGTCTTTACCTGCGCCGCGATAAAATAAGTAGGTGTCGCTGCCTAAATAACCATTCATCTGGTCATCGCCCGCGCGCCCATCTAAAAGATCGTTACCTGAGCCCCCCTGTAAGCGATCATTTCCACCTAGGCCTTTTAGCGTTGTATCACCGCTTAAGCGAGTAGCTTTAAGGTTGTTATCGTTATCGTCTCCTTGTAGTAGCAATCTTGGGCGTATACCACCCGGAGGAGGGGGGATATTGGGCGGTGAAGAAGGCGTAATGACGGAGGGTTTTTCTTCTGGAAATAATGTGGGTGTATTGACTTTTTGTGGGGGCGTTATTGTGCCGGCCGGGGGCTGGCTAATTGTTGCGATGGGAGAGGGAATTGCGCCCGCTTGTTCGGGTGTGGCTTGCGCAAAGATAAAATCTCGTTCACTTAATTGTGCGGGGTCAATGCTATCTAAATAACTAAGATCGACGCCATACATATTATTGCGTGCAATTAAACTTTTAATTTGCGTACCACGAATTGTTGCGATACCGTTAACGGTGGCACGATTAGTTTGTTCGAGTTTAAGCTCATTAAAGTGCGTGATACCTAATTGGGTGAGGTCAATCTTATCTATACCAGGCTTATAGCCACGCAATACATTGCTGTAGTTTTTTGTGCCTGCAGTTTGCGCTTTGATAACAAAATAATTTGTGGCGAAATTATTGTCACGCTGATAGATCGTACCGGTTAGTTTAAATACCATTTGACCATTTTCAGTCGTTAAGCTAATACCTGTTCCACCTCCATTAAGATTGATAACTCCTTGCCCGCTGGGTAGTGTAGATACCTTACTTGCACTATTGAGGTAAGCCTCGGGTAAAGTTAAGTGATCTTGAAAAATAAATTGTTGTGCATTTAAGTTTGCCGCTACGGTATTTTTAAGCACAATACTTTGTTGGGTCCCGCAATGCACACGGGTATCTTTACCTTCTTGTTGAATCGTGAGATCAGTATATTTTTTGCCGCTAAAGCCAACTAGATGAATTACTTCACCGTAGGGTGCATTAAAGTTGGTGAGGGTGTCACATCCCTGCTGTCGATAGCGCACGACAAAAATATCTTTTCCTGCACCGCCGGTGAGCGTGTTATAGCCATGTCCACCATCTAGAACGGCGTTATCGGGGCCTGCGATCAATGTGTCATTGCCTTCGCCGCTTATCAAGTTATGGATGGTATGCGGCTGTACGATCGACAGTGCGGTGCCACCCAAATTTGCTGCGCCGGTATTTAAATTGATAGTGGTATCGCCTCGTACTGCGGCAGCATTGAGTGTGTTGCGTCCACCTGCTATGCCATTATTTGCATCATTTAGGACGGCGCGATGGGGTTGTGCTGCAACCAGCGTTTTGTATTCGTCGGTATAGATGTAAGTATCGTCAGGGCTTAATTTATTTCCGTAAGCGCGTATGCGCCAGCTATTAAGTGTTAACGGCGTGCCGTTGGTGGCATCACTAACTTGTAATGTCCATTCTCCTTCTGAGCGCTCTCCCCAATGATGGGTACTCATAAACGTATAACGTAGCGTACCCGCATTAATATGAGCGACATCGTTTTTTTCGCCGATCGCTGGTTCCGAGGGAATTTGTCCGGGGCGATTAAGCAAAATACTTTGCGTGCCTTTAGGTGAAATAAGTTTGACAATGACATCTTTAAAATCGGCATAGCTTAGGTCGAGGTCGACTTCCATATGTTCCACTTGCACACCGTTTTGTAGTCGCAAGGAGGTGGAAAAAGCCTGTGTTGCGCTGACACTGTGATTTAACGGACCACTTTGAGCGTGATAGAAAAACTCATTTTCTGCGGTGCTTTTGCCTGTCCATGTTTGTGCAAGACGTAGGGCTGCATAGGCGTCGATATGACCAAAACCATAGTCATGGCTTGCGTGCATCCCACCGCCATTCCAATTTTTTGCGCCATTGTCATTCCACTGCGTTTGTGTATCGCTGATCTTGCGTGCGCAGGCTGCCAAAATAGCTTGCACATCACGATAGCCAAGTTGAGGATTGGCCTCTAATATTAAAGCGATGATGCTAGAGACAATGGGGGTTGCAAAGCTGGTGCCATCAATCACGCTATGTTGATTACCAAAAATTGAACCTTGATCGGTTTTGACGATCTGGCTGGTGGTTGTCACGTGATTGCCGGGGGCAGAGATCAGTAAACTTGCCCCTGGATTAGAAAACGGTGCACTACTTGAGCGTAAGGTAGATAAATCACCGGGGGTATGACTTGCGCCTACTTGAATCGTAAAGCGGCTGTTATTCATCATCGATCCTTGCGCACTTCCACCTTGAGCACGCTTGTTACCTCCCGCGGTCACCATCACCGTCCCTAAGCCACTGCGCCCATTACCTGCTGCATATTGTGTTGTTGCAAGCATCGCGCTATGGGTATTGACGCTGCCCTCAGGAAGATTAGTAACCGCAAAATCTTGTGCAAATCCCCAACTATGATTCGCAATATCATATTGACTAATATGACTTAAGCTACTCGCATCGCTTCCATTGTTTGCCAGGTAGTAGCCTGCAATTTTGGCGTTATAGGCTACGCCTACCGCGCCGCTATCATTATTGGCTGCCACCATGATCCCGGCCACCATCGTGGCGTGATTAGAAAAACGTGTCGGTAAAGTCCCTGCTGTTTGGTGCGTACGTAACCATGCCTCGTCAATATTGGCCGCTAAATCAGGATGCTGATAGTCCAGTACTTCGCTACCTACAGCAAATTCCCCGCCTGGTTCAAATTGGCCAATGCGAATACCTTTGCCGCTATAGCCTTCTTTCCATACTGGCAAAATATGTGTGTCATTGAGATACCACTGTTGTGCTACGAGAGGATCATTGGGGAGTTCGGGTGTGAGTAAGATTACTTGTGCACGCATGGGTGCGGTTTGACCACTGGCTAAATTTTGTACTGTTATCGCAGCATTGCCAGCGGCATCGGTCACACTGTATTTAAAGCGCATCATGCCGTTGAACTGTGCATGGGGTGTAAATAAAATATCACCCGAAGATGTTAATGTTGCCACGCCGCCCACTACATCGCTTAGCGCGCTAATGCGTAATTTTCCTTGGCTATTTAAAATATGATCATTCGCAAGCAGTTGTGCCGCACTTATCAACTGTGCTTGTTGCCGATTAAATGCGTGGCCGGTTGCATTCACACGCAACATATCGGTGACCGGCATGGCATTGGGTGAGGTTAAATCAATCGCGGAGATATCCGAAAAATTTAATTTTTGGATATTTTTAAATGTGACCGTGCCATTACGCTCGCGCATTTTATCGGTGATACGGAACTGGGCTCCTTGTGCGTTATTGATTTTGTCAATCTGATAATCGGCATAACTGCCTTGAAGCTCAAGAATATTGATGCCACCGCCCCCATCTACGGTCGCTGTCCCTGTACCAACTTTAATCACATCATTGCGATCACCCGCAACCACCTGACTTGTGCCGCCTCCCAGATGAATAATGCTTTCATCCGCAGCCCCATAAATGGTATTGCCATTTGCGCCACCATACATCACTGATTTACCTGTTCCTCCGATGATCAGGTTGTAGCCTGTGCCACCGACAATCACATCGGTGCCCGCGCCGCCGATCAAAGTGTTATAGCCTTCACCTCCTTTGATATACACACCTGTACGCCCCCCACTGATAATCGTCGCATTACCTTTGCCGCCGTGTGCAATATGGATATTGGCCTGGGCCATATTCAATGTTATGGGTTTGTCATCTAAGAAAATAGCGGTATTGGTACCGCCCGCACCATCTATATTGGCTTGCTGGTCTTGACTGCTGATCACAAAAACATCATCACCCGCGCCGCCACGATAATGATTGCTGCCTCCGCCGCCTACCATCCAACTGCCTGATGCGGCAGCAATCAAGGTGTCATTACCTGTGCTGCCATAGAGATGGATAACGCCTAATGTCTGCGCGTTAAGTGTTTCACCTTGTGTATGGGTGCTGATATAAGTTTTTGTGCTGCTTGCTGTTCGCTGATCTAAGGGATTATTTAATTGCGAGGTCAATACCTGATCATTGCCTTGCGCAGCCCATTGATGGTGACCCGGATCCGCTACAAAATGGACGCCCAATGCTCACGTATTTCGCCGTGCATCGTAAATCGCCCTCGATACAAAACACGATTGCCATCTTGCGTTGTCCCTGGCGTGGCCGTTGCAGGTAGCAAATCAATCTGTGTAATTCCGAGTTCGCTTAAGGTTTTAAGCTCACTTGATTCTCCTGCATCAAGTCGTTGATTTTGGTTACTATCAATCCAACTTTTGCTATCGTGATTGGCATCAATCCATACTCTCACTTTTCCCCAAGCCGCATCTTTTGCATCGAATAGATTATCGCGGTTGCTATCTAAACTACGCAGTGCATCAAAACCACTCTTAAAGGGTTGGGTTCCCGGTGCGCCATTGCTACCTAGCTTGCCACCACTGTATTCAGAAAATACTTCACTCATATCATTGATGATGCCATCACCATTAACATCATGTACCAATAAACCATCTTCTTTAGATAGCCAGCCCGTACGACTTTGCTGTCCGCTATGGTCGATATCAAACAGCACACCATCGGCCTGGTAGTCGCTGAGTGCAATTCCTTTTTTACCTAAATCAAGCACGATAGGATCAATAAAAACTTGCTGTGTACCTCCCGCAGCAAAGCTGCCCAGCACGCTTGCTGCTAGCAGGGGATTGTGTTTGTAGTGATGCGTGGAGAACCATGATGCAGGTCGTGGATTTGCGTCGTTTTGTGTGGCGCCGGCTCGTACATGTCCGGTTGTTAAACTGGCTTGTTGGCTATAAGTAAAGAGAGGGCTATTCAGCTGATGTTTTTTAAATACTACCGAGGCAGTCAGTGTTTTATATGCATAGCCGGCATTGATGTCGCTGGTATCTTCACCTTCGAGCTTGTCTTTAGTCCGCGTTTCGGGGTGAGGTGTGATATGGATCTCCGGGGAGCGAATGTTATCGACGATGGGCAAATTAATCACACTGCCTACAGGTAATTTTGATACAAGGGTGGCTTGGGTATTGGCTGTTAGAAGTGCATTGATGGTAATACCCGTAGACTTAGAAATCGCTTCCCAGTTAGTGTGCACTGCATCGACATAAAATTGATGCAGACCCACACTGACCCCAAGCGGTGCTGCACTGCGATTGTTGTCGAAGATAATATGACTCTTAGCTTGCTTGACGCCCTGGCTATCGATGGTGTCGGTGAAGAGTTTTTGTATACGGCCTTGAGCATCAAACTGCGCGGTACGTGATACTAAAGTTTGGTCGCTAGCACGGGTGAGTGTTTCGACCTGATGGGTATGCCCATGTAAAAAGGTGCTAGTGGTATAAGCTTGGAGCATACCGCCGGTCGTAAATTGGGTAACGTAAGTTTTGCCTTGATCGTCTTTGAGGTTCATCTCAAGCAGGGCTTGCCCGTCTGAGCCGAGGCGGACTTTCCCTTGATTATCTTGCAGTGTGCTCAGCGTATTGCCTTGCTCATCTTGGTAGTGATAGGGTTGTGGGACGGGGTGATCGTTGGTGACAGAAAATTTTTCTTGCTCTACAGCAGTGCGTAAGCTGCCCATATCATGTTGATATACCCCGCTAATAAGTTTACCTGCGACATAGCCTAGCAAGACGGTATAGGGGGTGGTGGCCACAAATGTGGCGATCGCATGTCCAATCCCTACCCCAATATAGTTACTGGGCTCGATCATACAACTGCGCGTGCCAGGAATATCTTCGCCACGGTTGCCAACCAGAGATCCCGCGAAGGGGCCGACGCCTGCTACATTGCAAGAGATAAAGGTACTTTTGCCTGCGGGAATAATATTGCGCTCTGCAACCATTTGTAAAAAACCGGCTGCGGAAATAATTACCCAGGCGCCTGGACCATCAAACCCAACCCCTTTCCACCCAAAGACATAACTTTGTATTTGCGCGAGTACTTCGCCCCAAGAGTGGCCTGTGGTAATGACGGTGTAACCACGATATTCGCTATTCGCGGTGGTAACTGCAGCCTTTACCTTGATCCCGGCATCAATCGCATCAGCAAACTGCGATGAGCTTGAGCCCGTGAGCACTGTGGACCAGTCCTTGACCTCTTTCATATCGTTGGTGCCGGCATTGGCAAAGTAAATCTGGCGAGTCTCGGTATTCGCCCAGGCGCGAGCTTGGTAGCCAGTTGCAGCGTTATCTAGGCCATCAACGCTGCGAATACCCGTAGTTGCGTTTACGAAATCAAGTGGTATCCAATTACCCGGTGGTAAAATATAGTTCTTATCGGGTTTAGCATAAGCGACATCCGCAAAGGCGGCGCTGGTTTGTACCAGTTTTTTGTCGATCTCGTTCAGAGTTGTTGTCATATTGTGTACCTCTTCTTTTATTGATCTATGGGCGATGTCTCTTTGACGGCAATATTTTTATTTTTTTTGTTTCATAAAGTCTTGAAGCAAACGCTGTTTGATGGCTTTATTTTGTTGGTCATCTCGCGCATAGACTTCATGTGCACGACGAATAAATGATTCGGGAAGTTGGACTTGATGTTTGTAGGCTTTATCAAAAGCTTCTTTGGCGGCAGGGCTCCCTAAAAATGATTCAATCACAATGCCTGTTGCAGGTCCAATCTCATAGGGACAGACACTGGCTCCTTGCACACCAATTAAACCCACACCCGGAAACAACAGGTGCTTGTAGTACATCACCTTTGAAAAAGGTTTTATTTTTTTCTCATTAATCGAAATACTAAAACCCACACCAGTACCACCTTTGTGGTGATATTTCTCTTTCCATAGTTTGTTTTGCAACTGCTCATCGACAAACTCTGTTGATGAAATCCCATTCATAAAAAAATCTTCCGAAATATCGGGGCGATTCCAGGGGAGTTTGATGCTGTTGTCGTAATAAATATCCATCTGGCACTCGAGGTGGGGCCAGCAGTTATCAGCGCGCCCACCCAAGCCACATAGGTCGTTGCCGACTCTATTCATACGAAAGGCGACTGCTAAGAGGCCTTTTAACTCGGGCTCTACCCATTGTTTGGGCATATGAAAGCGCTCGGCAAATTCAGTGGTATAGGCCCAGACCCACGGATCACGGGTAAAGCTTTGCCCATATTTGAAGGTGAAGGAGTAGTCATAGCCTCTTTCTTCATAGGGGGGGACTTCTGGATACGTCGGCTGTCCATATGCGAGTGTGCTGACGAGTAGCAGGCCTATCGATAAGGTGCGCACATAAGCATTTGCCTTCAATATATTTAGCATGATGGTTTTCTTTTAGGGGGAGGGGTTGAGGTCATAGGGCGTTTTTTTATTGATCTATGGGGAATGTCTCTTGGGTAGGTGGTACTTTAATTTTTTTGCTTATTCAGAAAATCTTGAAGCAAATGTTGTTTGATGGCTTTATTTTGTTGATCATCCCGCGCATAGACTTCATGTGCACGTCGAATAAAGGATTCAGGAAAATAAACTCGGTGTTTGTAGGACTTCGTAAATCTTTCTTTTGCTTCTTTGCTAACAATCAAAGATTCCATAATTGTTCCTGTTGCAGGTCCAACCTCATAGGGACAGACACTGGCACCTTGCACACCAATTAACCCCACACCAGGAAAAAGTTGGTGCTTGTAGTACGTTACTTTTGAAAAAGGTTTTATTTTTTTATCATTGATAGAAATACTAAAACCCACACCGGTGCCATCTCCATCGAGATATTTTTCTTTCCATAGTTTGTTTTGTAATCGCACATCAACAAACTCTGTTGATGAAATCCCATTCATAAAAAAATCTTCCGAAATATCGGGGCGATTCCAGGGGAGTTTGATGCTGTTGTCGTAGTAGATGTCCATCTGACATTTCAAATGTGGCCAGCAGTTATCAGCGCGCCCACCCAAGCCGCATAGGTCATTGCCTACTCTATTGATACGAAAGGCGACTGCTAAGAGGCCTTTTAACTCGGGCTCCACCCATTGTTTGGACATATGAAAGCGCTCGGCAAATTCAGGGGTATAGGCCCAGACCCAAGGATCACGTGTAAAGCTTTGCCCATATTTGAAAGTGAAGGAGTAGTCATATCCTCTCTCCTCATAGGGGGGGACTTCTGGATAGGATTGCTGCCCGTACACAAGCGTACTGACGAATAGCCCTATCAGTAAGCCATAGCGATAAGGGTGTCTTTTACATGTGTTGAGCATGAGTTTAGTGGGATGAGGTGCGCAAAAGGTATCGGCTGATTTCTAAATTCTAAAAATATTAAAATAAGATATGAATAAATCTTAAATCGGGGCCAGCTGAAAAGCGAGGGGTGTATCTGTGCCGGGAAGAATGTTTACTATCTACGTATCGAAGCCATGCTTTCATCAATTTTTGCTCGCTGTGTCATAGATACCAAGCTTGCCTCCGCTGTATTATGAAAATAACCTACTGATCGTATTGACCTTGCCATGAGCGGTATGTCGACATTAGCTACTTTTTAGACTGTTAGTTAGCCAGCGCGACAGGGTTGTCCGCTGGGGCTTGTGTTAACAAGCACAGCAGGCACTTGCTTATCCGCGTTATATTTTTGGCACTCAAATCAACATTAATAAAAATCCAGCAGGTAAAAATACGGTAAATAGGTTTCTACAAACACACGTATGTTTTCTTATTCGCATGTCATGTTTTATAGATAACGCTATAAAGAGGGTGTGTCAGATTATTTTGATAAGGTTGCGCATCTTAAATTTCCATTGTTTTTAAATCTATCGTTAATTTGAAAATAGTTATAAGTATCGATATGCGATAAACAATCATCAAAGCGAGTCCCTTGTATAAGCGGGGCGGCAGATGGCTTAATTGATTTTGGGATATGCGGTATCTTGGAGGCTTGCTTTTATAATGACCGCAACTAATCTAATAATTATTAATTTTGCATGAAAAAAACTACCGCGCTTCATAGACTTTGCGTTGCGCCCATGATGGATTGGACTGATCGGCATTGTCGTTATTTTCACCGTTTACTTAGTCAAGAGGTGTTGCTTTATACGGAGATGGTAACCACGGGAGCCTTGCTGTATGGGGATGTGGCACGCCATCTTGATTTTCATGCAAGTGAACATCCTGTTGCTTTGCAGTTGGGAGGCAGTGAGCCGAGTGCTTTAGCGCGTGCGGCGAAATTAGGGGCGCAATGGGGCTACGATGAAATTAACCTTAATTGTGGATGTCCCTCTCCACGCGTGCAACGCGGTGCTTTTGGGGCTTGTTTAATGGCGGAGCCATTACTTGTGGCGGATAGTGTTCGTGCAATGTGTGATGCAATAAGTTTACCGGTGACGGTTAAGCATCGTATTGGCCTTGATCAAGGCGAGGAGTACAGTTTTGTTCGGGATTTTGTCGGTACCGTAGCGCAAGCGGGTTGTGGAGTATTTATTGTTCATGCGCGCAATGCTGTGTTGCTTGGGTTAAATCCCAAAGAAAATCGCGAGATACCGCCGCTCAAATATGACTACGCTTATCGTTTGAAACGTGATTTTCCGCAGTTAAGTATTGTCGTCAATGGTGGTGTGACGGCGTTTGACGATATCTTGTCGCATTGGCAGCAACTTGATGGCGTGATGGTGGGACGGCATGCTTATCATCAGCCATATTTTTTAGCGCAAGCAGACAATGTGATTCGCGATGTGCGCGCTGCATGTATTACACGAGAGGAAGTGGAGGAACAGTTTTGCGCTTATATGTGTGAGCAACTTGCGCTGGGTACATCACCTAATAGCATGATCCGTCATATGCTGGGTTTGTATCATGGTTGCGCGGGCGCACGTGCTTGGCGGCGGGTGTTATCTGATCAGCGCTATTTATCTGCTATTACTCAGGCTAAAGATATGATCGCGTTGCTTAAACAAGCGCGTACCCATTTAGGTTCTCCTAAGGAGAGAAATGATTAAAAATGGGCAGCGTTTGCCAGAGGAAAACCCGCTCGCCTACAGATCAATCATGCAATGACTTTATTACATCAATTAAATCTGTAGGGCGAACTGTTATGTATTGACAATATGACTACGACATTGCGGCAGGCGTAGTTAGCGTATAAGTGGAGACATTAGCCTGCGTCGGTATGTAAGCTGATGAAGAAGAAAGCACACTCGTATTTTGTTGCGCTAAAACGTGAGTGAGCTGTTCTGCTTGTTGCGTTATTGTTGTCGCCTCTGTATCAGAAGCAAGTATGTCCAATATCTCGTCATCTTCAGATTTTTGCGGCATAGCCAGTATGGCATCAATCTCTTGCCAAGAGAGCGATGTCTGTCCATTGGCAAACCTCAGTTCTTCAATACCCGACCAAGATTGATTTAACTCAGCGTTACCCTGCGCACGCAATGTCACTGTTTTATCATTCCATCCATTTGAATTTTTAATGGTTACCGTAAGCGTTTGCTTATCGAGCCGCTGGAATGTCAAATCTTCTTTTTTAATATCTTTCTCAAATAAGACAATATCATTACCGCGGTGAGTGACGTTTTCATAAATATAGGTTGCATCCGCGATACGATCAATGAGATAGATATCGCCATGATCAAGTCCGGTCATATGATTTGTGCCCACGCTGCCGTAGAACACATCAACGTTACTCGAGCCCTCTTGTCTATTTCCTTTTGTTCCGCTGCCTAAAAAAGTAGATGATCTGTCGCCAACTGCTTTGACATTATCTGGGGTGCCGGAGGAGACGGAATCAACCACAGCTTCTGTTTTATACAAGGGGCCAAAACGATCTTTAATATCCTTCGCCATGAGGTAGCCTGACAAATTCGGACACTCCAACTTGGTATATTACCTAAAATTGGAGCAAGGATGAGCAAGCAAGAAAGCTACACAAAAGAGTATCGCGGCGAGGCGGTCAAACTTGTATTGGAAC
>JADYYQ010000109.1 GCA_020853585.1 Ottowia sp.
AGCAGCACTAAAAAATGCACCGATTACGCGTGTAAATGATCCAAATACGGTTTTGGGTCAGGCAACGCACACATTGGTGTCCCCAACAAAAGGCACAGGTGACACCACGCATAGTGTGAAACCGGCTACCGAATCTAGTTTGGTTGATGGCACGCCTGTGGTACATAGCGTGACTGATTTACCTGCTAAGGACAGTGAGGGACGTTCCATTACCTATAAAGATAGTAAGGGTAATGAGATAAACACCGAGCAGCTTCAAAAATTAACGCCGCAGGAAATTACGAGTCTTAAACTGACTGCGAATGTAGTCGATAATAGTGGCACATCGGTCACGATTGCCAAGGTCCGTTTTGCTGAAGATGGGCAAGGCAATATGCAAGCAAAAGTGAAGATGGATAAGGACAATGCCACGGTGGCAGGTGCTGATGTGCCAAAAACAACGGCTGATGGCCAGCTGCTCTATAAAGTGGGCACAGTAGACAACGGTGAGCATTCGCATCCTATTGCCACTAGTGAGATGACTATCCAAGAGATTCAAAAGCTAGTGAGTGAGCCAGTACCCATATTTCAAAATGGCGTGAAAGTGGGCGAGGCTCACTATGTTGATCCAATTGTTAATGGCGTGCTTGATCCCGCAAGATTAGAAAATGGGGCCTTGAAATTAAATACGACTGTCAAGGGTGGTGCAGTGAAATCGACTTTAGCCACAGAGTACAAAGTCAATGCTAAGAAAGTTGAGTTACCCACTACAGATAGCTATGGCAAACAGGTTACCTATACTGTGACAGATAGCGATGGTGTGACAAAACCATTTACTAAAGACGATTTAGTAAAGATGTCGCCTACAGATCTTATTAAGAAGCCCCTGAATATTACGCAAGTGGATAGTAGTGGTCACAAAGTGGACATTGAATTTTCGACGACTGATGGTGGCAAAACAATTACGGTGAAGACAGCAGGAGAAGATTCACGTCCAGCACCTGAGTCGGTTATGGTTCATGCTAGGAATGAAAAGGGACAGAAACTTTATACTGTTGAGGTTGAGCCGAGTGCGAGTGGCAATACACATGCGCCTATTACTGAACAAGTGACAGCAAGTGATTTTGCGGAAGGCGGGAAATATAGCAAGCTTGATGTGATGAAAGGTGATACGAAAATTTCTGAGGTTTCGCATCAAGTTACAGAGACAACTGCTGGTGCTGTCCTTGATCATAAAGGTGATGAGGTGGGTGCGGCACCTACTACGCCTACGGTGAATAGACCTACAGAAGTACAGTCAACGGAAGATGCAGGCCATCATGTGATTGTGAAGTTGCCTGAGATCAATACCGATACGGGCAAGCCGGTGCGCTATGAAATCAAAAATGCAAATGGCGAGGTTGTTGCGCAATCTAAATTAACCGATGGCACCTTATCGCCTGACGAAGCTCATGGCTTAGTGATTAAGCAGATTGATACGGAAAGTGGTAAAGCGATTGGTACCATGACCTTGGCTAAAACTGGCACTGGCAACGATGTAGCAGTCGATGGAACTAAGACTGTACTGGATCCAGATGCATTGAGTCTGGGTACCAAACATGCAAGTGATGAGGGTGGTAACAAACTGTACGACGTGACCTTGCCTGAAAGCTATAAGCCAAGCGGAGAATTAAAAGCGAAGCTGGATGCAATGGGTTTTGTGCCAGGTCAAAAAATGACGATGACTGAGGGACAAATACAGCATGTATTTGGTGTCACTGAGGATTCTCTGATCCAGACGAAGAATGCGAAAGTGGCAAGTGCTAAAGAGGATTTGGATAAAGCACAAAGCGATTATGAGGTGACGATTAAAACAGCAGCGCTTAAGCAAGCGATACAAGAGGCTAATCATGCGATTGCTATGTCTAAACCTACCGTAATGCAGATGGGTGCAGATAAGAGCGGTCATCCAACGACCGTAAGGCTGTCTGTTACAACAGCGGATGGTGGGGAAATTAACTTGAGCGCTGAGCTACATGATACAAACCCCAATCATTTACCTGAACGTTCAGTGAAACCGGGTGAAAAATTCACAGCAACAGATCCTGCAACAGGCAGAACAGTTGAGGTCGTTGTACAGAAAAATGGGGCGTTCAAAATACAAAAATCGGTTGGTCAAAGTATTAAAGACACAGCTGCTAGTATCTTTAATAAAAAATCAGAATATCTGAAAAACTTAGCTAATTTGCCAAATGAGGCGGCTGGAGGCTTACAACATCTGTTGACCGATCAGAGAAACCTACCTGATAGCATTTTCTCTAACCAGAGAGGAATGAATGCTCAAGATCGTGCGATTAGCGGAGCAGTAGCGACAGTCAAAAAATATGACGCAGCGAAAAAAGCGTTGCAGAAAGCGGACGATGCTTTAGTGAACTCACATATAGTGGTATTGGATGGTGATCCCGTTGCGCAAGCAAAACTGCAGAAATTACAAAATGCAGTTGCTTCGGCAAAAGCGCAGGTAGAAAAACGTGCAGCGCAAAAAGATGTAGCCCAAGCGATTATTAACGCAGCACGGACACCGGCTTATAACGGTTGGACATTTACCGATGCATCAGGCAAAACATTTACGGGCGCAGTACAGCATAACGACGATGGTACGTTAAGCCACTTTAGTTTAATTCCGGAGGCAAGTAGTGCAGTAACGCCAAAAGGAACGACGGCGGTGCCTCCATCGAAGTCACCAGCAAAAACATCAGCGCTGCCGGGTAGCAGTGGTGGCAATCCAGAGGAATTACCACAACCTAAGGCCGCTGCCGTAGCTCCTCAAGAAGAAGGAGGAATGTTCAATAATAAAGTGGGGCCTGCGAGTGATGGCGTTTTACCGGTAGTAAAAAAACCATCCTTCTTGCAAAAAATATTTAGTAAAACTAATAGAGTTGGAGTTGAGGCAACAGTCTCGGATGCGCAAGCACCGGTTACCACCGCTTCATCATCACCTGAAGTTTCTTCGTCGCCCGCGGCAACGAATAAGGCGATAGCACGTGCAACAGCTGACCAGATTCGCCAACAAGGGGCTTGGAATAACAATGCAAGCGATGTAGTCATGAAGGTGGCTGCGGATTCACTCGGACAGACTGTGAAGATTGAAGATGTGGCGGGTAACACGCCTGCCGCACACACCACCTTTATGCCTTCCTCTACTTCGGATGCTAATCCAAATACGGGAGCGCCGTTAACCTTAAAAAGGGTAATGGTGATTGACCCTGACGGACATCAGTCTCCACATTACATCGCCGTAGTAAATGGGCTCGATGTACCTATTAGAGCGGATGGAGATTGTTTATATCGTGCATTGATTGTGCTACGTAATGGTTTAAGTAGTGATAATGATGTGACAAGTGAACAAATACAGGCATTGAGAGATCAAATTGCTACGACCATTGAGCGTAGTCCAGAAGCGTATGCTCCATTTATTACACCCGATATTTTGGGCAATGGAGGTTCCCCTCCCCCAAAGTTATAGTACCGTCGTTACAGCATAGTAATAGTAGTAACGGCGGTGGTAAGCCGGATAGTGAAGTTATTTTAAAGCAGGGTAATCACCTTAAGAACGAGGTTGCGGCAGATGAGGGTCGTGTCGTTCAAAGTGAGACAAGCTCTGTATCGCACGCGAAAGAGCCATGTTGTTTTGCCCCCGGCACATTAGTGGCAACACCCACAGGTTACAAAGCGATTGAGACATTAAAAGTGGGCGATATTGTTTGGAGCAAACACGAAGATAATAGTGGCAGTGTGTTTGCATCGCCTATCACCAAAACCCATACCCGTGATGATCAACCGATCTATAAGCTCACCTTGCTGCAAGGGGGTAAGCCAGCAGAGATGGGCAAAACAAGCGTGGTTAAAAAAGAAGCGCTGTTGGTCACGCCCAGCCATCCGTTTTATGTGAAGGGTCGGGGGTTTGTTGCTGCGATTGAATTAACCCAGGGTGATCAATTAACTGATCGACAGGGTGGGGTCATTCGTGTGGAATCGATAAGCTTAATAAAAGAACAGGGTCGCACCTACAACTTGACCGTAGCACAGGGACACACATTTTTTGCCGGTAAGTTTGAGACTTGGGTGCATAACGAGGGAAACTGTGCTGTACATACCGCGCCTCTTGCTGCGAAATTACCTGCACGAGGAAAACGCGCTTTTGAAGAAACACCCTACGAGAAACCAGAGGTCCCGCCTGTCAAAGTGATGTTGCGTAGCCAGTATGGTGAATCATTTGAGGATTCGTTAACTGAAACAACAGGTAACGTGCAAATTGATCGTCATGATCAGAGCGCGATTGTTGCGTTAAAAAATAATCCGGAAGTTACGCAGATATTGGGGATGGATGGCAATATTCTTTATACAAATTACAGCAAAGTAGTCGCAGGTATTCCATCTGATGGAACTGTGTTTTGGTCGGAAGCATTTCGAGATATGACTGATAAGCATGGCGCGCCTGTGCTGGATGCAGCGGGTAAAAAAATCGTTGTGAGCGGCGAAAATGTGGCCCGGCAGTATGCGGTAAATCACGATGGCGTTTCTTTAGAAATGAAGATTGACCAAAGTGGTATCAGGATGCCTAGTAATTTAGATGTGGCGCCGCCCTACGAGCCATTAATAAAGCAAATTCAAACGGAAAATTTAAGACCCGGTACGCCCTCTTATCAGTCGGCTGTAAAAAATGCTTATAAGAAAAATCTGGAGCTGAAGAAACAGGGGCTGAGTGATCCAGCTTATGATCGTGCGGCAAATGATCCTGTGTACAAACAAGAAGTGGCTGGAGCCAATGCGGCTTGGGATGATATTTCGGCGGCATTGGCAAAGAGCTCGGCAGGTCGTGTGAGGGCATTGCTAAGCCCTGATGTGATCAATAAAGTATTGGCCGCAGATTATTCTGGCAGTATTTTTGCAAAAACAGAGTACAACAAACTTAAAGATAATCCTGCTGTCACGCAGTTAATTGCGGTTGACCCCCGTACTTACGAAGAAACTGTATTATTTGATCGCAGCAGTGCGCAGCCCTTAGCTGCTAATTCGGATGTGTTTTTGCAGAAAGATAAGGCTGTGGCGGTGCATGTTCAACCATCGGATAAGCCAAACCAACTCGGTAGCACTATACCTAGCCAAGCGAATACGTCTAATAAGAATAAGCAGGCAGCAGCACAACTACCGGTGTTTTCTTCAACGACTCCCCATGTGGCTCCCACTAAACTGCGGGCAGTTTCTTCGCGGACGGGTGAGGGTTATCTGAAAATTATTTCGGGTCGGGTCAGTATTGATTCTACCGATACACGTGCGCTCGCCACGTTAAAAAATAATCCAAAAATTACAGAGATTGTGAGTGTTAATCGCACGACAGGGCAACAGACCGTTATCAAAAGCAAAGAGATATTAGCGACAAAAAAAGCGGCGGCTGTCTCAACGATAGCGCATGTTTCCACATCGGATAAAAATAGTCATGTACCTACTGCGGACAAACAGACAACGACGCCTATTTCAAAAGTGACCGATGAGGTTCGTGTTGTTCAACGTGAGACAACTTCTGTACCGCGCGCGAAAGAGCCATGTTGTTTTGCCCCCGGCACATTAGTGGCAACACCCACGGGTTACAAAGCGATTGAGACATTAAAAGTGGGCGATATTGTTTGGAGTAAACACGAAGATAATAGTGGCAGTGTATTTGCTTCGCCTATTACCAAAACCCACACTCGTGATGATCAGCCGATCTACAAGCTTACCTTGCTGCAAGGGGGTAAGCCAGCAGAGATGGGCAAAGAGCGTGTGGTTAAAAAAGAAGCGCTGTTGGTCACGCCCAGCCATCCGTTTTATGTGAAGGGTCGAGGATTTGTTGCCGCGATTGAATTAACCCAGGGTGATCAATTAACTGATCGACAAGGCGGGATCATTCGTGTGGCATCGATAAGCTTAATAAAAGAACAGGGTCGCACCTACAACTTGACCGTAGCACAGGGACACACATTTTTTGCCGGTAAGTTTGAGACTTGGGTGCATAACGAAGGCCTTTGTTCTTCATCAACGCTTGTGCCACAACAGAGTTATAAGCCTGCATCTACTGACCCAGTGAGCACTGCATTAAATCCGATTAATACTGAAATACGCACACTCAAAGAGCTTAGACAAGATCTCAAAGATCAACTTGATCAATCTACAGTGAGTGATAAAGATGCAGTGAAATCGCAGATCAAAACGTTGAAATCGCAGATCAAGACGCTGAAAGTGCAAAAAGAATTGCTTACAGACGTGATGGCATCGCTTGTGAAAAGTAGCCACGATGGGATGTCGATCACGGAAAAACAATTGGAAAAAAATCGGATAAAAGAGTCTTTGGCGAAATTAGGCGCGTTGCCCAAGCAGCCTGATGCAATGGCGGTAACCGATGATGTAACACGATCAACATTTGATTTAAGTACGGCTGTTAAAAAAGGCTTGATTACCGAAAACACGGTTCTTAAACCGGTGAGTGAGAAAACGTTTCAATTGCTTGATATTGCAAATCAAGTTAATCAGAAAGTCAGAAAATCTTTACCCTTGGGCGCGGGAAACCAAGAGCTTGATAATAACGCTACCGATAACGAAGCGTTAGTTAAGCTACTCATTTTGCGTCAAATGGCCGAAGAGACAAATACTTTTCCCTTAACGGAAGATGGTGAGATCTCGAGACCTTATGTGTATGGGGCTCAAGCGTGTAAGGTGGGTAATTGTGGTGAGCGCGCAGCGATTGCGGCGGCGATTGCAGCCACACATCATGGTGATCAAATTGATGTGGAGAGTGTAAGCGCGCGCGAGCTAACAGATAAAGCGCAAAAAAAAATAGCAGCAGGTAAAGCGATTAATAAAGATAATCCGGCGAATTATGAACCCCTTGATCATGCTTATGTCGTGATCAATTGGCATGGGGATGCTAGTACGCGTGTTGTGATTGATCCGTGGGTTTTGAATGGGGGTGCACATCTTGTTGAAGATGGACTATTTGAAACGGGACCTAGGAGAAATCCTGATGATGGCACGGTGCACTCCGGCGTTGATTTTTCATATACCCAAGCTAACAGGCCTGGCTCGGCATTAAGTATGAGTCGACAGAGCGCTATGGATATCAATGATCTGGTGACGAGCGTGATGGATAATCTGTCAAGTGCCCAAAAAGATGCATTTAAAAATAAAGCGCAAGAGATCATTGATCATGGGAGCGGAATATTTCATCAGCCTGATGCTTTGAATGATGATAATTTGGTGTACCAATCACCGAATGGCTTATTTTTCTTCCCCGCACGACCTGATCCTTATCGTAAGAGTTCTGTGGGTGGTGCGGGTACACCGTGACCTAAATACATCTCTTGGTTAGCACATATGCCTGAGTCATTGGGTAAGACACGGCGATCGCCTTTTTCTCAATCTATTGCTGTTTTTTATCTCAAGCGCTTACCCTAGCAATTTTCCCACCATCATTTTGAACATCACCCATCACCCATCACCCATCACCCATCACACATCACACATCACACATCACACATCACACATCACACATCACACATCACACATCAACGCGCGTGTGACAGCATCCATCATCCTTATGTACTTTGGGCATTTCGGTGCGCATGTGCTTTGTATCCGTGCGATTTATGACGGATATGCATCCGATGGGATAAAAGAATTTTGTTGTAGTGAGCTTCTTCATAGCGTGGTGAAGGAGTGATGCTTCGGTTTTATGTGCAGAGATCTTAGATGGAGATCTTAAGCGATTAGATCTTAGTGACATGTGTTGCGTTTAGTTGTTGATTTAATTCGTGACCTATTTCTGCGCTGCGTGCAGTAGCGAGATACAAGGCTTCTTTAAATATTTCTTTTACTTGCGCTTTTTCTAGTGCGTTGATCGCTGCATAGGTTGTGCCATTGGGAGAGGTGACGCGTTGACGTAAAAGCGCGGGTTCTTCGTTGCTTTCTTGAGCGAGTGAGGCGGCACCGATAAATGTGTTGGTTGCCAATGTGATGCCCTGTGCTGCGCTTAAGCCCATCATCTGAGCGACTTCTTGCATGGCTTCGATAAAATAAAAAACATACGCTGGGCCGCTACCCGATAGTGCTGTAACGATGTCCAGTTGCGCATCGCTGTCAACCCACATTGTATGACCCACCGCATTAGCAATATGCGTGACAATGTGGCGGTCCGCGCTACTTAGCTCGATGGGGGCAGCAAGCCCAGTCATACCTTTGCCAATTAGTGCGGGCGTGTTGGGCATGGCGCGTACAACACGGGGATGATGGTTAAAACACATTTGGATATCTGCTAACCCGACGCCCGCTACGATACTTAATAAAAGTTGGTGTTCGATATAGGGGGCAAGTTGTTGACTCATGTTGGCAAACTGCTGGGGTTTGACGGCCAGTATTAACACATCGTGTTGCTGTAGGACGGCATCGGGCTCGGGCAATGTAGTGACAGCAAATTTTTGGGTGAGCCATTCTCGTGCTGCCGCTAAGGGCTCAATAACCGTGATCGCCATGGGGGCGACATTTTGACGTAATAATCCGCTAATTAAGGCGGTGGCCATATTGCCTCCGCCAATAAATGCAAACTTAAGCGTACTTAGCATAATAAAACCTAATGTATGTTGAGGGTGGGTGGGGATAGTGTGTTTGTTAAATGGCGCTTGTGCTGCACACGGTCTTATGCGATTGCCAGGTGATGAATAAGTTATTGCGAGCACGCTAGCAATCGGACATTAAAGCAAAGCGCATCGGCAAGGTGAAGCAGACAAAATGTATTTATGTTTGGCGCATGGACTAATACTTTGTTTTCTTAATCATGTTTGATGCTCGATCGATAGGTATGCGCAGTCGTTATATCTGCTGGCTGCGTTATGTCTGTTTGCTATCTATCGGTACGTGTACGGCTCGTGAATGCAGCACGATGGTAGCACGTGATGATTATGGAGGGTAATGCTGACAGGGCTCCTTGTTGTGGGTTTGACGTGAGTGGGTATGTAGACGAAATATCTTGAATATGCGGGTTTTGATTACCTGCATACATGTTCTTTATTTTAAAAACCCGCTTTGTTTCGCAGGTTTTATTGTGCGCCATAGAGATGGATGGGTGTTAAAGGTGTATGGCCTGTTGTGGGTGTGTATGTATTAATTGTTTAATACGATAGTCATACTTACCACCTCGTACGCCATCAACAATATGGAAGAATCTGCGCTTGGCGCGTTTGCCAATTCCTTCGACCGTGCGTCGCAAGAAAGCATCGACCTCTTCTTCTTGATGCTCGAGTTGATAAGGCGCTAAATCTAATGCGATATGTTGAGCTCCACGCGTAATGATGTAAGGCGTAGTGGCATGAGTGGCGGTTTGTCGGTGGCTCTCAGCATATTGCGCGGTGGCGCTGACGTGATGTTGCGCTGCTTGTGCACGCGCAGCTTTCCATCCAAGGGTGAGCTCACTTTTGAGCATGCTGCCAATGAGTCCATTTATATGGATATGTGCCCAATCCAGTTTTTTGAATGCGAATAAATCATTTTCTAATTGGGATTTTTTGAGTTGTAATGTGGTTGTACTTTCGGTTGTTTGATGTAATTTTTGGATATATTGGTTATGTATTTTTTGCGGTAGCGATGCTCCCTCTTTGGGTAATTGGAGAAGATCTGCTTGCAGTTTTTGTAATGTTGCTGCGCATTCACTGATAGCGCGTTTTAATTTTTGTACTTTGAAGTGGCCATCTGAAAAAAATTCGCGTAATTGTGTTGACATGCTTGTATAGATGGGTAGCGTCATATCGAGTTGTTCTTGCAGTGCTTGTTTGCGTAAATGCCATTGCGCTAAGAGTGCAGTTGATTGTGTTGTGCGGGGGAGCGTCTGTAACGCGCTTTCAAATTGCGTGAGTAAATCAAGCTCAACGCGTTGGCTCTTATTACATTTTTTTTCAAGAACCGCGACCCAGTCTTTTAAGTGTGTGAGTTCGCTCTCTTTGGCATGTATTAATTGTGTTTGTTTAACGTGGTTTGTGGTGGGTTGTGCAAGTACTTCGCTTAGCTGAATGATTTGTTTTCCTTGTTGGCCAATTTGCCAATTGAGTTCGACAAGCTGCGTTTTCGCAGCGTGTTCGATGTAGGCAACGCGTAGTTGCGCAGGTAGAGGATTAAGTGCGCGCAGATAAGCGGGATTTTCAAGTGCTTCGCTTGCTAAATACTTGGTATTGATATGGTGACAAAAGCGTGATTTTGTCCATTCTTCTACAGGAGAGGACAGGGTATGAATGAGTGCGGTCAAAATGCCCAAAGTACCTACATCTAAACCCGCGACAATGACATCGGTGAGATATTTACTCGCATCGATCGGTGTAGAGACGCCTTGCCTAATCCATTGTAATTGTGTGTTAGCGACCGACTCGCGATATTGCTGATGCTGTGTGGTGAGTGCCGATGAAAAAAGTGCAGGGATAATGTCACTGTCGTTGCCATATATGGTCTGCACTTGTGAAACGAGGTGTAACAAAATATTTGCACGCATCGCTGTTTGATGTACATCCATATCGCCTGTTAAATGAGAGGCGGGTTCAGGACGTCCTTTTGACAATAAATCAACCCAGGTATTCATCATCGGTTCGGCTTTTAATTGCGCCATTTTGATCCCGGTCCAGCGCCCGCCCCACAATCCTATTCTGGCAAGTGCTGCCGTTGTACCTTGCAATGCGGTATTGCCTAATACCAAGCCAGATTGCAGGGGGAGACGCAATAGTTGGAAGGGGATGTGCAGTAATCCAGAAAGTGCCCAGTAGGCTTGTATGCGTCGCGCGTCTTGTGCAGGGGTGCGCTTGTCGCCGCAGGTACTCATCACTTCCAGAAAACGGGCACTTAATGCTGAGTATGCTTGTGTTGCGGCCAGTTTATGTTGGAGGCCCCCCATCATTTTTTTTTCATGAATCGTCTCTCTTTGTTCGGCTACGCTGCTTAGCCATGTTTGATCTAAAGGACGATTGCACTCTTTTTCAAATTGCGCTTTTAGTACATCAATACGTTTTTTGATTTTCGGGTGATTGCCAATCATAGATAGATTATTCACATCATCATGATCGGTGGCAGCGTGAGATGCATATGCGTTAGATATTGCTATTGCGCCATTTTGTGAGGAAGGGGCGGTAGGCGCTGTTTTTGTGTGGGGTGTTGCATTGCTGGATACAAAAATAGGATGCGCGGGGGCATCTATAGAGACATAAGATGCCCCGTTGATATAAGCGGTGTGATTGTCCGGGTCAGAAAAGATATACGAAATATATTCGGTCCTTGGATTGGACTGTGCTTGTGATTGCGTAGCGATATATGGTGAGGTGACGGAGGAGTCATATATGGTTTTACCCTCGTATGGGGAGAGGGTGTGTGTGTTGGGGTAGTGCTTAGGTGCGTGGTGCAGATAGTGTGTAGGTAATGGATTAGACAGCGTGTGGAGAAGAGGGGGCGACATAAGCAACATCTCATGTAAATGTGAATGAGTCGTATTAGTGTTTTTTGATTTATTTAGTTCGTTAATTTTTTTGCTTTTTTAGGAAAAAGGTCGCGTTGGGTTTGCCCGTATGGTGCGGGAGAGATGCCTTATACAAGAGCCTTAGCCAGGCATGTCTGCTATGTCGATCAATGAATGACAGCGTATTTGTTTGTGGCACAGACTCGGTTATCGCATGTACGGCGGGCGACGCAGTTTTGCGTCAGCCTGGATAGATGCGCGAAATTCACCGTAAGTGAGATTGAGATGCGTAGATAATAAGAGGCGTATGCACAATAGGGAGTGCTGTGTTTTTAAGCGATATGCATGCGATAGGATGCCCGTTTTCGCGGCACTAGATGCGTAGCCGCTCAACAATTTGTCCTTTGAGTAGATGGCTGTGGATAATTTCATCAATATCTTCCTGGTCAATATAGGTATACCAGATTGCTTCGGGGTAAATGACCAGTACGGGCCCCTCACTACAGCGACTTAAGCAGCCTGCTTTGTTGATGCGTACTTTGCCAGGGCCCGATAGACCTACTTCGTGAATTTTTTGTTTTGTATAGCTAAACAGCGCGTCCGTGCCTAAGCGATAGCAACAAGGTTGGTCGTCTTTGCGTTGGTTGAGACAAAAAAATACATGGTGGGAAAAATAGCTCATGGCGTTCCTTAGTTAAAAATAAAGATAAAAAATGGGAAAGGTCGCCCCTTTTTTATTACGTTGTTTTACTATCTAGGTGCTTGCTGGAAACAACCGCTTAGATAGTAAGATAGACATCAGTGGAGACATATTTTCTACTATGCTTTACGGGGCGCACGGATATTGTGTTTTGGATAGCCGCGCAGGGGATATGTTGATAAAAATTGTCGGTTAATCATTTTTCATGAAGTGTGGCTTTTGGTTTAATTATTCTTATAAATGGAAGTATTTGGTGGTGAATCAGTTTAATAAGTGCGTTTTTGTGCGTCGCTTGTTTTGGATTGATTTGCTGCACGTGTTGTCTGCCTATCAGATAAGACAATATCAGTTGTGTTGTGACTCTGTGTTAAGTGCTAAATAAGGATGGCTTATGTTTGATATTGACCCGCTATTGCTTGGGCGTATGCAGTTCGCTGCCAATATTAGTTTCATATTTTATTCCCCAGTATTTCGATTGGGCTGGGCTGGGTGCTGTTATTTTTTAAATTAAAGTTTAATCGAACAGGCGATCTGGGCTGGCAAAGCGCGTATCAATTTTGGACCAAGATTTTTGCGCTTACTTTTGCCTTGGGTGTTGTCAGCGGTGTGACGATGAGTTTTCAGTTCGGTACCAATTGGCCCGGTTTTATGGAGACAGTAGGTAATATCGCTGGACCCTTACTTGCTTATGAAGTGCTGACGGCTTTTTTTCTGGAAGCGACTTTTCTGGGAATTATGTTATTTGGCACGCAGCGGGTATCGGCTCGTATGCATACATTAGCGACATTTTTGGTTGCGTTTGGCACGACGTTGTCAGCCTTTTGGATTATCGCGCTTAATTCATGGATGCATACCCCTCAGGGTTTCCAAATGATCGGGGGCAAAGCATTTGCAACGAATTGGTTAGAGATTATTTTTAATCCTTCAATGATTTACCGTTTGCTGCATATGTTGACTGCGTCGGCGTTGACTGTTGCTTTTTTGATTGCGGGTATATGTGCTTATCGCTATCTAAAGGGAAGTCGTGCAAGTGCCGTATTACTGCCTTTGCGGGCAGCGATAACGATGGCCGCCATTTTGGTGCCGGTACAAATGGTGCTGGGTGATTTGCATGGATTAAATACGCTGCATTATCAACCCGCTAAATTGGCCGCAATGGAAGGTATTTGGAAAACACAGAGGGGTGTGCCCGCGATTTTATTTGGATGGCCGGATAGTCAAACACAATCCAATCATTACGAAGTGGCGATTCCCAAGTTGGGTTCACTCTATCTGACACATCAATGGGAGGGAGAGGTAAAAGGGTTAGATCAATTTAAAGATCGACATCCCCCTGTTCGACCGGTCTTCTTTGCGTTTCGTTTGATGGTGGGGATAGGTTTGCTGATGTTGTTGGTGGCTTGGTGGGGCAAGTTTTATATGCGAAATAAAGAGCGGGTACTCGCGCCCTTTTTTCTGCGTGCCCTGGTTGCGATGACATTCTCGGGATGGATCGCTATATTGGCGGGTTGGTATGTCACAGAAATTGGTCGCCAACCTTATTTGGTTTATGGTGTGCTCACAACAGCGCAGGCAGCAGGACCGGCAACGTTTGCACAATTGGGTAGTACGCTTGTGATGTATCTCTGTTTATATATCGGTTTAATTTTTGCTTATGTGGCAACTTTGTTTTATTTGGCGCGCCAGGCAGATAATCCAACGACTACTAATGACTTTGCTTTATCAGCAACCGGTGCTGTGTCATCGATCGGAGTAAAACATGATGCCTAATTTAATGGATGCTTCGGGCTGGCTACCCTTGGTTTTTTGGGGGCTGTTGGGTGTGGCCATGTTCGCTTATGTGGTTTTAGATGGTTACGATTTGGGTGTAGGGATGTTGATGGCACGTGCACCAGAATCACATCAAGATGTCATGATTGCTTCGATTGGGCCATTTTGGGATGCGAATGAAACTTGGCTCGTGTTAGGAGTTGGTTTATTGCTGGTCGCGTTTCCGGTGGCGCATGGGGTGGTATTGTCCACCCTCTATATCCCGGTTGCACTGATGCTGGCGGGATTAATTTTGCGTGGTGTCTCCTTTGATTTTCGTGCCAAAGTCCGGACGCAACATAAGCCCTTGTGGAATACGTTATTTTGCGTGGGCAGCTTAGTGACAACGATGTCGCAAGGCGTGATGTTGGGGCGTTATATCACTGGGTTTGCACCTACGACTGCCGCTTGGTTTTTTGCTTGGTTTGTTGGGCTGTGTTTGGTTGCCGGATATGGATTGTTGGGCGCGGCATGGCTGATTATGAAAACAGAGGGCGATTTGCAAATGCATGCGCTACGTTGGGCGCGTATCTGTTTGTGGTTTACCGGTTTAGGTGTGGCTGCCGTATCCTTAGCAACGCCTTATGTGAGTAGTGAAATTTTTAATAAATGGTTTGCTTTTCCTAATATTATTTTGCTCGCGCCTATTCCCTTACTTACCGTATTTTTATTTATTTTGTCGGATGTGATGTTGCGTCGTTTAGGGCGTTATCCTCATCGCTTTGTATGGGTGCCTTTTGTGGCTGCGGTGGGTATTTTTGCGTTATCGTTTAATGGCATTGCGTATAGTCTTTTCCCTTATATTGTTGTGAATCATTTAACGTTGTGGCAGGCAGCGGCAGCACCTGAGTCGTTGATGATTATTTTATGGGGAGTGGTGGTGGTGTTGCCCGCTATTATTGCTTACACCGCTTTCTCATATTGGGTTTTTTGGGGTAAGGCACAGCAATTAAGTTATCACTAAAGCGCAGTGCGTAATGTATGACGTGCTCTACATGGTGGGCGCTTGGTATTGGCTGGTGGAGGTAAAGCAAAAATTAAAATCAACGATGACTTCGCCAGGGATGACATTGCCAGCGCCGCCATGAATATTATGCATATTGACTATGACGGTCTGCGCGTTTGATCTTTAGTGTGTTTACTGCGTTTATGTAATGTGGGGCGCGATGTTTTATATCAATAGCAATAAGCGCCGACAATGCCAGCAAATAAACAGGCACCCAACCAGTTGTTTTGTTGAAATACTTGAAAGCATTTTTCGCGTATACGCCCTTGCAATAGATAGGCGTGGTAGCTGGCAATAGAAAATGCCGCTAGCCACCCCAGCCAGTAAGGCCAAGCTAAGTCAAAGTGTCTGCCGACGTACGCCATGATAATAAAAAAAACGAGATAGCATATTAAGATGGCAGCGATATCAAATCGGCCAAACGTAAGGGCGGACGTATGAATACCAATCTTGATATCGTCCTCACGGTCTACCATGGCATACGCTGTGTCATAAGCGATCGCCCAAAAAATATTACCGAGTAAGAGTATCCATGCGATGAGCGGCACCGTGTTGAGTACTGCGGCAAATGCCATGGGAATACCAAAACCAAAGGCAATACCGAGATAAGCCTGCGGGATAGCAAAAAAACGTTTAGTAAAGGGATAGCTGCCGGCGATAAAAAGCGCGATAAGCGCGAGCTGCTGCGTTAATCTATTCAATGAAATAATTAACGAAAATGCTATTAATACCAATAAAGTGATTAAGATAAAAACGTGAAATGTGGAAATGCGCCCCATTGCTAAAGGGCGTGATTGTGTACGTACCACATGGCGATCAAAATCACGGTCGGCCCAATCGTTGATAGCGCACCCTGCGCTACGCATCAGCACTGTGCCTAGGGTAAAAATAATGCTCTGCCAGATAGAGGGGTGTCCTTGTGCAGCAAGCCACAGGGCGGAGAGAGTGGGCCACAGTAATAACAGTATGCCGATGGGTTTGTCTAAGCGTAGCAGGTGGGCGTAGTCGCGAGCACGTTGCCATAGAGTAGGGTGAATAATTGACATGGTTATCGTTTTTGTACACCGTTGAGCACACATTGTGCGATTGCAAGAGATAAAGCTGCTAATGCTTGGGGACGATGAAAGCGTTTGCGACTCACGAGTACCACGCGCCGGTTAGGTGTAGGTTGAGCAAAGGGTACATAACATAGTGGAGCGCTGTCTATTTGTAGTTTAGGGAGGGCTGTGGCGGGCAATACGGTGATGCCTAAGCCGCTTGCAACCATATAGCGAATGGTTTCCAGTGAAGAACCCTCAAATGTTTTTTGTATGCCGATTGCTGTGGATACAAAATTAGGCTGCTCTGGACATACTGCTAGTACCTGATCGCGTAGGCAATGGCCTGCGCCTAATAGCAGCAGCGTTTGTTGTTTTAATTCAGCGGCTTCGATATAAGGTCGCGTTGCCCAAAGATGATCGCGGGGCAATGCAAGAATAAACGGTTCATCATAGAGCGCTTCTACGTGCAATCCTTCGGAGTCGAAAGGTTCAGCGATCACCGCACAATCAAGGGCGCCTTGTCTTAAGGCTTGTAATAGCTGCGTCGTAAAATTTTCTTGCAAAATAAGGGGCATATGCGGTGTACCCGCCATCATGCGGGGTACCAACTCAGGCAAGAGATAAGGGCCGATGGTATAAATAACGCCGAGATGCAAAGGGCCTTGCAGGGGGTCGCTACCTTGTTGTGCCAAGTCACGAATAATTTGAACTTGGTTCAATACATATTGTGCTTGCGAAACAATTTTTTCACCTGCGGTGGTTAAAGCGATGTCGGGCATGCCTCGTTCAAATAATATGACCGCTAACTCATCTTCTAATTTTTTGATGGCTACCGATAGCGTAGGCTGAGAAACAAAGCATGCTTGGGCTGCCCGCCCAAAATGACGTTCACGCGCAAGCGCAACAATATATTTAAGCTCAGTCAATGTCATGATCAAAATGCCAGTGCGCTTGTTTTGTGCGGGGCAGCAGTATAAACCGGGTGCGCACGGTCAATGATAGGACACATAATCATTATGCAATACGCTTTTGCGCTGCCCCTAACCTTGTTTTTGTTGCTATCACGCTGCGGCGTGAAGTGCTTCTTTGCTTATATCGAATAATAAATTGCACAGTGTTTGCGGTCGATGATTTTTAAAAAATAACCGTTGTGATGGATGCGGTTGGGCCCACTTATCGGCTTGCCGCCGTTATTCGCAGAGAGTGATCTGTGCTCTTATCACGGCCACAGATCTATCACATAGGATCGGCGAAATGAGCGAATCGTTTGCGTCCATTATCTTTGTGTACACTGTCTGTGGTGTAACAGAAGTTAACTTACACTACGTCAACTCAAGAAGCAAAAATTCAACTCCCGCTGAAAGGAAAGAACAATGCAAAAAACAGCATGTACTAACGGAGCAGGGTCACTATGCATGATAGATTGGATTACAGGCATATTGTTGATTGTGGGTGGACTGAATTGGGGACTTGTCGGATTATTTGACTTTGACCTTGTTGCTATGCTTTTGGGGCATATGACGATGCTATCTAAGATTGTCTATGTGTTGGTTGGCTTGTCGGCGCTTTATTGGCTAGTAAGATGCTGTACAAAAAAAGCGAGCTAAAAGGAGTCTGTTGTTATTTTCTCCTTTAGAGGTCATGCTGGTAAAAGGCCTTTGACCCATACAGTACTGTATGGGTCGCTATGATATGTTGTTGCGCTCCTCAGTGAGTGTGGATGGATGCTTTATATTTCTGAGAATAAGTTTTATCTCACAAGATAAGGGTGCGTAGAATTGTGTCGGTATTGCTGCGTATTGATTTTAAAGATTGTAAACGCTGGCTGGTCCTTTGCACCTCTTACCTGCACGTGCTGTGCGGATGCTCTCTTTCTCCCTTTTTAGCTACGTTGTGCCTCGCTATTCTTGCTGCTGCGCAATTCTGTTGAGCGGGGGGGCAAGCTATTTTTAGCGCTGATTTTATTTCGTATATTTCCTCAGATTGCGATTGGCGCAAGTGTGATGAGACCTTATCGCTTAGTTTATTTGTTTGTCTGTTTTGATGGGGGTGAGCTATATGCTTAATTCAATTTGGCATAAATTAGTTCTTCTTCGATCCCTGCTTACATTGTTATCTGCTGACGTGATAAAAGCAAAACGCTTTCGCTCAATATTCACTTGAATGATGACTAGGGCATATCCCTACATGTGTTCGCGAGCGTAATCAGTAGAGCTCCTAGAGATGTCTTTTAGTGCAGCGTGAACGTCACGATTTTTAAGTGCGATAAGCATAGTTGCATCCCTACTTTCCCGTAGAAGATCTTAGATTTATCACCTAGCTACTCACCGGAGACGACCGTATGTCACGGCTTAGCAGGAAAAATATGTTTAACGTTTTTTGATAAATAAATCGTTATATCAATAGAGTTAATCAATACATTAATTAGTATTAATTTTGTTTTGCATCTGCATGGAGTGCGTAGAAACTGTTCCTATAGCTGCATTAGCTAGGGTTGTGAATGCACTAATAATGTAGGCGAAAAAATAATGAATGCACATCGGAAGTCTCATCTTTTGCTTAAGCCAATTGCAGAGGTGTGTGCTGTGCTGTTTACTTTAATGGCACCGTTGGTGATTGTGGACAGCTTTGCTGCGCCATTAGTACCGCCTGCAGCGCACACATTGCCAAGTGGTGGCGTGGTAAGTGTGGGTGCCGGTACGATTAGTACGAGTGGTAGTCTGATGAACATCAATCAAAGCAGTCCGAAGTTATTGATTAACTGGAATAGCTTTGATATTGGCAGCAATGCAGCTGTTATTTTTGCGCAGCCTAATGCGCAGTCGGTTGCCCTTAATCGCATCAACAGCATGAGTCCTTCACAGATATATGGCAAGTTAAGTGCCAATGGACAATTGTTTTTTATTAATCCTAATGGCGTGGTGTTTGGTCCGGGTTCGCAAGTGAATGCAGCGGCACTGGTTGTCTCAACACACAATATCAGTGATGCTAATTTTCTCTCGGGCAATTATCTTTTTAATCCGGCGACGACGAGTAGCGCGGCCATTTTTAATCAAGGCAATATTCAAATTCATAATGGCGGTGTTGTGACGCTTATTGCTCATAACATAACCAATGCTGGCAGTATCAGTGCACCTAGCGGCACGATTGGTTTGTTGGCGGGTGATACGGTAAGTGCACCAGTAAGCTTACAAGGAAATATTTCTTTTGGGGTGAGTGCGACGAGTGAGGGGGATGCCAGTATCACGAATACAGGCACACTGACTGCCGCAGGGGGCACGATTCAAATCAGTGCGTTTAATAGTGCAAGCAGTAGCAATGCCGCAATACTTACTAATAATGCGGTGATCAATAACAGCGGCATCATTGATGTCAGCGTTAATAGCGCGAGCCCAAATAAAAATGGCGGCAGCATTGCGATTGATAGTGGTGTGATGGGTATTAACCAAAACAGCGGTCGTTTGTTGGCAGGAAGTAGTCAAGGGCAAGGTGGTCGTATCACTGTCTTAG
>JADYYQ010000110.1 GCA_020853585.1 Ottowia sp.
CGCTCGGCTAGAGGCATCACCTAGATCGGGAAGCAAGGGGTCCATATCAGGATTTATTTCGGTACGCGCAGGCGGGGCAAACTCATTATGTGCGCGGTTAATTGCCCGCAATACATTCGCTTCTGCGGGCTGTTGACTGGCGGGGGGGCTGACCTGGTTGTCGGCTAACACCATACTGGGATAAAACGCAGCGCATGGTGTTGCAAAAAAACTTAACCAGCTAACGCAGCAGGCCAAAAAATAAGGGCTTAATTGTATGTTTCGAGGTGTTCTCATTCCATGATGATACCGGGGATTTAATGCGCTTTAAGTGATACGACAGACTAAGCAGAGAAATATGCCATTTGAATAAGTTTGCTAGGTCGCTGTGATACGCCTTTGTAAGGGGGTATTTTCGTGTGAGTGAGTTTTATGCGATCGATTTTATTGAGCGTGCCGAGCGATTCGCTTCCGGTACGCGGGGTGTTTGATGTGTGGGTCATTGCTCTCCCGCTTTCTTTTATCTGTATCTGTTTTTATAAAAGAAAGCACTACGCTGTCGCAGGATGGCTGGAAGTTGACGTATAGATAAAACATATATTTTGATGAATATCAAATGCATGACTGTGATCGCAGTGGTCATGATAGTGGGATGCACTTTACGATGGGTGTACCCTTCCGGGGATTTTCATTTTTATCAATATAGGGTGGCGTGCTGTGTATAAGTGGGCTATAGCGCATTTTCTTTATATCTAGGCTACAGAAGATTGGTCATATCTTTTCGTATATACGTAGGTAACCGTGTTAATTTTTAATTGTTGTATTAAAGATACAAAAATATGTGTTTTTTTGATAAAACATAGATAACTTCGCTCATAAATAATAGTCTTGCAATGCTCGAGATATGGGCTGTATTTATCATTTTTATAAAAGGAAACCGCATGAAGATCAAGCACATCGCTGCGATCGCAGCTGCCATGGTGGCTGGAACAGCATTTGCACAGTCGAACGTCACCCTTTACGGCGTGATTGATACCGGTCTGCGTTACGACACGAATGCAGATGGAATGGGTAATAAAGCTACTTATATCAACGCGGGGACGCTCTCGAATAGCCGCTTTGGTATTAAAGGTATGGAAGATCTGGGTGGTGGGATGAAGGCAGGTTTCCAATTAGAGTCTGGTTTTGCTGTGGGGAATGGCTCACAGGATGGCATTAGCTTTAATGGTAACGCCAACAGATTGTTTAATCGTACAGCCAAGGTTGGTTTAGAAGGCGCGTTTGGTTCCTTATATTTTGGGCGCCAATATTCAGTGCTGTTCAACATCATGGATATGTATGAGCCGACCGATTTTTTAAACGTACAGTCTTACTCGGATGGCGCGACTGTCGTGCCTACCAACTATTTTGTTGACGGTATCCGTGTCGATAACAATATTTACTATATGGGCACATTTGGTCCAGTGGGCGTGCATGTATCCTATGCGCCAGGCGGCGTGCCAGGTAGTAATTCAGCTGGCGCGCATGAGTCGATTGGTTTGTCCTACGACGATAACGTATTGAAATTAGGTGCAGTATTTAATCGTACGGTTAGCAATGGTAATGGTCAGGGTACCGCACCTTTTGGTACGTTCGCTAACAGCAATGCGAGCACAAACAATACAGATACTTATAGCTTAGGGGGTGCCTATATTTTTGGTCCGGTAAAAGGGATGTTAGGTTATGCCTACAATAAAGTAGGTTTAGCCACATCGCAGTCATGGAACCAAAATACCATCTTTGGTGGCTTGGTTTACTCGGTTACGCCAGTAATTGATGTGACGGCCGCCTACTATCGTCATAAATTGAATGCCGCTTCTTCAGGTGTCGTCGGCGCGAAAGATGGTAAAGCTGATGTGTATGTTTTGGTCGCCGATTACAAATTATCGAAGCGCACCGATCTGTATGCTGAGTATGATTACACCAGAACCGGTTCTAAAGATGGTTTGCAAAACGCGTACTTTGATTCTTCTTCCGCTAACGTTCTTTCAGGTGGCTCCCCATCTAATAGTCGTAGTGGTGTGACGATTGGGGTGCGTCACGTTTTCTAAGGGTCTCCTGATATAGCCCTAGACTGAGCTTGTATTTAGCTGTTGTGTTAAAAAAAGCCGCTGTGCACAGCGGCTTTTTCTATGGGCATCACTAAAGACGCTTAAAATAGCGTTATGAAATGGATTGAAGAGTTTGATTATATTTTGCGTGCGCTTAGTGGTGTGAGTGCGGCGCGGCGTGAAAGCCCTGCTGCGCATCACCCGGTTGATGCAATTGCGACAGATGTCGATGCCTGCCGTCATGCGGCGGGGTTGATGCGAGTAAATCATGTGGGCGAAATCTGTGCGCAGGCTTGATATCAATCGCAGCGCTTGGCGGCTACTACGCCGGCACTACGCCAGCATTTTGCACAAGCAGGACAAGAGGAGCAAGATCACTTGGCTTGGTGTGCGTTGCGTTTGGCAGAGTTGAATGCCCAGCCTAGTTTGCTTAACCCTCTATGGTATGCGGGTGCATTTGGGTTTGGTTTGCTTGCTGGTTATTTGGGAGAGGGGTTTAGTCTAGGTTTTGTTGAAGAAACTGAGCGCCAGGTTGCGGCGCATCTGGAGACGCATTTGACCTATTTGCCTGTAGAGGATCGGCGTTCGCGCGCTATTGTGGAGCAAATGCGTAAAGATGAAATTACACATGGCCAAGCAGCGCGAGAAGCGGGTGCGCAAGATTTACCTAAGCCGGTGCGTATGGCAATGCGTGTGGCAGCAAAAGTGATGACAACAATCGCGTACCGCGTGTAATTTTTGTATTTTTCATTTCAAAGCGCTTTTATTTTCGTTTTTAAATTGCTGCTCTAGTTGTTTCTAGAAAGCGGCGCTATCTCGTTCATTTCATTGAGCTAATCTGATTTTCTGCGTCCTGACGCAGCGCTAACTCATTGTTTCGACTGCAAAATAACAGCATCTCCTGGGTCAAAAGCTTGACCGACGCTAGTCCTTGCTCTAAAGTGGGGAAAAGTGTGGGAAAGTGTTTTTTAGTGTTATTTTGGGGCGAGCTGGCTAAGTGGTAAGCGACGTTTAGCATAACTGTGGGGATGGCCATTATGTTTCAAGGGGCGTCAGCACTATCACTCGATACGAAGGGGCGTATGTCGATTCCTGCCCGGTATCGTGACGCTTTGTTATCTCAGTCTCAAGCTTGTGTCACGCTTACCAAGCATCCTGATGGATGCTTGCTCTTGTTCCCGCAGTCTGAGTGGGAAGTGTTTCGCGAAAAAATTTCGTCTTTACCTATGAATGCGCACTGGTGGCGCCGGATTTTTCTGGGTAATGCGGCTGAAGTAGATATTGATGGCGCAAGCAGAGTGTTGATTGCACCAGAGTTGCGGGTGGCGGCAGCATTAGAAAAAGAAGTGATGTTGTTGGGTATGGGTAGCCATTTCGAAATATGGGATGCGGCTACTTATGCAGCCAAAGAGCAAAGCGCAATGGCCGATGGGTTGCCAGATGCGCTGAAGAATTTTAGTTTTTGAGGGTGTGATGAACGTAGAGCAACAGATCGGCCGGCACGATACGGTGCTGTTGCAAGAAGCAGTGGATGCTTTAGTTAAGCAAGTGGATGGCGTATATGTGGATGGGACATTTGGGCGGGGTGGCCATAGCTTGGCTATTTTGGCTCGGTTGAGTGCGGCGGGGCGTTTGTTAGCTTTTGATAAAGATATACAAGCGGGCGAGTGCGCTCAGCAAATTCAAGATTCTCGTTTTACCTGGGTGCATGGCAGTTTTACTGAGCTTGCGAGCATGTTGGCGGTGCACAAAATGGATGGGTTGTCGGGGGTCTTATTTGATTTAGGGGTGAGTTCGCCACAAATCGATGAAAGCCAGCGAGGTTTTTCTTTTCGTCAAGATGGACCGCTTGATATGCGTATGGATACCACGCGTGGTTTAACAGCGGCGCAATGGTTAGCGCAGGTAGATGAGGATGAATTGACGCGTGTGATTCGTGATTATGGTGAAGAGCGATTTGCTCGGCCAATTGCCAAAGCAATCGTTGCGCGTCGTATGCAAGTTGCATTAGGGCCACTCGAGCGAACGGCTGAATTGGCTGCTTTGGTAGCGCAAGTCGTTAAAACGCGGGAGCCTGGACAAGATCCTGCTACGCGTACGTTTCAAGCAATACGTATTTTTATTAATCAGGAGCTCGAAGATTTATCCCGAGGACTGGAGATGGCGCTTGAAGCGTTGGCCCCTGGAGGACGGCTTGTTGTGATCAGCTTTCATTCGTTGGAGGATCGCATTGTCAAAAGATTTATGTATGCCAAAGCAAGTCGCCAGGCGAGTGTGCATGACAGCGTGAGCCGCCGTTTGCCTTTGCGTGAATCTGAGTTGCCAGCGGCACGTCTGAAACTTTTAGGCCGGGTGCGTGCAGGGACTGCGGAATTAGCAGTCAATCGGCGTGCGCGTTCTGCTGTGATGCGTATCGCGGAGAAATTATCATGACGCGTATCGTCGTTTTTATGCTGCTTGCCTTGACGTTTTGCGCTTTGTCCTTGGTGGATGCGCAGCAATCTGCGCGCGCGAAATTTATCGCTTTAGATCGTGCACAAGCAGAGCAGCGGCAGCTGACCGTAGAGTGGTCACGATTGCAGTATGAGCAAGGGCGTTTGGTGAAAAATGCGCGAATTACCGATGTCGCACGTAATACCTTGGGCATGGTTTTGCCTTCCCCTAATGAGACACTCTACCTACCGTTGTCTAGTGGCTCGGCGATCAATAAAGAGGTTAATCTGTGAGTACCACTCGTACACGTTGCTCGTTAGGTACGCGCAATCATCTTGCGACTGAGGTACTGCGTGCAACAGCTGGGCGTTCGAGCTTGGTTGTGTTGTTGTTGTTCTTGGGATTTGTTGCATTGGCTGCACGTGCATTTTGGATACAAGGTCCCGGCAATGCGTTTTATGAGTTAGAGGGTAAGAAGCGTTTTCAACGCACACTTGAAATGCCGGCAACCCGTGGAAAGATTTTTGATCGTACGGGTCAAGTTCTTGCGACCAGTTTGCCAGTCAAAGCGATTTGGGCAATTCCCGAAGAGGCGAGCGTAGCGTTATCGACAAAAACATTAGGGCAAGTTTCAGGCTTACTTAATATGGCTGAGCCTGAGCTTAAGCATAAATTAGGCGAGGACAAAAATTTTGTTTATCTAAAGCGTCAGGTCTCTACCGAGGTTGCTGAAAAGATTGCTGCGCTCAAAATTGAGGGTATTTACCAGCAGCGTGAATACAAACGGTTTTATCCAGAAGGTGCGGCCATGGCTCATATCATTGGATTTACCAATGTAGAAGACCGTGGTCAAGAAGGCATGGAGCTTTCACAAGAAAAAGAATTAGCGGGGCAGGCCGGGCGACGCAAGGTGATTAAAGATCGTATGGGGCGGGCGGTTGAGGAGTTGGGTGTGATTGCCTCGCCTCGTGAAGGCAAAGATTTGCAGTTATCGATTGATAGCAAAATTCAATATTTGGCTTTTGATGCGTTGCGCGCTGCTGTTGAAAAGCACCGCGCTAAAGCGGGTAGTGTTGTGGTTGTTGATGCACAAACAGGAGAGATTTTAGCTTTAGCTAATTTGCCTACCTATAACCCAAATGATCGTACCCATTTGTCGGGAGAGCAGTTACGCAACCGTGTATTGACCGATACGTTTGAGCCGGGGTCCTCTGCTAAACCTATTACCGTGGCGCTTGCGTTAGAGTTAGGGCGTGTAAAGCCACATACAATTATCCAAACAGGTAATGGAAAATTTACCATAGCGGGTAGCACAATTACCGACACGCATGCCTATGGCGCACTCACTGTTGAGCAAGTGATTCAAAAATCTAGCAATATTGGCATGATCAAAATTGCCAAGCAGTTATCGTCAAAAGAAATGTGGGGCATGTTTACCCATGTTGGATTTGGTCAGGCACCAAAAATTGGTTTTCCTGGCGCAGTGGCGGGCAAGGTGAGACCCTATCAAAGCTGGCGTCCTATTGAGCAAGCCACCATGTCCTATGGTTATGGCTTGTCGACTTCATTGTTGCAGTTGGCGCGGGCGTATACAATTTTTGCTAGCGATGGGGAATTGATTCCTTTATCAATGACGAAAGTTGATGCACCCGTTCAGGGTGTGCGGGTGATTAGTCCGCATACCGCACAAGTGATGCGAGGTATGTTGGAGTTAGCCGCCGGCACAGGTGGAACGGGATTGCGTGCACAGGCAGAAGGGTATCGCGTTGGTGGCAAGAGTGGTACCGCACACAAGCAAGTAGGTAAAGGCTATGCGGCGCATCGCTATAACAGTTTTTTTGTGGGACTTGCGCCGATTCATGCTCCCCGTATTGTGGTGGCGGTGATGCTTGAGGAGCCATCAGACGGTACGTATTTTGGTGGTGCGGTAGCTGCGCCGGTATTTTCAACCGTAGTAAGTAATACGCTACGTGCATTAAATGTGCTGCCTGATAATGCGATGAGTCGTTTGGCCATGGTGCCTGCTTTGCCGAAATCGCGCGCGCAAAAAAATCCCAAAAATGAAAGTGAGAATAGCCCCAATGTGAGGCGAGATGGGGCGGCTAACACGATAAGGCGTCGTGCTTTGGTGCCATCGACTACTTTGTCTTCTTCTGATTTAGGGGGAGCAGCCTCATGAGTACTTCGGCGTGTACTTCTACCGTGACGTCCGCCCAGGTATTGACATGGCTGCGTAGCCATTTGAATGAAAGCGCGCATTTAGCAAGTGATAGTCGACAGTTGCGTATTGGGGACGGTTTTTTTGCTTACGCGGTAGGTCGGGAGCCTAGTTTAAGTGATGGGCGTTTACATATTGCCGATGCGCAAACAGCCGGTGCGGGTGCGGTGCTGTATGAGGCGGGGGCTCACGAGATTGAGGCGCAGATTAATACCGTGCCTTGCCTCGAAGTGCCGCAGTTGAGTTGGCTAGCGGGGGAAATTGCGAGTGCTTGGTATCACCATCCAAGCCAAGCTTTATCGGTGATCGGCATTACGGGCACGAATGGCAAAACATCTTGTGCGCTTTGGATTGCGCAGGCATTAGATCAGTTGGGTATGCGTTGTGGTGTGATTGGCACATTAGGGGCTGGGTTGCCGCAGTCGTTAAAAACGACCGGATTTACCACGCCCGATGCGGTACAACTGCAACGTATTTGTCATCAGCTCCTTACTCAAGGAAGCAAAGCGATTGCTTTAGAAGTGTCTTCCCATGGACTAGAGCAAGGTCGTGTAAATGGCATGTCGTTTACCACAGCAGTTTTTACTAATCTAAGTCGCGATCACCTTGATTATCACGGTGATATGGATGCCTATTGCGCAGCAAAGCAGCGTTTATTCTCCTGGCCCCATTTACGTCATGCAGTGATTAATATAGATGACCCTGTGGGTCAGGCTTTTTTGCAAACCTTACGAAGCGATATCCATGGTGTTGCTTATGGACAAACGCAAGCGATGCTGCTTGATCATGATGGTATCTATGCGAGTGATGTGATCGCAACGACACACGGGACAAAATTTGTATTGACTGCACGTATAGGCGGTATAACTCGTACGGCAACGATTCAGAGTTTGGTGCTGGGTAAATTCAATGTTAGTAATTTATTGGCAGTGATGGCGGTGTTGTTGACGCAAGGTGTTGTGTGGGAGAAAGCAATCAAAGTGTTAGCTGCATTGTCACCCGTAGTCGGTCGCATGCAGCAATTTGGAGGACAACGTGCCCCGTTAGTCGTGGTGGATTATGCACATACGCCGGATGCTTTGGCGCAGGCGCTCGCTACGTTGCGTGATGCGAGCTTGGCACGCAATGGTCGTTTATGGTGTGTATTTGGGTGTGGTGGTAATCGCGATCCCGGCAAACGCAGCCAAATGGGCGCGGTTGCGCAGCAAGCTGATTATGTAGTGTTGACCAGTGATAATCCCCGTAACGAAGATCCTCACGCCATTATCGAAATGATTAAAGCGGGCTTAGCTCATCCTGATCAAGCTTTGCAATATGAAGATCGTGGTAATGCCATTCTTTATGCAATACGACATGCAAGCGTAAATGATGTGGTGTTGATTGCAGGCAAGGGTCATGAGACATGGCAAGAAATTTCTGGAAAAAAACTACCTTTTAATGATGCCGAGCATGTTTGTTTGGCGCTGGCATCTATTGGGGCCAATGTCGGGGTACGGTTATGACAACAACGGTGATGTGTACGCTCGCGCAAGTAGCACGTTGCTTATCGCATGCGCAGATATGGGGTGATCCTAATTTAAAAATAACGGGTGTATGTACCGATAGTCGATTGGTACGCCCCGGAAATTTATTTGTGGCCCTTAAGGGCGAGCGTTTCGATGCGCATACTTTTTTGCCGCAGGTACAGCAAGCGGGCGCACTTGCGGCTTTAGTGTCTGACTACGATGATAATTTGCCGTTAGCACAAATTCAAGTTGCGGATACACGCCATGCCTTGGGTGAATTTGCTTTGGGGTGGCGTGGGCAGTTTGCTTTACCTGTTGCTGCGGTAACCGGTAGCAATGGTAAAACGACCGTGAAAGAGATGATCGCTGCGATTTTTTCGGCAGCGGTGGGTGTATCTGATTGTTTAGCAACGCAAGGTAATTACAACAATGATATTGGCCTACCACTGACTTTACTTAGATTACGGCCACATCATCGACTTGCTGTTATCGAGCTTGGCATGAATCATCCTGGCGAGACCGCACTATTAGCGCGTATTGCGCGCCCCACAGTCGCGGTGATTAACAATGCGCAGCGTGAGCATCAAGAGTTTATGGTGAATGTGGCGGCGGTAGCACAAGAACATAGCGCTGTGTTATCTGCATTGTCGACTGAAGGTGTGGCGGTATTTCCCGCAGATAGTGAATATAGTGCGCTGTGGCGTAACTACGCATCGCATTGCACCATTATTGATTTTGCTTTGCGAGGAGAAGCTGCGGTGCGTGGTGACTACGCGGCGCTTGCACCGTATTCGCATGCGATCCAAGATGCGCAGTCTTTGTTAATACAAACATCTCAAGGGGAGATCGCTGTCACATTACATGCCTTGGGTGAGCACAATGCACGTAATGCCCTTGCTGCTTGTGCAGTGGCCTTGGGAGCAGGCGTTGATTTGGCGGCGATCAAATTGGGATTAGACACTTTTCGTCCTATGCAAGGACGTTTGCAAATCAAGAAAAATAAATATGGCACGGTGATTGATGATAGTTACAACGCCAATCCTGATTCGGTTCGTGCGGCAATCGATGTGCTGTCAACCATGTCTGCTCCCCGTCTTCTCGTGTTGGGGGATATGGGTGAAGTGGGCGAGCAAGGGGTCGAGTTTCATCGGGAGGTAGGTGCTTACGCTAAAGCAAAAGGGATAACCCGACTTGTAGGCGTAGGTACATTGACGCAATATGCGTGCCACGCATTTGGAGATGCCGAGCATTTTGCCAATACTGCGAGTGTATGCGAAGCCATTCAAGCTAATGCGTTGCAATTTTCCGGTACGGTGTTAATTAAAGGTTCACGCTTTATGCGCATGGAGCAAGTGGTGTCATCGTTTGCACAGCAGATGGCAGATAAAAATTGTGATGACTCAAGTAATCAGGAACGCTCATGTTATTAAGCCTGGCGCAATGGTTGCAAAATGACTATAGCTTTTTGCGTGTAGTGAACTATCTCACTTTCCGCGCGGTCATGGCGACGATGACTGCGTTGGCGCTAGGATTGATAGCAGGGCCTGCGGTGATTCGTAAATTGGTGCAATTAAAAGTAGGGCAGGCGGTACGCGATGATGGTCCCCAAAGTCATTTAATTAAAACAGGGACCCCGACCATGGGGGGTGTTTTAATTTTGATGAGTATGGCGATTGCTACGCTGTTGTGGGCTGATTTATCTAATCGCTTTATTTGGATTGTGTTGATTGTTACGTTGGGCTATGGCTTGATTGGTTGGGTAGATGATTATCGAAAAATTGTTCATCGTAATCCGCGCGGCATGTCTTCCCGTGAAAAATATTTTTGGCAGTCATTGATCGGCTTATTTGCGGCGATCTATCTTGCTTTTTCTGTTTCGGAAACAAATAACTTAAAAGTACTGGGCTTGTTCTATAGCTGGTTAAAAAGTGGCTTGGTGTTAAGTCTTCCAGCGAATGCTAATTTGATTGTGCCTTTTTTTAAAGAAATTAGTTATCCATTAGGCATGCTTGGTTTTATTACCCTGACTTACTTTGTGATTGTGGGCACGAGTAATGCCGTTAATTTGACTGATGGGCTAGACGGGTTGGTGATTATGCCCGTGGTATTGATTGGTAGCGCATTGGGTGTGTTTGCCTATGTGATGGGTAACACGGTTTACTCGCGCTATTTATTTTTTCCGCATATCCCCGGGGTGGGCGAGTTGTTGGTGATTTGTTGTGCGATGGCGGGAGCAGGCTTGGCTTTTTTATGGTTTAACGCGCATCCGGCAAAAATTTTTATGGGTGACGTAGGGGCATTAGCGTTAGGTGGCGCGCTGGGTACGATTGCCGTGATCGTGCGGCAAGAAATTGTTTTGTTTATTATGGGTGGTATTTTTGTTGCAGAAACGGTGTCTGTGATGTTGCAAGTCACTTGGTTTAAATACACCAAAAAGCGATTTGGCACAGGACGTCGGTTGCTTAAAATGGCGCCTTTACATCATCATTTTGAATTGTCTGGCTGGAAAGAAACTCAGGTTGTTGTGCGTTTTTGGATTATCACCTTGATGCTCGTGTTAGTTGGCCTGTCGACATTAAAACTACGATAACCATGTTCGCACACTTACACACCCCTTCTACATTGATCCTTGGTTTAGGCGAATCAGGCCTAGCCATGGCGCGTTGGTGTGCGGCACAGGGGTGTCGTATTCGTGTCGCCGATACGCGTGATCAACCTGATCGATTAAGTGTGTTGCAGCAGGAGATACCTGCTGCCGAATTTGTGAGCGGGCCTTTTACCGAAGCTTTACTCGAAGGCGTTGAGCTGATTGGTATTAGTCCGGGCCTGTCGCCGCATGTGCCTCAAATTGCTGCATTGCTTACGCTTGTACAGCAAAAAAATATTCCTGTATGGGGAGAGATTGAGTTTTTTGCGCAAGCCTTACATCATCTGCGAGAGCAACAAGCGTATCAGCCGAAAATTATCGCGATTACTGGGACGAATGGCAAAACAACAGTGACGCAGTTGACGGGAAAATTATGTGCACGCGCGGGCAAATCGGTAGCGATTGCGGGCAACATCAGTCCTTGTGCACTAGATACCTTATCTGAGCGTCTTGCTCAACAAACTTTGCCTGAGGCCTGGGTGCTTGAGTTGTCAAGCTTTCAGTTAGCCACAACGCATAGTTTGGTCGCCGATGTAGCGACGGTGCTTAACTTAAGTCAAGATCATTTGGACTGGCATCCCGATATGCAAGCCTATGCGCAAGCAAAAGCGCGGATATTTTCAGCACGCACGCTGTGTGTGCTTAATCGTGGTGATAAAACGGTGATGGCAATGGCTTTGCCGGGTGCACGTGTGATTACGTTTGGCGATGATGTGCCGCATACACTGGGGTGCTTTGGTCTGGTGAATGAACAGGGGATGGAGTGGCTTGCTTATGCGGAATCAGACAATAAGGATGAGCCTCCCGTAAAACAAATTCGTCGCCAGGGTACTCGCGCAATTGATACATCGATACGAGCACACCGATTAATGCCGGTGGAGGCATTGCGTATTAGAGGTCGACACAATGCCATGAATGCATTGGTGAGTTTAGCGTTGGCGCAAGCGATTGATTTACCTTTGGGCCCGCTATTACATGGTCTACGTGACTATCAAGGTGAAGCGCATCGGGTGCAAACCATTGCTGTTGTAAATGAGGTTGAATACATTGACGACAGCAAGGGCACCAATGTAGGTGCGACGATTACGGCATTAGAAAGTATTGGGCTTGAGAAAAAAATTCTATTGATTGCCGGCGGTGTGGGTAAAGACCAAGATTTTTCCGCATTGGCGAATGTGGTTTCTCGCGTCGCGCGCGCAGTGTTATTGATTGGCCAGGATGGGCCAAAAATTCGTCAGGCATTAAATCACTGCATCAATACGATTGAAGAGTGTGCAACGCTTGAACAGGCTGTGCAGCGAGCGACGACTTTGGCGCATAGCGGTGATGCGGTTTTATTGTCGCCTGCTTGTGCGAGTTTTGATATGTTTCGCGACTACAAAGAGCGCGCCAAAGTTTTTTCTGATGCTGTGCATGCGCTGGCCGTAGTACCTATGGGGGCGTTGTCATGACTGAAATGCCACTGACCGGTCGAGGGACTGAGCGTCGTGGTTTTTGGCGTGCTGCACGTATCAATGATGTGTTACCGCGGCGTACGCGTTCAAAAATGTTGAGTTATGACCAACCGTTGTTGTGGGTGGTTCTTTCTTTGCTGGGGCTGGGCTTGGTGATGGTTTATTCCGCTTCGGTTGCGTTGCCCGATTCGCCACGGTATGCCAATTTTCGCAGCACATATTTTTTGGTACGCCATTGTGTTGCGCTAGGGATTGCTGTGTTTGCGGCAGTACTCTCGTTTCGTATTCCAATTGATATGTGGGAGCGTTGGGCACCTTATCTTTTTTTATGTGCATTGTTACTGCTGGTAATTGTATTAGTGCCGCATGTAGGTAAAGGGGTAAACGGTGCGCGTCGTTGGATTTCATTTGGTGTGATTAATTTTCAACCTTCTGAATTGATGAAGCTTGCTGTGGTGTTGTATGCCGCTAGCTATACGGTACGTAAGCAAAAATATATGCACAGTTTGGTCAAAGGATTTATTCCGATGGGTATCGCTGTGGTGGTGGTGGGCTTACTACTGTTAGGTGAGCCGGATATGGGTGCCTTTATGGTGGTGGCTGCGATCGCGTTAGGCATCCTCTTTTTAGGGGGCATCAGTGGGCGTATTTTTAGCGGTTTGGTATTGATCGGCATTGCAACGTTTTGTTTGCTTATCACATTATCTCCGTGGCGACGTGAGCGTATTTTTGCCTATCTTGATCCTTGGCGAGAAGATTACGCTTTAGGTAAAGCGTATCAGTTGACGCATTCATTGATTGCTTTCGGTCGGGGAGAATGGTTTGGCGTGGGTTTGGGAGGCAGCGTAGAAAAACTCAGTTATTTACCTGAAGCGCATACCGATTTTATTTTTGCTGTGATTGGCGAAGAGCTTGGTTTTGTCGGCGTAATGGTTGTGATCTGTGCATTATTTTGGCTGGTCCGTCGGGCATTTCAGATCGGGCGTTTTGCTTTGC
>JADYYQ010000111.1 GCA_020853585.1 Ottowia sp.
ATGGGCCACCAGCCATCCTTAAAGTTAGGACTTTTGGGGAACTGAAATTTTTTGGTTCTCTCTGGCGAGTTGGTAGATGGAACGCCGCCAAATAAGAAACCGCCATTTTGCGCCGCTATACGCGCATCTAAACTTGATGGCTTCCAAGCGAAAAAAGAAGTCGTCCATGCTTTTTCGTCTATCAGTTTTGGCTTTCGTGTAGGCTTCCACGGCCGGCTGACGTCATCTTCCCATTTTCGATATTCTTGATGCTCATTAATTAATCTATTAGTAACGTCAAACGCAAATAGCCTTGCATCGTCGTCTTCATTTACTGGCTTCCCATCGCGCCACTTTTCTTCTACAGCAAACCATACGCCAACCCAAGCATTAAACGTTACATCAATAAGCCTTGTTGGTGCGCCATAATGTTGGAGCATCGCCAATTGATTTAGAATCGAAAGCCTTCCTGAATGCGGTGAGAAATGGAGTCCCCATTGGTGCAGTTCAGTCAAAATTTTCGACTCTTCTTTGAATAGATCAGCTTCTTTCGGAATTTTTTCTGTTGTTTTATACAATCGCCTATACAAGGAGCTATGAAGTGGCCAATTGGCATTAACTTGCCCGCGCCAAGCAAACTGAATTTTTTTATTCTTAGATTTCCCTATGACTTGATTAATTACCTCAACCAACTGACTAAAAGAGTCTATTCGTTTCTCAAAGGGCTGCCAGAAATCTTGAATATTCATGATGGTTATTGTTTATAGCTTTAGTTTTAGCACTCTCTCAACAATTCACTATATCAAACAACCCCATTTCCCTCCCGCCCGCGCGCTCGTAACCCCGCCACGCCCCCGCACTTAATCTAGCAAAAATCATGCACTGGTGCGCAAGCGCAGAGCCAAGTCAATACAGGCGCTAAGAGGAAAATAGACACGCAAAAAAACTTGCGAATTGATGCACTTTTGTGCAATTTCATGCAGCTCAAAAATTGGCATTGAAAAGAGATGGGAACGTGACCTGCCTAACTATAAAGTCGTCTAAATTGAATGTTCAATGTAAGTGACTTGTAAGCCCCAGCAGGTGAAACTTTCCCGGCATTTCACCACCAAAAAGATGGGGGCATCGGAAAAAGGTAACATTGGTAACACACCCCTTTTTAGTGGGTTAACTCAATGATTTTAAAGGGGAATTTATGTTACCTTTTAAGGGTTACATAGGGTAACAAAAAGGTAACATATTTTTAAGTAATTGATTTTAAAGGATTATTTATATGTCTAATGTTACCCTCTAAAAAGGTAACAAGTTACTCTTATGTTACTAAAATGTTACCTTTTCAAAAACCCAGCAAAGCCTTACCCATTAAGGATTTCTAGCCAGTCGAATAAAAATGTTACCAATGTTACCTTTTTCCGATGGCCAACTTAAAAATTTAGATGGCATCATTAATTGGCAAAAGTAGTAAATCTTTGTGTGTTGGAAGCATGATTGAGAGCTTAAAAACCAACCCAACTTAAAAGTAAATTTCCCAATCTTGCTATACTTTGACGAAGCACTATTTATGATTGAAAAGGAAGGTATAAGACATCTGACCGTTTAGGTTAGAGCAGGTATACGTAAAAGAAAAAGTGTATCGTGTCCCGATTTAATCCCGACTAATATGTGTAGGTCATTGAATTTAAATATTGATCGAGTCACGCCGTCGGCACCATCAAAATGCATCCTAAATGTGTAAGAATACTGTCTTAAATAAAGTAGTATTTTTCGGCACACACAAGCACGATGCATAACATCCAATTTAAAAAAATTCCCGATATCGCTTTACGTTACGGTTCGCCCGTTTGGCTTTATGATGCCGCGGTAATTCGTGAGCGTATCGCCCAGTTGCATGCGTTCGATGTGATTCGCTATGCGCAAAAAGCATGCTCTAACCTTTCCATTTTGGCATTAATGCGCGCTTCAAATGTGATGGTCGATGCGGTTTCATTGGGAGAGATTGAGCGTGCGTTGCAAGTAGGTTATCAGACGCAAGAAGAGCCTTCGGGTGTGATCTTTACGGCAGATGTGTTTGATCGACCTACGCTTGCCCGCGTGGTAGCGGAAAATATTCCAGTGAATGTGGGTTCAATCGATATGCTGGCGCAGCTAGGTGCTTGTGCGCCCGGGCATCGCGTATGGTTACGTATCAATCCCGGTTTTGGCCATGGACATAGCAATAAAACTAATACTGGTGGTGAGAATAGCAAACATGGTATTTGGCACACGCATTTGAGTGCCGCAATGCAGCTAATAAAAAAATACCAATTATATTTAGTGGGGTTACATATGCACATCGGTTCAGGCGTGGATTATGCGCATCTTGAACGGGTTTGCAGTGCGATGGTGTCCTTAGTGGGTGAGCTAAATTATCCGATTGAATCTATTTCTGCGGGAGGTGGATTGTCAGTGCCGTATAAGGCAGGAGAAGCTCCCGTTGATACAGGGCACTACTTTAATTTGTGGGACCAAGCGCGTAAACAAATTGAGAGGCAATTAAGCTGCAAAATTCGTTTAGAAATTGAGCCTGGTCGCTTTTTGATTGCTGAGGCGGGGAAGCTGGTCGCTGAAGTGCGTGCAGTAAAAGAAATGGGTGACAATTATTTTGTGTTGGTGGATACGGGATTTAATGATTTGATGCGCCCTGCGATGTATGGTAGTTATCACGAGATCTCTGTTATTTCCAAAGAGGGTGTGCTTTCAGATGCAGTGATGCGCCCCACAATTGTGGGGGGGCCCTTGTGCGAATCAGGAGATGTCTTCACGCAAAGTGAGGGTGGGGCAGTTGTACCGCGTATGTTGCCGACGGCTAAGGTAGGGGATTACCTTATTTTTCATCACACCGGTGCATACGGTGCGTCAATGTCGTCTAATTATAATAGCCGACCACTGTTACCTGAAGTATTAATCGATGGCGTAGAAGAGCGCTTGATTCGCCGCCGACAAACCATTGGGGAGTTATTAGCATTAGAAATATTTCCTTGATGTCCATCGTAGAATATCGCTAGTGTATTTTTTCTCAACTATGTAATCGGATACGTGTGGGTAAACGCTGTCCCTTAACCTTATAAAGCCAAGTAAAGTTAAACATGAACTCCTTTCAAAATATGAAGCACTCTCCCAATCGTCGGGTATTTTTGTTAGCAACAGCGCTTCTTCCTTTTGCAACGTGGGCGGCAAGGAGCGATGATGTATTGGCGGGCCAGATGGAGTTAGCCCGGCTTGAAAAAATGTTTGGAGGGCGCTTAGGCGTATTTGCTCTTAACACCGGTGATAACGCACAGCTTAGTTATCGTGCTAACGAACGATTTCCTGTTTGCAGTACTTTTAAGGTGCTACTAGCGGCCGCTATTTTGGTCCGTAGCACGCACGTTGCTGGGCTTATGCAAAAACGTATTAAATACACTCACAATGATCTTGTAACGTATTCGCCCATTACTGAAAAACACATTGAGAATGGTATGACTGTGGCTGAGCTGTGTGCCGCAGTAATGCAGTATGGTGATAACACCGCTTCCAATTTGTTGATGAAAGTACTGGGCGGGCCTGCTGCGGTTACTGCGTTTGCGCGATCAATAGGTGATGATATGTTTTCACTTGAGCGTTGGGAGACAAAGCTTAATTCCGCTATACCGGGCGACTTACGTGATACCTCCACCCCTTATGCGATGGGTCATAGTTTGCATCGCATTGTGTTTGGCAATGTACTTAAACCTGATTTACGTGAGCAGTTTCAGGATTGGTTGCGCGGTAATACCACAGGGGCAGCATCTATTCGTGCGGGTGTTCCGATAGATTGGGTAGTTGGGAATCGGACGGGCACAGGTGATTATGGTACGACCAATGATATAGCCGTTATATGGCCACCCCATCGTCCTCCCATTGTGGTTGCAATCTATACCACGCAACATGATCGAGATACGCCCCCGCGTAGTGATGTGATTGCGTTGGCCGCGAGAATTGTGGCCAATTGCTTGAGTTAATCATATGGGTTTATCTCATGACTGATTTAAAGCGGATGTTTTAAAAGAAGCCCGTGAGTTTCGTATGAGATGATGTTTGGATCAAGGAAAACACAATGACAGATTGGATCGGTTGGTTTGTGTGGGCTGGAATAATTGTTGTTGGCGAGCTTTTAATTGGCACTTTTTATCTGGTCATGATTGCGCTGGGCTGTGTTGCAGGAGGGTTGGCGGCCCTCTTAGGCATGTCCTTGCAATGGCAGTTGGTAATTGCTGCATTGGTGGGCATCATTGCTGTTTATACCTTGCGTAAAAGCAAATTAATTAAGCGACGTTTTGTGGGTGTGATGCGTAATCCCGATGTTAATTTGGATATCGGTCAAACAATCAGTATTCGAGCAGATCAGTGGCAGCATCACAATGGACGCCATACTGCGCGTGTGAAGTACCGGGGGGCGATGTGGGATGTGGAGTTGGAGCCAAATGCAATGATCGCAACTGAGCGTTTTATTATTTGCGAAATACGGGGCAGCCAACTGATTGTGCAAAACGATGTTCCTGCTGGTCCTCGCTAGAATAAGGTAGCAGTAGGTTTGTGCAGACGATATATCGGCTGTGAACTCCATGAAGTGTATTCTATGTACAGCGTATTTTTCGGATACATACTGCTGCCTTATTTTTAGGCGACTAGACTTTAATCAAATAAACGCCTCTTTAGATTGAGGCGTATCTCTAGGTTTTTTTATCTTTCACTCAATTGTTTTAGGTGATGTGCGTTTGATTGCATGGGGGGAAGGGTTTGCATTTTTTCATGTGATTCTGCTAACGCGCGTTCTTGTGCGCATACTTGGGTACGCGCCTGTTCTGCTAATTCTCGTTCTTGTAGGGCTTGGGCTTTAACGCGCTCCGCTTCTATATATGCTTGTTCCTTCGCCGTTTCTTTTGCAATCAAAATCTCTTTTTTTAATGTGCTCTCTTTTATTTTGAGTTGGATAAGGGCGAGTTCATCTTCTTTGCGTTTAATCTCTTCTTCTAGGCGAGAAAGCGGATGTTCTGCGAGCACTTCTAGCTCAGGTGTTTGTGCCGTCTGAATCATGCTGATACGTTGCTGCTCTACAGATGGAGAGGATTTTTCTCTTGTCCCTTTCTCTTCTGCTCTGGTGTCGACTGCACTTGCTAGGGGAGGACTTTTTGTGTGCGTTGGTGAAGGGAGGGCATTGATTTTTGTCCATCCTTCGGTGATATGCAAACGATGTGGATCTCTCTCATTTGCTGTCACTAAGATCAGTCGATCTAGGGGGATATTTTTTTCGTTGTAGATAATTTCGGATTGTTCTTTTACTTCGTTAATCACTCTATTAAGTCGAAACCAGCGACGTAGCTCCACTTCTGCTTGTTGAATTTTCCGCTCGTTTTTTTCTGCTGTAGAAGGAAGGAGTGCCCATTTTTTTTCTGCATGGTCGAGGTTTTTTTCTGCATCTATGCATTTGCTACGGACTTGTGATTGATAGTGCCAGAAAAATTTGCTTACTGTTGTTTCAGGGGAATGTAGGGCTTTATCTAGTTTTTTATGGGGCGTTCCCGTGGCGCCACTCTCTTCTTTTTTAATTTGGGTAAGCATTTCTTTTTTAGCGTCCGTGTAGAGTGTTTTAGGACAAGGGATGCCTTCTTTAGAGCCGATGTTATTTTGTTCGGTTGCGATTGCTGTTTGTGCGGTGCGATAGATTTGATGGACAAGTTTTTTATTGTCTACTTCAGAATTGAGGTTGACTTGAAAATGCAGACCTCTTAGATAGTTGCTTGCATAATCAGAAAGAGGCATTTTTGGCCAGGCACCGTCAGAAATAGCTTTAGATGACATACCCGCAATACGCTTTAAAGCGTGATTGTCTCTTTCGACAATAGTATCGTGCAATTTTTTTTCTGCGGGTGTGCCATAGCGATAAGCAAAACTCTCAGAACCTTTTTTAACGATAGTGGCGGCTTCCGTATAAAAATTGTCGGGGACTAGAAAGTAATAAACGCTTTCTCGTGTAGAGACAGTGTTGTTTTCTGATGGGCTTAGCGCCTGTTTGCTGTGCTCGATTGACCTTGTTGAGGTGGGTATGGCTTTTTCATTAACGGCTTCGGTTAACCCAGAGGGAATCGGTATTTCGCGTGCTCTTTGTTGTAATGGGCTATTGTCGCGGGAAAGGGAATGGGTTTCGACCGGTAAGTTATCAAGCACCTCTTGAATTGACGCTATTTTTTCCAAGGAGCCGAATTTGAGAAGACTTAGACGACGTTGGATGATTTCGTCGGGGTCTACGCTATGTATTTGTACAAGATGAGGCGATGAGGGCGCGATAGATTCTTCGTTTAAGTTGGCATAGCCATGCGTCTGCCATGAGATGGGGGCTACATTGTTTGAAGAATTGAGATCCATGGTGTTCCTTAATTTTTGAGAAAAATGATGAGTTCTTCAACTTGGTAGCGAGTCGGTTTACTTAGTTTTCTCTCTTAAAATTAATTAACACAATAAATTTTGGATAGGCTAGTGAGGGCTAGATGTTTTCTTCTCAGCATCAAATAAGGGCGTAGTCCATTTACAGGGGCTGGAAAAATGGGGATTACGATGTATTTGACGGGCTACGTGTTATAGGTAAGGTTTGCGCTTTGCGAGATTGTTAGGTGAGTGCGAGTGCGGGTCGAGTACGTATAAAATAATTTATCTTGTGAGAAACGATTGTCCGTTTACTTTTTTAAAAGAGGTTGTGATCATGTTTGAAAGCCTTGCGTTTATTATTTTTATTGTCGCCATCATATTTATTATCAAGACTGTCAATGTGGTGCCACAGCAGCACGCTTGGGTCGTTGAGCGCTTAGGTAAATATCATGCAACATTAGGCCCCGGTTTAAATATTGTTGTGCCTTTTATTGATCGTGTTGCTTATAAGCATGTGCTGAAAGAAATTCCCTTGGATGTGCCACCGCAAATTTGCATTACAAAAGATAATACGCAGCTACAGGTCGATGGTATTTTGTATTTTCAAATTACTGATCCGATGCGTGCCTCGTATGGTTCATCCAACTATATTGCGGCGATCACACAGTTGGCTCAAACCACGTTGCGTTCAGTGGTAGGACGAATGGAGTTAGATAAAACATTTGAAGAGCGTGACCATATCAACACCAGTGTTGTAAATGCAATTGATGAGTCAGCAGCGAATTGGGGAGTCAAAGTATTGCGCTATGAAATAAAAGACTTAACTCCCCCCAAAGAAATTCTTCATGCTATGCAGGCGCAAATTACAGCTGAGCGTGAGAAGCGCGCGTTGATCGCGGCATCAGAAGGGCGCAAGCAAGAGCAGATCAACATTGCCACAGGTGAACGTGAAGCCGCCATTGCGAAGTCTGAAGGCGAAAAACAAGCCTCTATTAATCGCGCAGAAGGTCAAGCGGCAGCGATTATTGCAATTGCACAAGCCAGTGCTGAAGCGTTGCGTAAAACATCCGCAGCCATCATTCAACCAGGGGGCGCTGAAGCGGTTAATTTAAAGGTGGCTGAGCAATACGTGAGTGCGTTTTCGCAATTAGCAAAAACCAATAATGCAATTATTGTGCCGGCGAATCTAAGCGATATGAGTAGCTTGATTGCGAGTGCAATGCAAGTTGTTAAATCTCAAAAATAATATTGAGTTGTCGTGCGTGGATTACTGCGTATTGTATGAACTGTTATACGCTGCATATGTGTACTAGCCAAGACTTGATCTGACAGACAGTACAACTAAGCTGCTATGGAAATTGGATCGGCACCGGCTGTCAGAAATGTCCGATCCAATTGTTTTTCAAGTGCAAGATGTTTGCTATCAAGAAA
>JADYYQ010000112.1 GCA_020853585.1 Ottowia sp.
CTTTAAATGGCATGACTGTTCTGTTAAGTTGTAAATAGAATAATTATTACATAACTGAACCATGCTCATTGACTCAAAATTTCACACCTTACAAAACCCCTGCTTTCACCCCTGCCGAACAAAGCCCTATATGAGTGGTAATAACGGTTTTAGCTACGGTAAATGAACCGCTCTCCCGTTGCATAACTGTCGCAGCACCCTATCCGCACAGCGACTTATGCAGCGGCCTTATGAGGCAGCGGCTTTAAGAGTGGCGTTGTAACGCAAACTTATGAACAGTGGCAAAAAAATCCCGCTCACAAACGATGCCTAGTTATCGCTTCTACACGCCGTTTCTGCCATTCATGCGCCAAGATCATGGTGCATTCGCGAAAATATTTGCAGACGTCTCTCAAGAAGTGATCTATACACTAAGCATCGTCATGACGCTTGGGCATATCAAAAACCAATGCGATAGGTTAATGACTTATCTAACGCGCACTCCCTGCAACCATCGTAAAACTAAACAGACGACACTCAATTGGACCGTTCCACAGAGGTGTACGACGCGATTCTTTTAAACGCATACGACGCGGCAAGGTTAAATCACCACTTAAAATAAACACTTCCCATCCCGCAAACGATTGCTTTAAATTTTTTGAAAAATCAGCAGCAAAAGCATTGGCGGTTGCCTCATCTTCGCTATTCATCTGACTATCTTCACGCATAGCATGCGGCGTATGCCCTAGAGCATCATCACGCTGGCTTTGTCGTCCACGCGGGGCGGGCTTACTGTCCCGTCCCTTATGCACGCCTCGCATCGTGATACGTTGCCCATAAGGTGGATTTAATACCATCACACCTGCCGATGCACACGGTGGCTTAGCAAAACGCGCATCTAATTGTTTAAGCTCTACCATCCCGGGTAGCTGAGCACGCTGCCAATTGGTACGTACATGCGCCAACATATCGCCAGAAATATCACTACCAACGATATTGCGTAAACGATAAGCGCGCTCTTCTTGGGTATGGATCACTTGAGCTTGTGCCCGCAATGCTTTCCACAATCGCAGATCAGTATGTTTCATTTTTTCAAAAGCAAAGGTACGTTGCCCCCCCGCTGGTAAATTGAGTGCCATCTGCGCAGCTTCAATTAAGAAAGTACCGCTCCCACACATCGGATCAAATAATGGCTGATCAACTTGCCAAGCGCTTAAGCGCAAAATGCCTGCGGCTAAATTTTCTTTAATCGGTGCTTCCCCTTTATCAATACGCCATCCCCTTTTAAATAAAGGTTCACCCGAAGTATCTAAATAAATAGTTACTTCTTGCTCACCTAAATGCGCATAAATACGTACGTCAGGTTGATGCGTATTGACACTCGGACGCTGCCCATCGCGCGCGCGCAAGCGATCACAAATCGCATCTTTAATGCGTAAGGTGGCGAAATTTAAACTTGTTAAAGGTGAGCGATGTGCCGTGACATCCACGCGCAAAGTAAAACTTGCATCAAAAAATTGTTCCCAATGCAGGGCATGCGCAATCTCGTAAAGATCTTGCTCATTTTGATAAGTCGCATGATGCAGTTGCATCAATACGCGATTCGCAATGCGACTGTGCAAATTAACGGCGTACGCGCATGCGTTGGGGCCGGAAAATTGCACCCCCCCGGCAAGCGTACCCACTACCTTAAAAGGAGCAAGTTGAGTTACTTCAGAACGCGCGGCGATTTCCGCTAATTCAAGGCTTAAGGCGTGCTCCAGTCCACGCGGGCAAGGAGCGAAAAATAAAGAGTGAATGGCAATTCCTAAAAAGGTTTGAAAATAACAAGTAAAAGAACCAGCAACAACATCACGACAGGCACTTCATTAAACCAACGATACCAGCGATGCGTATGCGTATTGCGGCCCTGGGAGAATTTTTTTAATAACACACCACAACCATGGTGATAGCCCAATAACAGCACGACCAAAACCAACTTTATATGCAACCATGCTTGCCCAGATCCAATGCCATATACGCCCCATAACCACAGCCCCAATACCAAAGCAAAAAAAGCCAGCACAGTCATAAAGCGATATAACTTATGCGCCATGATCAGCAGCCTCTTTTGCACAGCCCCATCGATATCAAGCGCAAGATTGACAAATAAACGCGGCAAATAAAATAATCCCGCAAACCACGAGATCACAAATAAAAGATGGAATGTCTTAATCAACAACATAATGTACGTACACCTCACCCATCAAAAAATACTTCGTCATATCATCACTTAAAAAATGCGGTTATATAAACCACGCCACTCACTACCCGCTTACACAAACTTGACCTAATAAAGAAAAAACCGTGTGCTCCGCACAGCATCGCGCCAAAAAACTTGCACAGAGGCACCCATTAACAGGCGGCCTTTTCTCCCGTTATAGCCATGCCTGTGCCACGAAGAAGCTTCACCCTACTTATGCGATTTTTCGTCCGTCCCATCATAAAATTATGTTCGTATTTCGCCTTGCCCCAGCACAATATATTTAAGCGAGGTCAATCCTTCTAAGCCAACTGGACCACGCGCATGGAGCTTATCGTTAGAAATACCAATCTCCGCACCTAAGCCATACTCAAATCCATCTGCAAAACGTGTTGATGCATTGACCATCACGCTGGACGAATCAACCTCCCGCAAAAAACGCATTGCCTTACTATGATTTTCCGTCATGATCGCATCGGTATGTGCAGACCCATAACGATGAATATGCGCAATAGCTTCATCTATCCCATGCACACAGCGAATCGACAAAATGGGCGCAAGATATTCTGTAGACCAGTCAAGAGGTGTGGCATCGACTAAATCGAGAAATCCAGCTGCATCCAATATAGCGCGGGTCACCGCACAACACCGTAGCTCAATACCTTTGCTTTGATAGATACGTGCCAGAGCAGGTAATAATTGTTCCGCAATGGGTGTATCCACAAGTAATGTTTCCATCGTATTACACGGTGCATAGCGCTGTGTTTTCGCGTTATCACAAACACGTATCGCCTTATCAATATCTGCAGTGGCATCCACATAGATATGGCAGATACCATCCAAATGTTTGATCATCGGCACACGTGCACTGTCCATTAAACGTGCAATCAGACTTTTTCCTCCACGAGGAATCAAGACATCAATGTACTGCGTCATCGTAATCATGACATCCACCGCAGCACGATCTGTCGTCGGCACAACTTGTACCGCGTGCTCAGGCAAACCGCTTTCTGTCAAACTCTGCGCAATTAATTGCGCTAACATCGTGTTGGAATTAATCGCCTCTGATCCCCCTCGCAAAATCGCTGCATTGCCTGACTTCAAACATAAGGCGGCGGCATCCATCGTGACATTAGGTCGTGACTCATAAATAATCCCCACCACCCCTAAAGGCACCCGCATTTGACCAACTTGAATACCTGATGGACGCATACGCAAGTGACTTATCTCGCCGACCGGATCAGGTAAGGCAGCGATCTGCTCTAAGCCAATCGCCATTTTTTCAATCACATCGTCCGTTAATGTTAAGCGGTCAATAAAAGCAGCATCATGGCCGGCCTGCTTAGCACGTGCACAATCTTGCGCATTCGCTTCCTTTAATGACGAACGATGCGCGCGCACCGCCACCGCCATTTTTAACAAGGCGCTATTTTTTATCGCAGTGGTCGTACAGGCTAAGTAACGTGACGCAGCACGTGCCTGCTCACCTATTTGCTGCATCATCTGCTGAATCGAGGTACTCATCAATCGTGCCTATCTATATTAATTTTTTGTGCTGTTATTTTTACGGCAAACATATCCTTCCCCACACACGTATCAACTTGAAACTTACGCCCGATTGGCCTAGCAAAGCGCATCTTTGCTGCCCATACCATCTTACACAGCGCTATGCAGAGCTCAGCATAGCGCCCAGCTAATGGCACGCGTTTACTACACCGTTCTCTAACACCCATATTGTTGCGTGTCCGTACGGAAAGAAAGCAAACGCCATGCGTGCAATTTTGCGTAAGTCCTAAACTACCTGTGCCGCTGCGCTAGGATTAGCAATACATAAACCTAAATCAAATAAGCCATCCCAAATATTTGCAGGCAATGTTGCATCACTCAACCCTTTTGCCTGACGATCTAATCGTGACGCCAAAGCAAGGGCTCTATGCAATTGATCGGCACTTAAACGTTTTAATGCTTGCGGTATTAGACGTTCACGCGCGCCCCAAATACGATGTTCACGTAGCCATTGCGTTAGCGATTGACCGGTATCAATGGCAACGCGTAACTGACATAGCAAGCGAATATCTTCGGTTAATGCCCACAATGTCAATACAACGGCCTCACCTTCACCTTGCAAGCCTTCAAGCATGCGCGATAAACGAGGCACATCGCCCGCTAACATTGCTTCTGATAATTTAAATACGCTGTAACGTGCCACATTAAGCACCGCCTCTTGCACTTGCACAAACGGTAATACTCCTGGCGGATACAGTAGTCCAAGTTTTTGTAACTCTTGATGCGCGGCAAGTAAATTGCCCTCAACGCGTTCCACCAAAAAATCAAGCGTACGCTTACCTTGCTCACCCACTTCAAATCGTTGACCTTGCTCGGCTAAGCGCTGCGTTAACCACTGCGGCAATCGCGCATGATCCACGTTATCTACTTTAATCGTGATACCGCACTGATCCAAAGCACTCAACCACGTTGCTTTTTGCGTCGCCGCGTCAAGACGCGGTAATGTAATCAACGTCAAGACATCACACATCGCGCCTTGTTGACGCATATAGGTAGCGTAATCTTTTAACGCTTGCGCCCCCTCTTTACCGGGCTTGCCAGTCGGTATACGTAATTCAATTAAAGTGCGTTGCGTAAATAACGATTGCGATTGCGCCGCAGCAAATACCTCAGCCCACGCAAAATTGCGTTGTACGACAAATACATAACGTTGATCGTAGCCTTGTGTACGTGCCAGTTTGCGCAAGACATCCATCGCTTCGCGCACTAATAAATGTTCATCGCCACACACCACATAGAGCGGCGCAAGTACGGCACTGCGTACATGGGAAGCCAGTTCATCGTACTTAAGTTGCATACCTTACTGCACAGGAAGAGGAACCGCTTTATCGTCTGATAAAGGCAGCGCTGGCTCTTGACTCGGCGTTGTAGGAACCACGGGCGTGGGCGCAAGAATTTTGGGGGTCAAGGTTTTAATCGCAGCTAAGCGACGCATAATTTGTCGCGCAATATCCTCTTCCATATTGTCATACAGTGCATTGGCTTCTACCTCTTTTGCAAGGACCGCACTTTGACTATAAGTCAGTGCCCGCCACAAAGAAATATCGGTCGGTGGCACCAACATATTGCCCTGACAATCCTTTAAAGAGAAGGTTGTCTGCAAGGTCAGACGGTATTCGCGTACTTGTCCTTGCGGGTTAACTGAAACAACTAAACGATCACGTGTATCGGCAATAATTTCAAGAACAGCATCGGCCTGTGCCATATCTTCAACTAGCTGCGCATTACTCCCCCCTCGTATCGCACGACGCAAAACGACATTTAAAGGCATACTGGTATCGCCTTTGATGTAGATATGCTTGAAGATTAAATTTTCTGCCCCGCGTAATTTAAATCCACAACTTGTTAGCAAAGCTGCACAACCCAATAAACTAAGCCACAACACAATGTGAGCGTATCGATAAGCGTACATGACTTCCTTGAATTAAGAGGCAGGACTAAGAATAATGACATTTGCCAATCGACCAGGCACGACGATGGTCTTACCAATTTTGCCACCGCTTTTTTGCAAATGCTTTTGTACAACCTCACAGGTGTTGGCTAATATTTCGATTGCTTGACGATCCGCATTAGCAGGCACTTTAAACGTACCGCGCAATTTACCGCCAATCTGCAACGCCAACTCAAGCTCATTTTGTACCAGCGCGGATTCATCTACTTGTGGCCACGGCGCATCCAATAAACGACCCATATGTGTGTGATAACCGAGTGCTTGCCAAATAGTCTGAGTGATATGCGGCACAACCGGCGCTAAGATACGCAGCAAAATCCCAAAGCACGCGTATCGGACCACCGCTTCCACATTTTTTGCTGCTTCTAATGCATTGAGCATCTTCATCGCGGCAGATACCACGGTGTTGTACTGCACGCGTTGAAAATCAAAGTTAGCTTGTTTGAGTGCTTTATAAATATCACGACGCAATGTTTGTGCCTCTTCTGACAATGCTAATCGCGCGCGATCGTCCAACGATGTGGCGTCATCCGTTTGTGCATCTCTATGGGCATAAGCAAATTGCCACAATCGCCGCAAAAAGCGCGCTGCACCTTCAACGCCTGTATCCGACCATTCCAGCTGCGCCTCGGGGGGAGCGGCAAACATAACAAATAAACGTGCCGTATCCGCACCATATTGATCAATCAATGCTTGTGGATCAATGCCATTGTTTTTGGACTTAGACATTTTTTCCACACCACCGATCGTCACAGGCTTACCATCCGCTTTTAAGTAAGCCCCAAGAGGACGACCACGATCATCTAATTGCAGCTCAACATCAATGGGATTGATCCATTCTTTTTTGCTACCGGGTTTATCACGATAGTAAGTTTCGTTAAGGACCATTCCTTGTGTGAGCAAATTTTCAAAAGGCTCACCAAATTTTACCAAGCCCATATCGCGCATTACTTTGGTCCAAAAACGCGCATAGAGCAGATGCAAAATAGCATGCTCAATACCACCGATATATTGATTCATGGGCAACCAATAATCTGTACGCGCATCAATTATGGTATTGGCATCCGGACAGGTATAACGCAAGGCATACCAAGACGAATCAACAAAGGTATCCATCGTATCGGTCTCTCGCCGTGCGGGTTGTCCACAAGAAGGACAGAGGCAATGAATAAAATCCGCGCGCTTGTTAAGCGGATTACCACTTCCATCGGGGATACAGTCTTGCGGCAACACCACGGGCAAATCTTTCTCGGGTACCGGCACTTCACCACACTGTTCACAATGAATAATGGGAATAGGGGTTCCCCAATAACGCTGACGCGAAATACCCCAATCCCGTAAACGATAGCTTATTTTTTTCTCACCTAAGCCTTGCTTATGCAAATCGCGCGTGATCGCCTCTACAGCCATCGCACAAGGCAATCCCGTGTATTGACCGCTCGCCACTAAAGTGCCGGGTTCGGCATAAGCGGATTGCCAAGTTTGCGTAGAAAATACTTGATCAGGTAAAGCAATCACTTGCTGTATTGGTAACGCGTATTTGCTGGCAAACGCAAAATCACGTTCATCATGTGCGGGCACGCCCATCACAGCACCGTCTCCGTAGGACATCAGCACATAATTACCTACCCAAACTGGAATCATCGCTCCGGAAACAGGATGTATTACATGCAATCCCGTGGCCATTCCCTCTTTTTCCATCGTGGCCAAATCGGCCTCCATAACGCTGCCTTGTTTACAACGCGCGATAAATGCCGCAAGTTGTGGTTGACTACGCGCCGCATGCAAGGCCAATGGATGTTCTGGGGCAACCGCACAAAAGCTTACGCCCATCAGCGTATCAATGCGCGTTGTAAAAACAAACAACTTGCCATCTTGAATCAAAAGACCTTCGTGATCTTTAATATGATGAGGAAAAGCAAAACGCACACCTTCGCTTTTACCAATCCAATTGCGTTGCATATGCTTAACGCGCTCGGGCCAAGCCAAAGGCTCCAAATCATCTAATAATGCTTGGGCATAGCGAGTGATATTTAGGTAATACATTGGAATCTCGCGCTTTTCTACGCGCGCACCGGAACGCCAACCACACCCATCAATCACTTGCTCATTCGCTAACACCGTTTGATCAACCGGATCCCAGTTCACCACCCCGGTTTTACGATAGGCAATGCCCGCCTCTCGCATTTTTAAAAAGAACCATTGATTCCATTTGTAATAAGACGGATCACAAGTAGCAATTTCACGGGACCAATCAATCGCAAAACCCATCGATTGCATCTGTTTTTTCATCGATGCAATGTTGTCATAAGTCCAAGTGGCAGGCGCGATATTATTATTAAGCGCAGCATTTTCGGCAGGCATCCCAAACGCATCCCAACCCATCGGCATCAACACGTTATAGCCATTCATCCGCAGATAACGCGCCATCACATCATTAATGGTGTAATTGCGCACATGCCCCATATGCAATTTACCTGAGGGGTAAGGCAGCATTGAGCAAGCATAAAAAGGCGGCTTAATATTGCCCTGCGCATCACGCGCTTCTTCCACCGTGATATACGCTTTATCTGCTTGCCACACCGCTTGCACCGCTGCCTCAATTGCAGCGGGAAGGTATTTTTCTTGCATCATCAAATCTCTCTAAAGATAAATACGAATTAAGCACACGCCTGACTTCTTACAAAGTCTGTACCCAAAAATATATGCAAAGGGGGAGACTGTTTTTATGTTTTCGCGCAATAAAAACATGCTCACTTACAACGATTCGTTCATCTCGGTAAGCCAACGCACGCTCAGTCTGCGCGCGCAGTAAAAAAGAAGCGCGCTATAGGATTTACGTCAACTTAACCATTATTGCGAACTGACTAAAAAAACATCATCTATCCGCTCGCCCAAACCGCGCAGCACAGTTGGCTCACTTATCGATGGGTAGCGTGCGTAAGCCAAGTACATCTTGCATATCAAACAGGCCTTGATTTTTGTTCTGCAAAAAATGGGCAGCACGTAAAGCTCCATGGGCATACGGCAGGCGACTAGAAGATTTATGCGTAATTTCAATACGCTCGCCTTCACCGGCAAATAAAACGGTGTGGTCACCTACGATATCACCACCTCGAATGGTTGAAAAACCAATTGCGTCAGGTTTGCGCTCACCCGTATGTCCAAAACGCGTATACGTCGCGCATGTTTGCAAATCACGACCCAAGGCATGCGCAACCACTTCACCTAAATGTAATGCTGTCCCGGAGGGCGCATCTACCTTATGGCGATGGTGCGCCTCGATAATTTCTACGTCATATGCACCGTGCAATATTTTTGCAGCCATTTCGGCTAACTTAAACGTAGCATTCACCCCCACGCCCATATTGGGTGCATACACAATCGCGAGTTGCTCGCTCGCGCTTTTGATCGCTTGTTTTTGTCGATCATCTAGGCCCGTCGTGCCTACCACTAACTTCACGCCCATCTTGCGCGCTACGGCTAAATAGGCCATGGTCCCTTCCGGGCGAGTGAAATCAATAAGCACCTCTGCTTGCGCTAAACCCACCGCCATATCCGCAGTCACCGTTACCCCACTATGTCGGCCCAAAAAAGCCGCAGGATCATGACCTATCGCCGCACTCCCGTCGTGATCAATCGCGCCCACTAATGTAAACGTGGGCATACCCAGTACAGCCTCAACCAAAGTGCGCCCCATACGACCCGACACCCCTGAAATAGCAATTTTCATAGGAATCACTGCGCAGAAATATCTTTGCTGCGTGCAGCCGTGGTACGTAAGCCATCAATTTCAGCGATCAATTCGTACTCAGAAGGCAATGCATCTCCTCCAAATTTCACCAACTTATCATCCGCAAAATACACTGCGTAGCGACGCTGCTCAACCACGACAGAATCACCTCGTTTATACGTAAAAATATAATCCCAACGATCCGCGTGAAAAATATCATTAAGGAGCGGCGTGCCAATCAAAAAGCGAACTTGCTCTTTAGACATACCTAATTTAAGCTGCGCGGCAGCCTCACGGGAAACGAAATTACCTTGCACTACCGCAACACGATAGGGCGTAAGTACGCGTAGAAGACTGTGGCTTGCACTGTTATAAGCTGAACACCCCAGCATTAAAAGGCTACAGACCAACACCGTCGAAAAAGAAAATATGGATAAATGCATGGCTACTCAAGTAAAAAAGTCACGGTACGCGACTTTTGTGGTTAAACCGACTATGATCAACCTGTTATTTTACTTCACCTAGCCCATGACAGACCCTTCCGAACTTAAGAATATCGGCCTAAAGGCAACAACGCCTCGGCTTAAGATCCTAGAAATCTTTCAAACCAGCGCGCAGCGGCACCTTAGCGCGGAAGATATCTATCGTACTTTGCTCACTGAACATTTAGATATTGGATTAGCGACGGTGTACCGCGTTTTAACTCAATTTGAACAAGCGGGTCTATTAAAGCGAAATAATTTTGAATCAGGCAAAGCTATTTTTGAGCTCAATGAAGGCTCACATCATGATCATTTAGTCTGTTTAGCTTGTGGCCGTGTTGAAGAATTTTTTGATGCTCAAATTGAAGAACGCCAAAAAACGGTTGCCCAATCACGCGGATTTACATTACAAGATCACGCACTCGCCCTTTATGGCCTATGTGCCAGTTGCTTGGATAAACGAAATAGCGCAAATATCAGTGCCCTATAGAAACAAGCGGTGCTATAAATAAGACATCGTGCATGCAAGGGTAAGGGGCAGATGGAGATCGTGCGATAAAGAGCGCAGGTGTGTCACGATGGATGATCTATTTGCAGACGAGCGTGACAACATTGGGTACGCTATTTTTAGTTGCGCTATCCAGCCACATGCTTCGCAAAAAATACATACCGATAAGTGCGGCAGCCAATTTGGCTGCTCTGCATGCCGTCAACGCTCAATATAAGTTGAGCCATCCATATCAGGCAAGTCAACGACGCAAACACTGTGATTTAAAAAATCCCCCGCTTCAATTTGTTAGGCATCTTATCCACACCGTTGTGATTTAAAACACATCACACACGCCGCACATTAGAACGGGAACGAGTTATGAAAGCTACGCGACGGCATAAAAGGAGGTGACTTTTCGGCAATGCGCCCACATTGGCTTTGTTCGGCAGGGGTGAAAGCAGGGGTTTTGTAAGGTGTGAAATTTTGAGTCAATGAGCATGGTTCAGTTATTTAATAATTATTCTATTTCCAACTTAACAGAACAGTCATGCCATTTAAAGAGAGACTAAAGAGCGGCGAGCCGCGCCGTCGTGTTAAGCCGACCTATGCTCCGAAGGATTGGTCGGCGTATAACAAGGGCTTACGTAGTCGCGGC
>JADYYQ010000113.1 GCA_020853585.1 Ottowia sp.
AAACCTTCTTCCATTGCAATCGGCGCGATAAGCTTGACCGTAATCGTCACATTATCGCCCGGCATCACCATCTCTTTATCAGCAGGCAACTCTATCGCACCGGTCACATCGGTTGTGCGGAAATAAAATTGTGGGCGGTAGTTATTAAAGAAAGGGGTATGCCGACCACCTTCGTCTTTACCTAATACATACACTTCCGCAGAAAAATGCGTGTGCGGCGTTATCGAACCTGGCTTGGCTAGCACTTGACCACGCTCAACATCTTCTCGCTTTGTGCCGCGCAAAAGAATCCCAACGTTATCCCCTGCTTGACCCTGATCCAACAACTTACGGAACATTTCTACGCCCGTACATGTTGTTTTCACTGTTGGCTTGATCCCTACGATCTCGATCTCTTCACCAACCTTGACAATCCCGCGCTCAATACGTCCTGTTACGACTGTGCCACGACCTGAGATGGAAAATACATCTTCCACTGGCATGGAAAATGTGCCATCCACAGCACGCTCTGGCGTAGGAATATAGCTATCTAACGCTTCGGCTAAAGCCAAAATCGCTACCTTACCTAATTCACCCTCATCGCCCTCAAGCGCCAACTTTGCAGACCCTTTAATAATCGGCGTGTCATCACCTGGAAAGTCGTACTTCGACAACAGCTCGCGCACTTCCATCTCCACCAACTCGAGCAACTCGGCATCGTCCACCATGTCGCATTTATTTAAAAACACAACCACATACGGTACACCCACTTGCCTTGCAAGCAAGATATGCTCACGTGTTTGCGGCATTGGACCATCCGCTGCTGAAACCACCAAAATTGCACCGTCCATCTGCGCTGCACCGGTAATCATGTTTTTCACATAATCCGCGTGACCTGGGCAATCAACGTGCGCATAATGACGATTTTTTGTCTCGTACTCTACGTGCGCCGTATTGATTGTGATGCCTCGCGCCTTTTCTTCTGGTGCTGCGTCAATCTGGTCGTATGCTTTTGCTTCACCGCCAAACGCTTTTGCCAAAACCGTGGTAATCGCCGCTGTCAACGTCGTCTTTCCATGATCCACGTGACCTATTGTTCCTACGTTGACATGCGGTTTTGTCCGCTGAAATTTTTCTTTTGCCATTATTGTCGATCTCCGATAACCTAAATTGAGAGGGCGCCAAAAAACACCACCGCGCCCATGGGTTTACTTACCTTTACTACTAATAATCGTTTCAGCCACGTTACGCGGCGCTTCTGCGTAATGCTTAAACTCCATAGTATAAGTGGCCCGTCCTTGCGTTAACGAACGCAAAGAAGTCGAATAACCAAACATTTCCGCCAACGGAACCTCAGCTCTCACCACCTTACCACCACCACCCGCAATATCATCCATCCCTTGCAACATACCGCGACGCGATGATAAGTCACCCATCACATTACCCATAAAGTCTTCTGGGGTTTCCACTTCAACCGCCATCATTGGCTCAAGCAATACCGGGCTAGCGCGGCGCATCCCTTCTTTAAAACCCATTGATGCGGCCATCTTGAAGGCATTCTCATTAGAATCGACATCATGATAAGAACCATAGAATAGGGTAACCTTCACATCGACAACGGGATAACCAGCCAAAACCCCCGCATTTAACGTCTCAGTTACGCCTTTTTCAACCGCAGGAATATACTCCCGCGGAACGACTCCACCCTTAATGGCATCAACAAACTCAAACCCTTTACCCGCCTCCTGTGGCTCCAGCTTGAGAACCACATGACCATACTGCCCACGACCGCCCGACTGCTTGACAAATTTACCTTCGACTTCATCACATACTTTACGTATTGTTTCACGATAAGCCACTTGCGGTTTCCCGACAGTCGCCTCAACGCCAAACTCACGACGCATACGATCAACAATAATTTCAAGGTGCAACTCACCCATACCAGAAATAATGGTTTGACCGGTTTCTTCATCCGTCTTAACACGAAAAGACGGATCTTCTTGCGCCAAACGATTCAGCGCTAGACCCATTTTTTCCTGATCGATCTTAGTTTTCGGCTCCACTGCCTGCGAAATAACGGGCTCTGGAAATACCATGCGCTCCAGCACAATCAGATTGTCTGGATCACACAACGTATCACCGGTTGTCGCATCTTTCAAACCAACGGCAGCCGCAATATCACCCGCGTAAACCTCTTTGATTTCTTCGCGCTGATTGGCATGCATCTGCAAAATACGTCCGATACGCTCTTTTTTCCCTTTAATCGGGTTGTAGATAGTATCACCAGACTTCACAACACCCGAGTACACCCGGAAAAAGATAAGCTGACCAACAAAGGGGTCCGTCATAATCTTAAATGCTAAGGCTGCAAATTTTTCATCGTCAGAGGCACGACGCTCAATCAACTTCGCACCCTCTTCAATCTCACCCTGCACCGGAGGAATATCAACAGGTGAAGGCATAAAATCGATAACAGCATCCAACATTGCCTGGACGCCTTTATTCTTAAAGGCCGTGCCACACATCATAGGGACAATTTCCCCTGCAATGGTTCGCGCACGAAGCGCTTTTTTTATCTCTTCTTCAGTGAGCGACTCTCCACCCAAATATTTATCCATCAAGGTTTCGGAAGACTCTGCTGCTGCCTCAACCATCTTTTCGTGCCACTCTTTACACGTTGCCAGCAAATCGGCGGGAATTTCTTCGTAACTAAATTTAGTCCCTTGCGAAGCCTCATCCCAAAAAATGGCTTTCATCTTCACCAGATCAACCACACCCTTAAAATTCTCTTCAGCGCCAATCGGCACTTGAATAGGCACAGGGTTGGCCTTAAGACGCGCACGCATTTGGTCGTACACTTTAAAAAAGTTTGCCCCGGTACGATCCATCTTATTCACAAAGGCCAGGCGGGGTACTTTGTATTTATTTGCTTGACGCCACACCGTCTCCGACTGTGGTTGAACACCCCCTACAGCACAATAGACCATGCATGCGCCATCCAGCACTCGCATTGAGCGTTCTACTTCAATCGTAAAATCAACGTGCCCAGGCGTATCAATAATATTGATACGATGCTCGGGATAGTTACCTCCCATGCCCTTCCAAAAGGCAGTCGTCGCAGCAGAAGTGATGGTGATACCACGTTCCTGCTCCTGCTCCATCCAATCCATGGTAGCTGCGCCATCATGCACTTCACCAATTTTATGATTGACGCCGGTATAAAACAGAATACGTTCAGTTGTAGTAGTCTTACCTGCATCAATATGCGCTGAGATACCGATATTGCGGTAGCGCTCAATAGGAGTCTTACGAGCCACTTGATTACCTTTTTAACTTAGCCGACCAACGCTACCCGCGCCAGCGCCCATACTATTTATTTTAATAACGGAAACAAACCTAAGACACACCCTAAAAACGGAAGTGCGAGAATGCTTTATTGGCCTCAGCCATACGATGCACTTCATCACGCTTTTTCATCGCACCGCCCCGTCCTTCACATGCCTCAAGCAACTCGCCCGCCAAACGCAGTGCCATTGATTTTTCACTGCGCTTTTTTGCGGCTTCACGCAACCAACGCATCGCCAGCGCCATCCGACGAGCCGGACGAACCTCAACAGGAACCTGGTAATTAGCGCCGCCTACACGACGGCTTTTTACTTCGACAACAGGTTTTACGTTACCGAGCGCAGCAAGAAAAATCTCCAGAGGTGCTTTACCTGCTTTTTTCTCGATCTGATCAAACGCACCATAAACAATCCGCTCAGAAACGGATTTTTTCCCATCTAACATCAATACATTCATAAACTTAGCAACATCTACGTTACCAAATTTTGGATCCGGCAAAATTTCGCGCTTAGGGACTTCCCGACGACGTGGCATAACTCTTCTTCCTTTTTCAGTTGAGGAAAACCTCACACCCACACCACCTCAAAAATAAGGGGGAGGGCAACTTACTCAGCGACAAGCAGGCACCCCACAGCAAACCTCTAGGGCAAACCCAACTCAGTCACCGACACAAAACATTTAGGCTTTTTTGGCTTTCTTCGCACCGTATTTTGAGCGCGATTGCTTGCGATCTTTCACACCCTGCAAATCCAAGGAACCTCGCACAATGTGATAGCGCACACCTGGCAAATCTTTCACACGACCACCACGAATAAGCACAACCGAGTGTTCTTGTAGATTGTGGCCTTCACCGCCAATATATGAAATCACTTCAAAGCCATTGGTAAGACGCACCTTAGCAACCTTACGCATCGCTGAGTTTGGCTTTTTCGGTGTAGTGGTGTAGACCCTAGTACACACCCCACGACGCTGCGGACAATCTTGCAAGGCTGGGCTCTTGCTTTTGATGACATCCGAAACACGCGGCTTGCGAACCAGTTGATTAATGGTTGGCATAATATTTTATTACCTGCAAAAATTGGACTCAAAAATGAGAACGTAGCACTATATAGGTAAGCCATACTCACGTCAAGAATATGGCTTACCGAGTACTACAACTTAAACGCCATCAGCATTCACTTCTTCGCTTGATGGACTATCCATAAACGGCGACATGGCTTCTTCGCTCGCAATGGCTTGCGCACGTTCACGCTCAGCACGTTCACGGACTTTGCGCGCACGGTGATACGCTAAACCTGTTCCGGCGGGAATAAGGCGACCCACAATCACGTTTTCCTTGAGACCACGCAAATCATCGACTTTGCCCATAATGGCGGCTTCTGTCAGAACACGGGTTGTCTCTTGGAAGGACGCTGCCGAAATAAAGCTATTGGTTGATAGCGAAGCTTTGGTAATCCCCAATAAAATATTTTCGAACAGCGCGGGGCGCTTACCTTGCGCTACCACACGATCGTTTTCATCTAACAATTCCGAGCGCTCAACTTGCTCACCGAGAATAAAGCGTGTTTCGCCCGGATCGACAATTTGGACGCGACGTAACATCTGACGGACAATTACTTCGATGTGTTTGTCGTTAATCTTCACCCCTTGTAAGCGGTACACATCTTGTACTTCATCTACGATGTAAGTCGCTAACTCTTCCACACCTTTGAGACGCAAAATATCGTGAGGATCTGCTGGCCCTTCAACAATGCTTTCACCTTTGTTGACGACTTGACCATCATGAACCAACACATGCTTTTCTTTAGAAATAAGAAACTCATGAGCATTGCCATCGAGATCGGTAATCACTAAACGCTGTTTGCCCTTAGTATCTTTACCAAAAGAAACCGTACCTGTTACTTCGGCTAACACCGCCGTGTCTTTAGGTGAGCGCGCTTCAAACAACTCAGCCACGCGCGGCAAACCCCCGGTAATATCACGCGTCTTTTGTGACTCGGTTGGAATACGTGCAAGCACTTCACCCACATGCACCTGCTGGCCATCTCGCACGGTAATTAACGCACCTACCTGAAAGCCAATCGTAACGGAATGGTCAGTCCCTGGAATTTTGACTTCTTTACCAGCCGCATCCAGCAACTTAACTTGTGGACGCACCCCTTTCGACGCAGCTGAACGACGTTTTGCATCAATCGCGACCAAAGTGGACAAGCCAGTGACATCGTCCACTTGTCTTGCTACCGTCACACCTTCTTCGACATTCTCAAATCGAATCGTGCCACCGTACTCGGTGATAATGGGTCGCGTCAATGGATCCCAGTTAGCCAATGCAGCACCAGCTTTAATCTGGCCTCCATCTTGCGCTAAGAGCGTGGCGCCATAAGGTATTTTGTGACGTTCACGCTCACGCCCATGATCATCAGCAATCAGAACCTCGCCGGAGCGCGAAATAACAATTTGCTCTTTCTTCGCATTGGTGACATAACGCATCCCTGCTGAGAAACGCGCCACCCCGTTGGATTTAGCCTCCACTGCACTCGCCACAGCCGCACGTGATGCCGCACCCCCAATGTGGAAGGTACGCATCGTCAGCTGTGTACCGGGTTCACCAATTGACTGCGCAGCAATTACGCCCACAGCCTCGCCGGCATTGACCATGACACCGCGACCTAAATCGCGACCATAACATTTAGCACACAGACCATAACGCGTTTCACATGCCAGGGGTGTGCGTACTTTGACTTCATCAATACCGATTGCATCGATTTGCTCAACCGCATCTTCATCAAGCATCGTGCCGTCGTCAATCAATACCTCTTGTGTTTCAAGGTGCAAAATATCGCCCACACATACGCGACCCAAAATACGATCACGTAAAGCTTCAATGACTTCACCGCCTTCAACCAAGGCCTTCATCACCACACCATTGAGCGTACCGCAATCGTCTTCAACAACCACGAGATCTTGCGTCACATCCACTAAACGACGCGTCAGATAACCAGAGTTAGCGGTTTTTAACGCAGTGTCGGCCAAACCTTTACGTGCACCGTGCGTGGAGTTGAAGTACTGCAATACATTCAATCCTTCACGGAAGTTGGCAGTAATCGGTGTCTCAATAATTGAGCCATCTGGTTTAGCCATCAAACCACGCATACCGGCAAGCTGGCGAATCTGTGCAGCTGAACCACGCGCACCCGAGTCGGCCATCATGTACACCGCATTGAAAGACTCTTGTTTGACGGTGTTACCGTGACGATCTACCACTTCTTCGAACGAGAGCTGCTCCATCATCGCCTTGCCTACTTGGTCACCCGCTGCCCCCCAAATATCAACCACGTTGTTGTAACGCTCTTGGTTAGTCACCAAACCCGACATATATTGCCGGTCGTACTCTTTCACTTTGGTAGCTGCATCGGCAATAATTTTTTCTTTCTGAGGCGGAATAAGCATATCGTCAATCGAAATTGAGATACCTGCACGGGTTGCTAATTTAAACCCAGATTGCATTAACTTATCCGCAAAGATAACGGTTTCACGCAAACCGCATTTGCGAAATGAGGTATTGATAAGACGTGAAATTTCTTTTTTCTTAAGCGGCTTATTGAGCACCGAAAAGGGCAGCCCTTTTGGCAAAATTTCCGACAAAATGGCACGACCCACGGTGGTCGGCTGTAAAGAAATCCGAGGTTGATAAATCGGTGCGCCCTGTTCATCTTTACCGACATCGTCATACTCTGTAATACGAACATGCACGCGCGAAGCGAGCTCCACTACTTTGTTTTCATATGCGCGAATCGCTTCTCGTACATCAGCAAAGGCCATACCCTCGCCTTTGCCATTGACGGTTTCACGTGTCGCGTAATACAAACCAAGCACAATATCTTGTGACGGCACAATCGATGGTTCACCGTTTGCCGGAAACAAAACGTTGTTAGAGGCGAGCATCAATGTACGCGCCTCCATTTGCGCTTCTACCGATAGCGGTACGTGTACCGCCATTTGATCTCCGTCAAAGTCAGCGTTAAACGCGGCGCATACGAGTGGATGCAATTGAATGGCCTTGCCTTCAATTAGCATAGGCTCAAAGGCCTGAATACCCAAGCGATGCAAAGTAGGAGCGCGGTTAAGCATAATCGGATGCTCACGGATAACTTCTTCCAAGATATCCCACACCACCGGTGTTTGTTGCTCAACTTCTTTCTTCGCAGCTTTAATCGTCGTGGCAATCCCCATCGCATCGAGTCGATGAAAGATAAATGGCTTAAATAATTCCAATGCCATTAATTTAGGCAAACCACATTGATGTAGCTTTAATGTCGGGCCCACCACAATGACGGAACGACCTGAATAGTCAACGCGTTTACCCAATAAGTTTTGCCGAAAACGACCGCCCTTACCTTTAATCATCTCGGCAAGTGATTTCAGCGGACGTTTGTTAGCGCCTGTCATGGCTTTACCGCGACGACCATTATCGAGCAGCGAATCAACCGCTTCTTGTAACATGCGTTTTTCGTTACGCACGATAATCTCGGGCGCTTTAAGTTCGAGCAAACGCTTTAAACGATTATTACGGTTAATAACGCGACGATATAAATCATTTAAATCTGACGTTGCAAAACGACCGCCATCCAAAGGCACCAAGGGGCGCAATTCAGGTGGCAATACGGGCAGCACTTCCAAAATCATCCACTCAGGCTTAATACCCGAGCGCTGGAACGCCTCAAGCACTTTTAAACGCTTAGCAAATTTCTTGATCTTGGCTTCTGAACCCGTTGCTTGTAAATCAGCACGAATTACCTCGACTTCGCGGTCGATATCAATGCTGCGCAAAAGCTCGCGTACACCCTCAGCACCCATGATGGCAGTGAATTCGCCCTCGCCGTACTCATCGCATTTCGCGATATAGTCATCTTCAGACATGATCTGCGCACGTTTAAGCGGGGTCATACCTGGCTCAATCACGACGAACGCTTCAAAATAAAGCACACGCTCAATATCACGCAAGGTCATATCCAACACCATACCCAAACGAGATGGCAAGGATTTTAAAAACCAGATGTGCGCTGTTGGTGCAGCAAGCTCAATATGCCCCATACGCTCACGGCGTACTTTAGCTAAAGTCACCTCGACACCACATTTTTCGCAAATCACACCGCGGTGTTTTAAGCGTTTGTATTTACCGCACAAACATTCATAGTCTTTAATCGGGCCAAATATTTTGGCGCAAAACAAACCATCCCGCTCAGGTTTAAACGTACGATAGTTAATCGTCTCAGGTTTACGTACCTCGCCGTAGGACCATGAACGAATTTTTTCTGGCGACGCCAAACCAATTTTAATCGCGTCAAACTGCTCATTTTGATGTACCTGTTTAAAGAGGTCTAACAATGCTTTCATGCTTCACTCCAAGTGGTGTGAAAAACGGCTGCGCAGGTATCACTACATACGCAGCACTGTTTTTAATAACGGTCTAAATCGATATCAATACCTAGCGAGCGGATCTCCTTAACCAACACATTAAAGGATTCCGGCATACCCGCATTGATACTGTGCTCGCCATTAACGATGTTTTCATAAACCTTGGTTCGACCGTTAACATCATCGGACTTCACGGTCAGCATTTCTTGCAGCACATAGGATGCACCATATGCCTCCAAAGCCCATACCTCCATCTCACCAAAACGCTGTCCACCAAACTGCGCTTTACCGCCTAAAGGTTGCTGTGTCACCAAGCTATATGGACCCGTTGAACGTGCATGCATTTTGTCGTCAACCAAATGGTGTAACTTAAGCATATGCATCACGCCCAGCGTAACCGGGCGCTCGAATGCCTCACCAGTGCGACCATCGTAAAGTACCACTTGCTTTTTCGTATGCGTCAAACCCATCTCTTTACTGATCTCATCGGGATAAGCAATCTCCAACATCCGTTGAATTTCTTCTTCATCCGCGCCATCGAAAACCGGGGTAGCAAATGGCACGCCCCCTTTTAGGTTTTCAGCAAGCTCAACAATCTGGGCATCACTCAATTTACCTAAGTCTTCCTGTTTACCGCTCTGGTTGTAGATAGACCCCAGAAATTTACGCAGCTCAGCTACCGCGACCTGCTCTTTAAGCATATCGGCGATACGAAAACCCAGACCACGTGCAGCACTACCCAGATGGGTTTCAAGAATCTGCCCAACGTTCATACGCGAAGGCACACCCAAAGGATTCAGCACAATATCCGCGGGCGTGCCATCAGCCATATAAGGCATATCTTCAATCGGCACGATTTTTGAGACCACACCCTTGTTACCATGGCGCCCCGCCATTTTGTCACCTGCTTGCAAGCAACGTTTAACAGCAAGGTAAACCTTGACCATCTTGATTACACCAGGTGGCAGCTCATCGCCTTGCGTTAATTTTTTGCGCTTTTCTTCAAAAGCCAATTCAAATTGATGGCGCTTCTGTTCAATCGCTTCTTTTAGGCTTTCAAGTTGTACGGCTACGTCTTCGTCACTTGGGCGAATATCAAACCAGTGATATTTTTCTAAATCAGCCAAATATTCTTGCGTGATTTTGCTGCCTTTAGTTAATTTTTTCGGTCCACCGGTTGCGACTTTGCCCGTTAACAATTTCTCTACACGGATAAAAGCATCGCCCTCCACAATCCGCAGCTGATCTTTTAAATCAAGGCGATAACGCTTTAATTCTTCATCAATAATGGCTTGCGCGCGCTTATCGCGAACGACACCCTCGCGTGTAAATATCTGCACATCAATCACCGTACCCGACATACCTGACGGTACGCGAAGTGATGTATCTTTTACGTCGGATGCTTTCTCACCAAAAATGGCGCGCAGTAATTTTTCTTCTGGCGTGAGTTGCGTTTCACCTTTGGGCGTAACCTTACCGACCAAGGTATCACCGGCTTCTACCTCTGCGCCGATATAAGTAATACCTGACTCATCTAAACGCGCTAATTGCACTTCGGCAAGATTAGAAATATCCCGTGTAATCTCTTCAGGTCCTAGCTTCGTATCCCGCGCCACAATCGAGAGCTCTTCAATATGAATAGAAGTATAGCGATCATCCGCCACTACTTTTTCAGAGATCAAAATAGAATCTTCGAAGTTGTAGCCATTCCAGGGCATAAAAGCCACCAGCATATTTTGGCCCAAAGCCAATTCACCTAAGTCAGTAGAAGCCCCATCAGCAACCACATCACCGCGCACCACTTGATCGCCCACGCGCACAATCGGACGCTGGTTGATATTGGTGTTTTGGTTAGAACGCGTATATTTGATTAGGTTATAAATATCAACGCCCACTTCGCCCGAAATCGCCTCATCGTCATTCACACGAATCACGATACGGTTGGCATCAACATAATCGACCGCCCCGCCACGCAATGCCTGTACTGCAGTACCGGAATCCACTGCAACGGTACGCTCTAAGCCTGTACCGACCAAAGGCTTATCTGGACGCAAACAGGGCACAGCTTGACGCTGCATGTTCGCACCCATCAATGCACGGTTGGCATCATCATGTTCAAGAAAAGGCACCAATGAAGCCGCTGCGGAAACAATCTGACTCGGCGCAACGTCGATATACTGAACACGATCAGGCGTAACCATCATCGTCTCACCCGCTTTACGCGCGGAGACTAACTCATCGGTTAACAAACTGCTCTGATCAACCGTCGCATTGGCCTGAGCAATAACATACTTGCCTTCTTCAATCGCTGAAAGATAATCAATCTGATCACCCACCGTGCTTTCGCTGACGCGACGATAAGGCGTTTCTAAAAAGCCAAACTCATTGAGCTGCGCATACAACGCCAAGGAGTTGATCAAACCGATATTAGGTCCTTCCGGTGTTTCGATCGGACACACGCGCCCATAGTGGGTGGGATGTACGTCACGTACTTCAAATCCCGCGCGCTCACGCGTTAACCCGCCCGGCCCTAATGCTGAAATACGACGCTTATGGGTAATCTCAGATAAAGGATTGGTCTGATCCATAAACTGCGACAGCTGTGATGAACCAAAGAACTCGCGAATCGCTGAAGAGATAGGCTTGCTATTGATTAAGTCATGCGGCATTAAATTTTCGGTTTCGGCCTGACCCAATCGCTCTTTAACCGCACGCTCAACACGCGAAAGACCTGCGCGAAATTGATTTTCAGCCAGCTCACCGACACAACGTACGCGACGGTTACCTAAGTGATCAATATCATCGACTTCACCCTTACCGTTACGCAAGTCCACTAAAATTTTAATCGTATCGAGGATATCTTCATCGGTCAAAACCATTGCGCCTTCGCCATCGGAACGACCCAAACGGCTATTGACTTTCATCCGACCCACACGAGACAGATCGTAAGCATCTTCGCTATAAAACAAACGCTTAAAGAGTGCTTCTACCGCCTCTTCTGTCGGCGGCTCACCGGGACGCATCATACGATAGATGGCAATACGTGCTGCCAACTGATCGACCGTCTCATCAACACGTAATGTCTGAGAAATATAAGGACCTTGGTTAAGGTCATTGGTATAAAGCGTTTCTAAATCAGTGATACCCGCCACACGTAAATTAGCTAACAACTCTTCAGTAAGCTCATCGTTGGCATTGGCAATAATCTCACCTGTCTCGTTGTCGACGATCGTTGAGGCCAATACACGTCCAAGCAAATAATCCTCAGGCACCGCAATATGCTTAATCTTTGCGGCCTCAAGGTCGCGAATATGTTTTGCATTAATACGCTTGTCTTTGGAGACGAGCACTGTGCCTGACCGATCGGTAATATCAAAACGCGCCACCTCACCCCGTAGGCGTTCAGAGACAAACTCCATCTGGGCACCTTCGTCTTTTGCCAAAGCAAAATGATCAAAAACAAAGAAATGGGAAAGAATCTGTTCTGGCGTTAAACCAATCGCTTTAAGCAAAATCGTGACCGGCATTTTACGGCGTCGGTCAACCCGAAAATATAAAATATCTTTGTGATCAAACTCAAAATCAAGCCACGAGCCACGATAAGGAATAATTCGCGCCGAAAACAGCAGTTTGCCGGAGCTATGGGTTTTACCCTTATCGTGCTCAAAAAACACTCCGGGTGAGCGATGTAATTGAGAGACAATCACCCGCTCCGTACCATTAATAACAAATGAGCCAGTCGGTGTCATCAGAGGGACTTCCCCCATATACACTTCTTGCTCTTTGACTTCTTTCACCTTACTTAAGTTTTCGCGATCATTAATGATCAAGCGCACTTTAGCGCGCAATGCAGAGTGATACGTTAAACCACGCTGCTGGCATTCTTTAACATCAAAAGCGGGAGGGGATAACTGGTAAGAGACAAACTCCATACGCGCCAACTGATTATGTGACGCGATGGGGAAAATAGCACCAAACGCAGCTTGCAAGCCTTCTGGGGCACGCTTAGTCGGCGCCACCTCTACTTGCAGAAATTTTGCATAAGATTGAAGTTGCGTCGCAAGCAGGAAAGGGACCTGATGTACGGTCGTGCGCTTCGCAAAACTTTTACGAATACGTTTTTTTTCAGTGAAACTATACGCCATGGGATCTCCGAATCAGCACGGGGCCAAGCTTTTGCCGGCCTATGTGTTCAGCGACTGGTGACGGAATTTGGTGGTTGGCCTCTACCAACCTCTAGCTGACAGCACCACACCGCGATAAAGTGTGTGACACCCGACCAAATTTGTCTTCTGCAGTCGATTCAGAAGACAAAAAGAAACAGGCAAGACCTGCTTTTTTTTGTATTCTTATTTGAAAAAAACACAAACAAAAAGGCCGGCAGCCATTTATCTGCTGCCAGCCCTTCGGAAAAAAGCGAGATTTACTTGATCTCAGCTTTTGCACCCGCTTCTTCAAGTTTTTTCTTGGCATCTTCCGCAGCTGCTTTATCAATACCTTCTTTAACTGGTTTTGGTGCGCCATCCACCAGGTCTTTTGCCTCTTTCAAGCCAAGACCTGTAATCTCACGCACTGCTTTAATCACACTAACCTTATTACCGCCCACTTCAGCCAACATCACAGTAAATTCAGTCTGCTCTTCTGCAGCACTTGCTGCGCCTGGTGCAGGTGCTGCAACGGCCATCGCCGCTGCCGACACACCAAATTTTTCTTCAAATGCCTTAACCAGATCATTTAAATCCAGTACCGACATTTCACCTACCGCTGCCAAAATATCTTCTTTAGTAACCGCCATTTGTATCACTCCTAATAATTAACCGACAATGCCAAATCTCAGGCATTCACTGATATATACCGAAAACTTAAATTAGCCCGCAGCAAGCTCAAGCTGTTTTTTTGCAGCAATCGCAGCTAAAACACGTGCCATGCCAGAAACAGGCGCTTGCATCACACCCACAAGCATAGACAACAGCTCTAAACGCGACGGAATAGATGCCAGGGCTTTTACTTCACCTGCATCCATCATTTTGCCGCCGTAAAACCCTGCTTTAAGAACTAACTTATCGTTCGTCTTTGCAAAGTCATTTAGCACTTTTGCTGCAGCCACCGCATCTTCAGACATACCGTAAATCAGCGGCCCAATCATGTGTTGTGCAAGACCGGACAAAGGGGTATCGGCAACTGCACGCCGAGCTAAGGTGTTTTTAAGAACACGCATATATACACCCTGAGCACGCGCTTTCGCACGTAACTGAGTCATATTGTCGACCGTAATACCACGATACTCAGCAATAACAACCGTGGAAGCCTTGGCAACTTGTAACGCCACCTCAATAACAATATTTTTCTTTTCTTCAATATTAAGCGGCACCATTACCTCCAAATCAGCTTTACCTTTAAGGCTTAGCTCGTCAAAAACACAGCGACCAGGTTGTCATGCATTTTTTGGCAAAACACCAAAAAACTCAAACTCACGAGTACGCCATCTACGCTGGCAGCAAAACTGAAAAACCCAGTCCGCGTATTAAGAGTTCAAGAAAGAATGAACAACGTTCACTCAAAAACCCACCAGCGATCTTCGATAACCAGTCCGCTTATAAAATAATATTCACAAGCAAACCACCCACCAAAATACAATGCAGTGATGCGAAGAAAACACAGAAATAAATCTTAGCGCACACCCCTAACACAATTAATCACGTAACGCGATCAATCCAACAATCAGGAAACGAGCGAAACTTGGTCTACCCGCAAACCAATTCCCATCGTGCTAGAAAGCGACACTTTACGTAAATACACACCCTTGCTTGAAGGCGGTTTAACTTTATTCAGTGCATCTAACAGCGCTAACAAATTACTCTTAAGCGCAGGCACATCAAATGATCTACGACCAATCGTAGCGTGGACAATCCCACCTTTATCAACACGAAACTGCACTTGACCTGCCTTAGCATTTTTCACCGCAGTCACTACGTCTTGTGTCACCGTCCCCACTTTGGGGTTAGGCATCAAGCCACGTGGACCTAAAATCTGTCCTAGAGTACCAACAATGCGCATCGTGTCGGGAGAAGCAATAACCACATCAAAGTTGAAATTACCCGCTTTAATTTGATCAGCCAAATCATCCATACCGACAATCTCTGCGCCCGCCGCCCTAGCTTGCTCCGCTTTCTCGCCTTGCGCAAAAACAGCTACACGTACATCTTTACCTGTTCCCGCTGGCAAAACGACCGCACCGCGTACCACCTGATCTGATTTTTTTGAATCCACACCCAGATGAACAGCAACATCAATAGACTCATCAAACTTAGCAGTAGCACACTCTTTCACTAAATTTAACGCATCATCAATAACGTAACTTTTATTACGATCAACTTTGGCTCTAATTCCTACTACGCGTTTAGATTGCCTACTCATTTACTTCCTCCAACAACAATACCCATCGAGCGCGCAGACCCTGCAATTGTCCGCACTGCGGCATCAAGATCTGAAGCAGTCAGATCAGGCATCTTTAAACGCGCAATTTCCTCAGCTTGAGCACGCGTTATTTCAGCGACTTTATCCATATGAGGACGTGGCGAACCCTTAGTGATCTTAGCGGCCTTTTTAAGCAGCACTGTCGCGGGAGGCGTCTTTAATATAAAAGTAAAACTTTTATCGGCAAATGCTGTGATAACCACAGGAATCGGCAAACCAGGCTCCATACCCTGAGTCTGCGCATTAAATGCCTTACAAAACTCCATAATATTCAGCCCCCGCTGACCCAAAGCTGGGCCCACTGGAGGAGATGGATTTGCCTTACCGGCTGGAATTTGCAACTTAATAAAACCAATGACTTTTTTAGCCATACTTCACCCCGTTAATAAGTGGCCGTAGACGGCACTTTTGAGTTAAACGTGCAATAGCAAACGGCTAAATCTGCTCTCGCACTCCTCTTTTATGGTTTTTAGCAAAAAACCATATCACACCTAAACTAAACCTTCTCTACCTGGCCAAACTCAAGTTCAACAGGCGTGGCACGACCAAAAATAGTAACCGAAACACGCACTCGAGATTTTTCGTAATTCACTTCCTCAATATTGCCGGTAAAATCAGTAAAAGGTCCCTCTTTAATTCGAACCATTTCACCCACCTCAAAAAGCGTCTTAGGACGCGGCCGTTCAATCCCCTCTTGCATTTGCACCATAATCTTCTCCACCTCTTTTTCAGAGATAGGGGAAGGCTGGTTGCGAGCGCCTCCGACAAAACCTGTCACTTTGCTGGTGTTTTTCACCAAGTGCCAAGTTTCATCAGTCATATCCATTTCAACCAAGACATAACCCGGAAACAAACGTCGCTCAGTAACGGCTTTTTGCCCCGCCTTAACTTCCACGACTTCTTCTGAGGGAACAAGGATGCGACCAAACTTATCCTGCATCCCAGCACGATCAACACGCTCTTGCAAAGCGCGTCGTACGCTTTTCTCCATACCGGAGTAAGCATGCACGACATACCATTTCTTATTTGACGAGACCACTACGGCTCCATTCACGAGATCCCCACGCGCCCTATTTCCAACCCAAAACAAGAGTAAATACACTCCACTCGAGCAACTTGTCGACGCCCCAAAGAAAAATAGCCACTAACGTCACAAACAAAAAAACAATAAGCGTTGTTTGCCCAGTCTCCTTACGGGATGGCCAAACAACTTTCTTAAGCTCACGGTAAGACTCCAAAGAAAAATTGAAAAACTTTTTACCGTAACCCAAAGTTGCCAATAACAAAACAACACATAAAACAAGAAACAAAGAAAATAACAAAAAATATTGCTTGGGCAAAAAATAGAATCCCGCCCCAGCTAAAATCAAAAAAGCTAGAGAAAACAAAATAACCGAGTTACCGGCCCCACCGTCAACAGACTTACTATTGGACCTAGTCATTTTCCACCCAAACGCTCGTATTTTTATTATTAAAATCGGCAGGGGCAGAGGGCATCGAACCCCCAACCTTCGGTTTTGGAGACCGACGCTCTGCCAGTTGAGCTATACCCCTTGAAACAACAGCAAAAACGCTGATCTCGCCCATATATAACTCCTGACAAGGACAAGATCAGCGCAAAGAACTACTCAATAATTTTAGCAACGACGCCCGCGCCAACGGTACGGCCACCCTCACGGATAGCAAACCGTAAACCTTCTTCCATTGCAATCGGCGCGATAAGCTTGACCGTAATCGTCACATTATCGCCCGGCATCACCATCTCTTTATCAGCAGGCAACTCTATCGCACCGGTCACATCGGTTGTGCGGAAATAAA
>JADYYQ010000114.1 GCA_020853585.1 Ottowia sp.
GACGGCAGGTGTTTTATTTATTGCCAGTCCGTTGAGCAGACACAAAGTCCTGTTTTTACGCTGCGTTTTCATGATATTAATTTTCTGCGTGATGATGTGTCTTTGCGTTCCGGCAATCAAATTAACTTACGGTTTGATGTGGCCTGCGCACAAGAAAGTACTCGACCTTTTAGATTGATGTGGTCGTATGCACAACATCTTGCGCAGCAATTGCATGCGCAGGTGGTCGATGATCGAGGCGATGCCTTATCGCAAAGCATCCTAACAACGATCGAAAATCAACTGCGTATTATTTATGTGCGCTTGCATGAGCGCGGCCTTGTCGCAGGCTCGCCCACTGCTCTACGCTTATTTAGCGAATAACTTTTCTTTTTACTCATGGTGACACCTGAATTAGCGGCACGTGCCGCTTGGCTGCGACAAATATTGGCGCGCCACAATGAAGCGTATTACGTCAAAGATGCGCCGGTTATTAGCGATGCAGAATATGACAGTTTATTTCGCGAATTACAGCAGCTTGAAGTAGATTACCCTGAGCTTGCGACGATTGATTCGGTTACGCAGCGGGTTGGGGGAAAAGCACTGCCTGCATTTTCGCAAGTGCAACATGCGTTGCCGATGCTGTCATTAAATAACGCATTTTCGGAAGCGGAGGTGTTGGCTTTTGATCGTCGTTGTGCGCAAGGTTTAGATATACTTGATGCTAATTCGATACCGATACGTCAGATTGAATATGCCTGTGAGCCAAAGTTTGATGGACTAGCGGTGTCCTTACGTTATGAACATGGTGTATTGGTACAAGCTGCCACGCGAGGCGATGGCACGACCGGTGAAAATGTCACTGCCAATATTCGGACAATTCACGGATTGCCGTTGCGTTTGCATGGAGATATTTTCCCTGATGTGCTTGAAATACGCGGTGAAGTTTTTATTTTTAAAGAAGCATTTGCTCAACTAAATGCGCGTGCGCATGCTGCGGGAGAAAAAGAATTTGCCAATCCCCGTAATGCAGCGGCGGGAAGTTTACGTCAACTTGATTCGAAAATTACGGCTACCCGTCCCTTAGCTTTTTTTGCTTATGGTGTGGGTGAAATTATTTTGCAGCCTGGTGAAAATCATAAGCCGCTTGGGCATCATGAGATGCTAAATTGGCTAGCGAGTTTGGGGGTGCCCGTTTGTTCTATGCGTCTTCTTGTGTATGGCGCAGAGGGATTACAGCAATTTTTTGCGCAGCTTGCCACCGCACGTGAAAATTTACCTTATGAAATTGATGGCGTGGTATACAAAGTCAATGCTTATAGTGAGCAAGCGCAGTTGGGATTTGTTTCGCGTGCACCCCGTTTTGCTTTGGCGCATAAATTTCCGGCGCAAGAAGCCACCACAAAGGTACTTGATGTGACCGTGCAAGTAGGGCGCACTGGCGCAATCACACCCGTCGCGCGCTTGGCACCTGTGTTGGTGGGAGGCGTGACCGTAACGAATGCGACTCTGCATAATGAAGAAGAACTTCAGCGAAAAGATGTACGTATTGGTGATACCGTTTCGGTACGTCGTGCGGGTGATGTTATTCCCGAGGTAGTGCGGGTTTTATTGGAATATCGCCCAAGCGATGCGCGCATATTTTGTATGCCAAGTATTTGTCCAATTTGCGGATCGCACATTGAGCGTATCGTCGGTGAAGTCATTGTGCGTTGCTCAGGTGGTTTGGTTTGTCCTGCTCAGCGTAAACAGGCGCTACTTCATTTTGCTGGACGTCGTGCGATGGATATTGAAGGGCTGGGAGATAAATTGGTCGATCAATTGGTTGATCAAGCATGGGTGCACACACCGGCTGATTTATTTCATCTAAGCTTTAGCAAGTTGGCATCACTTGATCGAATGGCCGAAAAATCTGCTAATAATTTGATTGCTGCCTTAGAAAAAGTAAAGCAGACGACCTTGCCCCGATTTATTTTTTCGCTTGGTATTCGTCATGTGGGCGAAGCCACTGCCCGTGCTTTAGCACATCACTTTGGCGATTTAGATAATTTGATGCAAGCGTCAGCCGATGATTTGCTGTGTGTACCTGATGTAGGTCCTGTCGTGGCGCAATCGATTGCATATTTTTTCTCCGAAACCCACAATCGTGAAGTAATTGCACAACTGCGCGTTGCTGGCGTGCGTTGGGATAGTGCCCCCCCTGAGCGACGCTTGCATGGCAAGTTGTTGAATAAAACATTTGTATTAACCGGGACTTTACCCACGCTTACGCGTGATGATGCCCGCGCGATGCTGGAGGCGGTAGGTGCAAAAGTGGTGAATGCGGTGTCGAAAAAAACGGATTATCTGGTAGCAGGTGAAGCAGCGGGCAGTAAGTTGGAAAAAGCCGAGGCGCTGGGTATCACCATATTGGATGAAGTCCAGATGCTTGCTTTATTGCGCGAATCTATTGAGGAATAAAAGACGCTTATATAACTGATTGCACGAGCTCAATGCGGCGAGTGTTCGCCATTATTAATTATGCTAGTTTCATTAACCGTACCCGTTTGGTGTTAGTCCACACACGGTAGTAATGCAAGGGCCTTAATAGAAATAAAAAAGGTGTGCTTAAAATAATGGCCATTTATTTTTGGCTTAGAAGCTGAGTATTTTTTCACATAAATGGCATGATTAACGAAGGTATTTTCGTGTCATTGCTATTGACCGCTCCTCAATACGCAATCTGGTTTTTTATGCGTCAATATTTTCCCAGACGGGGCGAAGCAAATCATGTAAGCCTGCCGTACCGCCTTCTTTATTTTCTTGAGCGAGAAGAAATACGTGTGTAAAAGCCTGATTAGGTCCATCGGCGATAGCGTGCAGCGCCGCAGATGTGATTTTTAAACGATTAATCTCGGTACCGGGTAATGCGCGTGCGATGAGTAAAGCGTTTTGCGTAGCTGTGAATTGATTTGTTTTTGCTTCATAGATATCGTCCTGCAAGGTTTCATAACCTTTAGGGTCA
>JADYYQ010000115.1 GCA_020853585.1 Ottowia sp.
CGATTTCTTATTACTACGTTGCCAATCCGGTGAGTTACCGGAGGCGCTCGGTATTTGGTGGACGCAATTTCAAAGTGTGGATATGCCTGCGCGTGAAGAGATGCTCACTGCGCTTCGGGAAACCACGGGTTCTGGGGCCAAGCCCGCACGTACGCGACGCAGTCGGCGCAAAGTCACACATGACAACGCCAAACCCGTCGAGCTGGAGTAACGATGGTGATTGCTTACCTGGGGCTGGGTGCTAATTTAGGTGATGCACCCCAGACGTTGAAAGAGGCGGTGATCGATTTAGCGCAATGCCCCAACGTAACGCCTGTCTCGCATTCCTCTCTTTATCGATCGCAACCTTATCAAGCTGATGGCCCCGATTTTTTTAATATGGTGGTGAGTGTTGAAACAAGTTTAGATGCGCAGCGCTTGTATGCGATATGTGCGGGGATTGAGACAAAATTTGGTCGCAAGCGTAGTTATCGAAATGCACCCCGTACACTTGATATTGATTTATTACTTTATGGTGATCAGCGCCTTGCCTCTGTTGATTTAGTTATTCCACATCCACGGATGACCGAGCGTGCTTTTGTGTTGCATCCTTTGCTCGAGCTGGTACCTGATCTTACTATTCCGGTTTTAGGGGCGATAAGTCAGTTTTTGCCAGATGTTGCTGGGCAGGTGATTGAGAAAATAGCGACGCCGCCTTTTTGCATGGGCTCTTTTGCAACTGTCACAAGTAGTCAAAAGTGAATGTATTTGGTGCGCAATAGTCAAAATATACTTAAAGTACGCCCAAATAAAAATCACGCGCTGTCTGATCGATAAAGGCCGGGGCTGCGCCTTATCCTTATGTTTGCCAATCTGTTGATATATTCCATGCGCTATTGATCCATCACGATATAAAGTTGATGGTACCGTTAGTGGGTGGTATCCCCTACAATAGTTCTTATTAAAAGAATTGTATTTTATGGAGTGTGTATGAGCTATTTGCAAGATACCAAACAGCAGCCTATCCGGGCGATGCAGACGATTCATCGCTTACATAAAATGCGTGAAGTGGGCGAAAAAATTGCCATGTTGACTTGTTATGACGCAAGTTTTGCGCAGTTGATGGATAACTGTGGTGTCGATGCACTGTTAGTCGGGGATTCAGTGGGTAATGTTGTACAAGGTCATGCGACGACTCTGCCCGTGACTTTAGAGGCATTGGTTTATCACACCGAGTGCGTTGCGCGTGGTAATCAGCTTGCCTATATTCTTGCCGATATGCCATTTGCCAGCTATAGCACGCCAGAGCAAGCCTATCTTAATGCAGCTCAGTTAATACGAGCAGGCGCGCAGATGGTTAAATTAGAAGGGGGCGCTTGGCTTGCGCCAACGATCCGTTTTTTGACTGAGCGCAGTATTCCCGTATGTGCGCATCTTGGTTTGATGCCGCAGTCGGTACACGCGTTGGGGGGATTTAAAGTACAGGGAAAAACGCCGCAAGATGCCGCGCAAATTAAAGCAGATGCGCGTGTACTTCAAGCGGCTGGAGCCCACATGCTAGTGCTAGAGGCCGTGCCTGCTACGCTTGCCGCCGATATTACGGCATCCCTTTTAATTCCCACAATTGGGATTGGTGCGGGGCCGCATTGCTCGGGGCAGGTGCTTGTGATGCATGATTTGTTGGGTGTTTTTCCGGGACATAAAGCTAAGTTTGTGAAAAATTTTATGGAGGGGCAGTCATCCATTGCTGCTGCGCTGCGCGCATATGTAAATGAAGTCAAGTCTTGCCAATTTCCTGCGGCAGAGCATATTTTTTCTTTGTAAAAAGAATGTTTTTGGCGGCATGAGGTTTTTATCTACACAATACATTGCGCACGGCCGTATGTGCGTTGAGGTCAGATATAGAACGCTTGTGCCGCCTACTTGGTTGTCTGGCAAGGTAGAGCTTGAGATGCTTGTCAAGCGTGCCATTTATCCCCGCTTGGTTTTTTGCTTATAACAACAGTTTGCGGTGGTAGGCGTTTTTGCGGTACTAGCTACTTAATTTATCTGCGGTGTGTCCGTTGCGGATTTTTAGATCTTTCCCCCTTGCCTTGAAGAAAAAGACGATATCAGTCAGGTGCTTGTCACCGCATTGATATATCAGATTGATATTTTTAATCTTAAAACGCACCTATATCGGTGATTATTTTTCGTCTAATTTTTAGAAGAATGCTTTACGCCTTCTCAGATTTTCTACTAAGAATGTCCCAGTTAATAAGTAAGGATGTAGGTATGAAGTACAGGCGTAGGTATATCTGCTAGTGGTGGCAAGGATTCGCTAAATACATGAGGCATGCATTTGATGAGATAACTGAATTGTCGTGGCGTGATGCGTGTTACATATAAATAATACGTGTAGATTAAAAAAATAATATCGAGATCCTGTCCAATAAAATCGTTTTATATAGGAAAAAGGTTACTTATTGTCTCAATTTAGCCACAATTTATGTTGCCGTTTACTGACAGCACACTCAAAATGCCAGCGCTGATTGAAATATTTTGTTTGCCTTGTTGCGCTTTCATTGTGTCTACCAACTTTTGCCAATTTGCTTTGCTTTTTGATAGTGAATGTTTGTTTGGATGGACTTTTGTCGCTAGCTTTGTTGTATGAACTTAGGAGTCGATATGAAAATCCGGACATTTATCTCATTGCTTGTTACCTTGGTGATGGTCACTTTTACGCACTTGCTGTGTGCTCAGGAACTGAACAAGTCGGTTGAAGAAGTCAAAATAGGATTTTCAGTGCCGTTAAGTGGTGCACAAGCGACCAATGGCAAAGACATGCAAAAAGGTGTCACGTTGGCCATTGAAACATTTAATGCGAGTAAGCCCATTATTGGCGGCAAAGAGATAAAGCTGGTATTGCTTACCGAAGATGATCAGGCCGATGCACATCAAGGTATGCAGATTGCACAAAAATTAATCGATCGTGGTATTAAAGGGATGCTGGGCCCGCTTAATTCAAATGTCTCTATGCCGACTTCGTTGATTTACGATCGCGCGGGTATTCCTCAGTCTGCGACGGCTACTGCACCGGCCTACACGCGCCAGGGATTTAAAACGACATTTCGTATGCTGACTTCTGATGTGCATCAAGGTCAACGATTAGGTAATTTTGCTGCTCAAAATCTTGGGTTAAAGAAATTGGTGATCATTGATGACCGTTCCGCCTATGGTCAGGGTTTGGCTGATGAATTTGAGCAGGCAGCGAAGGCGGCAGGTGCAGAGGTGGTGCGTCGTGAATTTACTAATCATAAAGCGCATGATTTTAAATTGATGTTAACGAATATAAAGCGCTTAAAACCTCAAGGTATTTTCTATGGGGGGGAAGTATTGCAGGCGGGTGTGCTGGTCAAGCAAATGCGTGAGCTGGGTATTAAAGCAACATTGCTTGGAGGGGATGCGCTTAAGATGAATACCCTTTTTGAGATTGCAGGTGATGCGGCGCATGGCGTGATTGTGTCGGTTGGCGGAAAACCGCTGGAGCAAATGCCGGGGGGGCTTGTTTTTAATCAGCGACATAAAGCGCGTTTTGGCATGCCGGTCGAGGTATATGCGCCTTATGCTTATGATGGCGCGATGGCGATGTTTATGGCGATGAAAAAAGCGGATTCAGTGGAACCGAAAAAATATTTGCCTTATTTAGCGGCAACGAAAATGGCGGGCGTTACTACGCATACATTAGCTTACGATGAATATGGTGATTTACGAGATCAAAGTACGTCGATTTACAAAGCCGCAGATGGTGCTTGGGAACTTATTCACAGCGTGGATGGGTCAAATTAAAGTTGGTAAGGTCTTTACGTTCTCGTTTGATTTGGGCGCTTAATTTCTCTGATGGGTCGCGGTTATAGCGCACCCGTGCTTTTGGTGTTTGCACAGGTGGGTGCTGCCTTCTAAGGCCTGTTAAATGACTGTGCGTGTGAAGCAAATACGATTCACACGGTCCTCTCAGTCTTTATCACATCATGTCACCGGCTGCGTTGTTTGCCTTCAACGGCTTATGCTTGTTGTGTGGCAACATAACTCACATGTCACCCGTCAATGTTGGCTGGATCTTGCGCATAAGCCGACAAGGGTGGGCAACTACAAAATAAATTACGGTCACCATATACATTGTCCGCTCGTCCGACCGGCGCCCAATACTTGCGCGTACGCAGTGATGCGATGGGAAACGCGGCCATTTCTCTGGTGTAAGCATGTACCCATTGGTCTGCTGAAACGGCAGCAATAGTATGAGGCGCATGCTTGAGAGGGTTGTCTGCGCGGTCGAAGATGCCTTTTTCAATCAGGGTAATTTCTTCCCGAATACTTATCATGGCGGCAATAAAACGGTCTAGCTCCGCGAGAGATTCGCTTTCGGTTGGCTCGATCATTAGTGTGCCTGGTACCGGAAAACTCATGGTCGGTGCATGGAAACCATAGTCAATTAAGCGCTTGGCAACATCTTCGTTACTAATGCCCGTGATCTCTTTAATGGGGCGCAAGTCTAAGATACATTCATGAGCGACTAAATTATTTTGTCCGGTGTACAGCACGGGGTAGTAGGGGGCTAATTTTTTAGCAACGTAATTGGCTGCCAAGATGGCTTGTTCAGTTGCGTAGGTAAGGCCCGTTCCACCCATCATGACGATATACATCCATGAAATAGGCAAAATCCCTGCCGAACCAAACGGGGCTGCGCTAACGGCGCTGATCCCTGACTCACCTCGGATATAACCGCTGGCGCGGGCATTGGGCAAAAATGGCGCGAGATGTTTAGCAACAGCAACGGGACCTACGCCGGGTCCGCCTCCGCCATGAGGGATGCAAAATGTTTTATGCAAATTAAGGTGCGATACATCGCCGCCAAAATGTCCGGGTGCGGCTGTGCCCACTAAGGCATTCATATTGGCACCATCGATATAAACCTGGCCGCCATAGGTGTGCACAATATTGCAAATTTTTTGTAGACCTGCCTCAAATACGCCATGTGTCGATGGGTAGGTGATCATGATGGCAGCGAGTTGATCAGCATGTTCGCGTGCACGTGCTTCAAGGTCATTGAGATCCACATTACCTTCTTCATCGCAGGCGACAACCACTACGCGCATCCCGGCCATATGTGCGGATGCTGGGTTGGTCCCATGTGCGGAGCTTGGGATGAGACAAATATGGCGGTGTGCTTGCCCCTGACTCGCATGATATGCACGAATAATCAGGAGTCCCGCGTACTCACCTTGTGAGCCAGCATTGGGTTGCAAACTTACGGCATCGTAACCCGTGATTGCGCAGAGCATGCTTTCGAGCTGATTGATCAAAAGAGCATAGCCGCGCGTTTGGGTGGTGGGGGCAAAGGGGTGGATATCACAAAACTCCGGCCATGTGATCGGTAGCATTTCACTGGTGGCATTAAGCTTCATCGTACACGAGCCCAATGGAATCATTGATCGGTCTAGTGCAAGATCTTTGTCTGCGAGTGCACGTAAATAGCGCAGCATTTCGTGCTCAGACTGATAGCGCTGAAAGACCGGATGAACTAAGTAAGGTGTTTGGCGTTGCAGTGTTGTGGGAAAAGCCTGCACTACTTGGGCTTCTAGTGCAGCGAAATCAGGCAATGATTTTCCTTGGGAAAATAATTTCCATAGGGCCTGTACTTCTTTAGCATCACTTAACTCATCAAGTGAAATACCTACTTGGTGTGCATTGATATGTCGTAAATTAAATCCGGCTGCACACGCGCTTGTGTGCAGCGCGTTGGTGTGTGTTCCCGTATTGAGTGTAAGCGTATCAAAGTAGTAGCTGTTGTTGGGCTCGTACCCTAATTGCGTGAGGCCAGCAGCCAATATGGTGGTTAGGCGATGCACGCGTTGACCGATGCGACGTAAACCTTCGGGTCCGTGATACACCGCATACATGGATGCCATCACGGCCAATAAAACTTGCGCGGTACAAATATTGGAGGTCGCTTTTTCGCGCCGAATATGCTGTTCGCGTGTTTGTAATGCTAAACGATAGGCTGGTTGACCATGTGTATCGATGGTGACACCCACCAAACGCCCTGGAATAGCGCGTTTATGAGCATCTCGTGTGGCTAAATAGGCCGCGTGCGGTCCACCAAAACCTAGGGGTACGCCAAAGCGTTGTGTGTTACCTACGACCACATCTGCGCCCCATACCCCCGGTGCTTCCAGTTGCGTTAGCGCAAGCAAATCCGCCGCAACAATAACAAGACCACTTTGTGCGTGAATGGCCGCTGTGAGTGTTTTGTAATCATCCAGAGAATTGAGTAGATCGCCATTTGCGCCGGGGTATTGCAGTAACGCACCAAAGCAGGGTGTGTTGGCTGCTTCGGTGGTGGGTGCAATATGGAGTTGAATATTAAGGGGGGTGGCGCGTGTTTGTAAGATTTCGATGGTCTGCGGGAGCACATCATCGGCGACAAAAAAGACAGACGAAGAAGATTGGGTTAAGCGGTGTGCCAATGTCATTGCTTCTGCCGCAGCGGTACCTTCGTCTAGCATCGAGGCATTGGCGATATCCATCCCCGTAAAGTCCATCACCATTTGCTGAAAATTGAGAATGGCTTCTAAACGGCCTTGCGAAATTTCAGGCTGATAGGGGGTATATGCGGTATACCAAGCGGGGTTTTCCAGCACATTACGCAAAATGACGGAGGGTGTTTGTGTCCCGTAATAACCTTGACCGATTAATGAACGCAACACTTGGTTTTGCTTGGCAAGATCTTTGAGTTGGGTGAGCGCAGCGCGTTCGTCCATGGGACCTGGCAAGGGTAAGGCATCTTTGCGATGAATCGAGGCAGGAATAGCAGCACGCATCAGTGCGGCCATCGATGCTATGCCTAGGGTCGCGAGCATAGTTTTTTGTTGGTCTGCGTTGGGGCCAATATGGCGTGCATGAAAACTATCATGTGCTTCAAGCTGTGCCAAGCTGGGTCGAGTAGGTGGCTGCGTATGGCTGGATAAAGGGGTATTCATAGGTAGAGTCGGGTACTGATGTGTTTTTCAGAAACTATCTGAACAAAGACGGCACGGGTTACGATAAAAATGACCGATTACACACCGATGGCGGTAGCGTAGTCTTGGGCGGACATCAGCTTGTCTATATCACTGACTTGTGCGGGTTGTAAGCGAAATAGCCATGCTGTATAGGCATCATTATTGACTTCCTCTGGCGAAGCACTGACTGCTTCGTTGATAGCCAGTACCTTGCCGGCGAGGGGCGCATAAATATCCGATGCCGCTTTGACTGACTCGACGACGGCACAGGCTTGTCCTGCATTGAGTTTGCTGCCTACAGTGGGGAGTTCGAGAAATACAACGTCACCTAGCGCTGCTTGCGCGTGATCGGTAATACCGACTGTGACAGAACCATCAGCATGGGTACGTACCCATTCGTGTGAGGCGGTATATTTCAGTTCATTAGGTAGGCTCATCGGGGCTCCAAAAAATATAAAAGTAAAGAGATTGCAATTATCGTTAGTTAGCGTAAGCAATGCGTTGACCCGTGTTCTTTGATGGGTCAACGCATCTTATGCACAGATAGATTGATGCTTTGCTTAGGGCAACATTGTTTTAACTAAGCAATGCTTTTCCCAATCGGACAAAAGGTAATTTGACAATGCGCGCCGCTAGCTTTTTATCGCGTACTAATACATGCACGGGATCGCCTATGTTGACTGACATGGGTAATTTGGCAAAGGCAATAGAGCGCTGGAGAGTGGGTGAAAAAGTGCCGCTGGTAATTTCGCCCAGCCCGCTTGGGCAGAGTACGCTTTGGTGCGAGCGCAGTATGCCATCGGCACCTTCTAGCACTAAGCCAAGAAATTGTGTTGTCTGACCTTGCTGTTGCAATGCCGCTTTACCGATAAAATCACGGTCATCGTTAAGTGCGACAGTCCAAGCTAAGCCCGCATCAAGCGGTGATACGGTGTCATCCATATCTTGACCATATAAATTCATACCTGCCTCTAACCGCAATGTATCGCGTGCACCGAGTCCAACGGGTTTTACTCCCGCTTGGATAAGGGCTTGCCATACTGTACCGGCTTGGTTGGCTGGCAAAACTAATTCAAAGCCTTCTTCTCCGGTATAACCGGTTCGTGCCACCATGACCTCACCTAAGTGGGTTGTACAACGGGTGGCATAAAAAGGTTTAAGGGCAGCGCTGGATTTTTCGCACTCGGGAAGCGCTTGCCATACGAGAGCGCGTGCTTGTGGACCTTGTACGGCAAGGATAGCGAGGTCTTTGCGGGGCAAGATATCGATACCAAAATGGCGCTCGAAATTAAGTTGCACTAGCCAGGCCAAGTCTTTTTCGGCGGTACCTGCATTGACGACCAAACGGAAATGGTCTGGCGCAAAGAAATAAACGATTAAATCGTCGATTACGCCGCCTTGTGTATTAAGCATGCAGCTATAAAGTGCACGTCCGGGTTCTTGTAGTTTGTCGATGCTGTTGGCTAATGCGAGGCGCAAGAAATCTCGGCATTGCGCGCCGTTAAGATCAATAACGCACATATGCGATACATCAAACATGCCCGCATGGTGGCGAACGGCGTGATGTTCTTCAATTTGCGAGCCATAGTTAACCGGCATTTCCCATCCGCCAAAGTCGACCATGCGCGCGCCTAGCGCTTGGTGATGTGCAAATAGCGGTGTGCGGCGCAAGGAGTGGATGGACATAGAGAATTGTAGATATAAGGTTGTTAGGACAAATAAACGTTTTTAAAACCGTTTTAATAGCATGCATTGCAAGGATAACCTTGCCTAAGGCGGTGTTGGGTCGCTATATTCGTCTCTTTATTTGTCGCGCTATACCATCTTGGGCACAAACGACAGAGCTTGAATAAAATCTTAGGCTTGGTTGTTTCCACCATTGCCCCTCTGTCCTTGATACCTGAGAGATTTTGGAAAGATCGATAACGATTTTCCATTAGCCCCCTTCGGTGGGCAAGTTTATCTTGCCGCTCTCCAGAGTGTGATTGCATGACAGTCCGTTTGCCTGAGCGTTTATGGGCACTGCGCCTTCGGCGGCGACGATATATTGCCGCTCTCTCCTGTCAGAGGAGTGAATGTAAGGGTTCAGCGTAATGCTGTCAATTCTGGTATGCGCGCAGCGTTGGGAGGGGGGAAAGCAAAAAAAGAAAGGTGGGGTTTTACTTATCGGTGAAATGCCCGCAGCGCCAGAGTTTGTCTTGGGAGGCGTCATTTTTCTGCGGCTTTGTATAAGGAAATAATACGGCGTGTTTGAGGCAGGACGGATTTAAGGCCAGCGCTGCCCATGCTACACTCGACCATGCTTTTTTTGATTCTTTTTGTCAGACCCTCTAACGGGTTTGATTTTTTCATTTCCCCCTATCCATGCATCAATTGAACTCAGCGCAGCGCGCTGCTGTATGCGCACTTGATGGACCTTGCTTGGTATTAGCGGGTGCAGGCAGTGGCAAAACGCGCGTGATTACCGCTAAGATTGCCCATTTGTTAGAAGCGCATGATTACGAGGCAAGGCATATTGCTGCGGTGACGTTTACCAATAAAGCCGCCGCCCAAATGCGTGAACGAGTGCGCGCTTTACTGGAAGGTAAGCGGGACCGTACTGGAAAAATTATTCGGGCGAGTCACTTAACGGTGTGCACATTTCACTCGTTGGGGTTACAAATCTTGCGTGCGGAAGCGCAGACGATAGGTCTTAAGCCGCAGTTTTCCATTTTTGCTGCGGATGATTGCTTTGGTTTAATTCAGGAGCAATTGGCTACGGCAGATAAGCAATTGATTCGGCAGGTGCAAAGTCAAATTTCGCTGTGGAAAAATAATGGTGTTGAGCCTGAAGTAGCGCTGGCACAGGCCAGTGATGAACAGATGCAGCAAGCAGCTTTGGTCTATCGTAATTACGCGGCCACATTGTTGGCTTATCAGGCGGTTGATTTTGATGATCTGATTCGTTTACCTGCTTTGTTATTGGCACAAGATACGAGTCTGTTATTGCGTTGGCAAAATCGCTTGCGCTATTTTTTGATTGATGAGTATCAAGATACCAATGCCTGCCAATATATGTTGGTAAAACATTTGGCCGGAGGCTCATTATTGCGTGCGCCGGCGTTTACGGCCGTGGGTGATGATGATCAAGCGATCTATGGCTGGCGTGGTGCCACGCTTGATAACTTAAAGCGTTTACAAGAAGATTTTCCTACCTTGCAAGTGATTAAGCTGGAACAAAATTATCGCTCCACGGGTCATATTTTGACGGCGGCTAATAATGTTATTGCGCGCAATCCTAAATTGTTTGAAAAGCAATTGTGGAGTGAGCATGGCATGGGCGATGCGATTGTGATCAATGCCATGAATGATGAAGAGCATGAGGCAGAGTCCGTTATTTTTCAGTTGTCTGCGGATAAGTTTGAGCGTCGTGCCCATTTTCGGGATTTTGCGATTTTGTATCGGAGCAACCATCAAGCCCGTATATTTGAGCAAATGCTACGACGAGAACGTATCCCGTATGTTCTCTCGGGTGGGCAAAGTTTTTTTGATAAAGCAGAAATCAAAGATATTTGCGCGTATCTACGACTACTTGCAAATGAAGATGATGACCCTGCATTTATTCGTGCTATTACGACGCCACGACGTGGAGTGGGCCCCGCTACATTGACGGTTTTAGGGGAATTGGCAGGGCAATATAAGTTGAGCTTGTTTGCTGCCTGTGATCTTTCTATTTTGGAACAAAAATTGGGTGCGCGGCAGTTTGAGCCCCTGCATGCGTTTTGTCGTTGGCTGCGTTATTTGGGTGAACGGGCTGCACGTGAGCCCGCTGCGCTTGTACTTGATGCTTTAATCGAGGGCATTGGCTATGAGAGTTATCTGTATGACACGCTAGAGGCACGTCAGGCGCAGGCCAAATGGCAAAACGTAAGTGAATTTTTTGAGTGGTTAAAACGCCGCGGTACGCAAGCGGACGCTGATGCGAATACCGCGTTTGATAATGCGGATGGGTTGGCCGACCAAGGCAAAAATTTATTAGAGTTGGTGCAAACGATTGCGTTGATGTCGATGTTAGAGGGACGAGATCAAGATCCGGATGCAGTACGACTCTCTACGTTACATGCAGCAAAAGGTTTGGAATATCCTCATGTTTTTCTTGTGGGCATAGAAGAAGGCATGTTGCCTCATCAGCGTGATAAAGAGGAACAAGAAGAGGCGCAAGCACAAGCGCAGCGTATCGAAGAAGAGCGGCGTTTAATGTATGTGGGGATTACGCGCGCACAACGTAGCTTACGCATCAGTTGGTGTAAACAGCGCAAACGGGGTGGCGATCAACAGCGCTGTGAACCTTCTCGTTTTATTGGTGAAATGGGTTTGGAAAAAGTGAGTGAATTATCTGCGGAGCCCGAAGTGACGCCGCAACAACGCTTAGATAGATTAAAAGCACTACTACAAACACCGCGGGTACCGATTGCCTAAGTAGGGCCTATGTGCGGGAAGTAATTTTTATAATCATTGGTTATGATCAGTTTGGGTGGCGGCAGATTTCGCCTTGCCCAGCGTAGGCGACGTGGGTTGAGCATGCAGTGATTTCCGCGTTGAGCTGCCGGCGATGGTTAGCGTGGTTATGGCGAGGGAAATAAGATAATGCCTAAGACAACGCAGATGGCTCCGATTAAGCCAACAGCATTGGCAATGATCAGCGGCCGGTTGCTGAGGATATAGCCATAGAGTAACCAGCTGGTAAGCGCGATGACGCTGATTACAAAACCAGTGAAAGAAACTGCTCCGGATTTTTGGGTCGAAAAAATTTCGAAAGCCTGAAAATAAAACATAAAGTTGCCGATAGGGCCCACGATATTCATATAGGTGCCGGCAAATTTTTTGAGTTTTTCTTTTTCCATCATTATCTTTATTGAATAGCGAGATCGGTGGGTTTGTTTTGGCGGCTTATCCAATTGGGTTTTTTAAGGGCCTGCCCTCGACCCGCCTGTATGGCATCCGATATCGCACGTACGCAATACATCGTTGTGCGCAAATTATTATTTATTTTACGACTATTTTGGTTTATGTGTGCGTTACCTTTCGTTCGAGCGATAGTGATGCACCGCACTGAGTTGGCTAAGCTGCTGTCACAAGGTACGTAGAGCGTATTTTGTGGATAGAGGTAAAAAGCATGATCGGTTTCACAAGGCAGTAGATCGTTTGTTGTCATTATCCAAGCGAGGGTCTTATTTGAATGAAGGTTAAGCATAATCTGGCACTGCTTTATTTTCGGGCCCCTTGGGCGCAATGAGGCGATGATTGGCTGACACCCTTATTAGTATTTGCGCTAAATTATCGGTGGTATAGCCCCTCTTTTTTTGCGGCTGAAGGTCGGTGAATACTAAACATCGGGTTGTGGTGTAGGTTGTTCTGAAGAGGATGAGCCGGGTGGCGTCGCGGATTGAATGGGTACAGGACGGGTTAATAAATCGACATAAAAATCAAAGAAACGTGCATTATCAAATCGTTTCACTACTTTTACTTTTTGGCGTATCTCACCCTTTGGTGGGGCAGATGGATACGCTATAGCGCGGCCGGCACTTTTGCCAAAGCGCATATCGACATCTAACCAAGTATCCACAGTGTGTGTGGCGAATGTCGGGTCCATAAAATATGCGAGAGTGAGCACATCCCAAATAGGGGTAGTTGCGTTGGGGTCACGTTCAAATCCTACGCCAAGGTGCTCGCCGATGCCGGCGTAACCATAACCATTTAATTGTTTAAATAAGCGCGTAATGGGTGTTTGTTTAGCTGGGTTATGGACGATGCGATCGTAATTCGCTTTATCGAGTAACACGGTATTGGTGACATCTAAAGGGATAACAATTTGAGGAATAGCTTGGCGTACCATGATATGCGCTGCTTCTGGATCAAACCACCAATTAAATTCAGCCAGTGGTGTGGTGTTTCCCGGCACATCGACTGCGCCACCCATATAAATAATTTGTTTGATAAGGGGCACAATCTCCGGGCTTTTACGCACAGCGAGCGCTAAATTGGTCACCGGTCCAATAGCGAGTATGGTGATTTCGTGTGGATAACGTTTGACGGATTCGATAATAAAATCGACCGCATGTTGATCTTGTACTTTTGCTTTTGTTGCAAAGCCATCCGGTGGTGCTTTGAGATCTTGTTGGCTGCGTGGTTCTGGGTAATCCCATGCACCGAGATAATCGTCGCCACCCGAAAATAATGCGCGTTCTTTTTTGATTGTTGTGAGTGAGTGTGAGAGGGCGTAGTTGGCCCCACGATAGATGCCGATGTGTTGCTCAACGCCTAAGCGCTCAACTGATTTCAATGCTTCTGCTACACCTTGCTCAAGCCATAAATTGCCGGAGACCACTGTAATACCAAGTACCTCTAATTTGCCTTGGGCCTGTAGTTGTGCTGCCATTACACCTAGTTGTCCATCATCACTGAGGGTGTTGTAATCACTATCAATAATGATTTTTGGGGCGGCATTTCCTACGCGATGGGCAAAAAAACAGGTGACTAATGCGATGGCCAGTGTGATGAGATGTGTATATCGATACATGTGATGGTATTTTCTGCAAACGTGCGCGCGATTGTCACAGATAGAGGGATGCACGTTTACTTAGGGATGGATAGATTGATGAGATCTTATAAAAAAGTTAAGCGGTGTTTTTTATATCTTGTTATGTCATACACACAGATAGCACCAGGCGTATGTGGTCGTTGCATTTGAGCGGTTCATTTTGCTATGCACATCGCGGCGCACAGATTTGCGTGCCGCGATGTGGTTATTTACTCGGGGTGTACGGCACGAGGCTTACCAAAATCATCAAGCGCTACATAGGTTAATGTGGCTTCCGTTACTTTGACGACTTCAGGTACACGCGGATTGCGTTGTGCGTACACTTCGACATTGACCATAATCGAGGTATTGCCTGTTTTTACGACATCTGCATAAAACGAGACCACATCACCGACAAATACCGGCTGCTTAAATACAAATGAATTCACCGCGACGGTCGCGACACGTCCGCGTGCTGCCAATGTCGCAGGAATACTGCCGGCAATATCAACTTGCGCCATAATCCATCCGCCAAAAATATCCCCGCTAGAATTCGTGTCTGCTGGCATGGGCACCATTCTGAGCGAGGGCATTTTGTTATCGGGCAAAGTGAGTGTAGAAGATAAAGATGACGCCATAACTGATTCCTTAAAATACAATGCGTTTACTACGGTAGATACAAACTAAAAAAATAATGCACGATTTTGCCTTAAATAAACCCATTGAGGGCGCTTCTCGTACTCGTAATGATCGGCGGGTGATGGCAGCGCTTTTGCCTTATCTATGGGTGTATCGCTATCGTGTTGGTTTGGCATTGATGTGTTTATTTATCGCAAAGCTCACTAACTTAGGTGTGCCGATTGTGCTTAAAAAGCTAATCGATGGTATGAATGTGCCCGTGGGTGGCGCATTGTTGGTTGTGCCGATTGCCTTGTTAGTTGCTTATGGGATGTTGCGATTTTCTGCTGCGCTATTTAATGAGCTGCGGGAATTTTTGTTTGCCAAAGTGACGGAAAGCACGGTGCGAAGTATTGCTTTGCATGTGTTTCGTCATTTACATACGCTGTCATTGCGTTTTCACCTAGAACGTCAAACGGGTGGTATGAGTCGCGATATTGAGCGGGGTACGCGCGGCATTCAAACCCTGGTGGCCCACTCTCTTTACAGCACTTTGCCGACGTTAATTGAAGTGAGTTTAGTGTTGTTTTATCTAAGCTGGCGGTATGACCGTTGGTTTGCCATTATCACCGTGTTGGCCTTAATTTGTTATATTGGATTTACCGTTGTTGTCACAGAGTGGCGCACTCATTTGCGCAAACAAATGAACCAACTCGACTCGCTCGCACACCAACGAGCGATTGATTCGCTGATTAATTTTGAGACGGTAAAATATTTTGGTAACGAAGCATACGAGGCAGCGCGCTACGATGAAAATTTGTTGCGTTATCGCGCCGCCGCATTACGTTCTCAACATTCTCTTTCTTTACTTAACCTTGGACAACAATGCATTATCGCTGTGGGGCTTATTTTGATTCTTTGGCGTGCTGCAACGGGGGTAGCACAAGGACAGTTAACTTTGGGTGATTTAGTATTGGTTAATACACTGATGATTCAACTCTATATTCCTCTTAATTTTTTAGGGGTGATGTATCGTGAAATTAAGCAGGCAATGGCTGATATGGGGCGTATGTTTTCTTTGCTCGATACGCCCTTGGAAGTCGCTGATGTGCCTAAGGCGCCCGCATTGCTGATTCGTGATCCTTTGCGTGGACCTGAGATACGTTTTGAGCAAGTGTGTTTTTATTACGAAGCCACACGCCCTATTTTGCTTGATATCGATTTTGTTATTGCGCCGGGCACGACGACCGCTGTCGTTGGGCGCAGTGGTTCGGGAAAATCAACATTGGCGCGACTCCTGTTTCGTTTTTATGATGTTCAATCGGGACGTATTTTGGTAGATGGTCAAGATATTCGCCAAGTTACCCAAGAGAGTGTGCGTGCGGCGATTGGCATGGTGCCGCAAGACACCGTGCTTTTTAACGATACGCTGTATTACAACATTCATTATGGTCGTCCACAGGCTAGTCAGGCTGATGTGTTTGCTGCTGCGCGTGCGGCCCATATTCACGATTTTATTGAAAGTTTGCCGCAAGGTTATGACACCCCCGTGGGTGAGCGCGGGCTTAAACTCTCGGGTGGAGAAAAACAACGCGTTGCGATTGCCCGTGCTTTACTTAAGCAGCCGCAATTTTTTCTTTTTGATGAGGCGACATCAGCACTCGATTCACGCACAGAGCAGGCGATTCAACAAGCCTTGTTCGGGTTATCAAAAAACCGTACGACGCTGGTGATTGCGCATCGGTTATCGACGATTGTGAATGCCGATTTGATTTTGGTAATGGATCGCGGTCGTATTATTGAGCGCGGTAATCATGCACAGCTTCTTCGTGCAGCGGGGCATTATGCGCAAATGTGGGAAATTCAACAGAGTACTATGCGTGCAGCATCTCCCACGCTAGGATGACCGCTTTTAAAATTTTAGTTAGACTTTTTTAGACTTTTTGCGAGGATTTATGTCATTTCCCCCAAGTGGTGCACCTTTACTGCCCTCTTATCTTCATGTTGACGGATTGGGTCCTTGGGCAACCTATTTACAACAGGTGGAACGTGTTGTTCCCCATCTTGGCCATTTGGCGCGTTGGTCTGAAACATTGAGTCGCCCTAAACGTGCGTTGATTGTTGATGTACCTATTGAGCTTGATAATGGCTGTGTTGCGCATTTCGAAGGTTATCGGGTGCAGCATAATTTATCGCGTGGGCCAGGCAAGGGTGGCATTCGTTTTCACCAAGATGTCACTTTGTCTGAAGTGATGGCGCTGTCCGGCTGGATGTCCATTAAAAACGCTGCGGTGAATGTACCCTATGGTGGTGCTAAAGGTGGCGTGCGTGTTGATCCGAGTACATTGTCTCGTGGTGAGTTGGAGCGAGTGACACGGCGTTATACCAGCGAAATTAATTTATTGATTGGTCCTAGCAAAGATATTCCTGCCCCTGATGTGAATACAAATGAGCAAATCATGGCATGGATGATGGACACTTATTCCGTTAACAGTGGTGCGACTGCGACCGGTGTGGTCACTGGCAAGCCCATTGCTTTGGGTGGCTCGCTGGGGCGTCGTGAGGCGACGGGGCGAGGCGTATTTACCGTAGCAAGCGAAGCGATGCATGAGCTTGGATTGGCGGTGCCGGGTCAGCGAGTGGCGATACAAGGTCTTGGTAATGTGGGGGGTGTCAGTGCGCGGTTATTTCACGATGCAGGCGCTAAAGTTGTAGCGGTGCAAGATCATTGTGTGTCTTTGTATAAAGGCGATGGTATTGATATTCCACGGTTGCTAGAACATGTTGCAGAGCATGGTTCGGCGCAAGGTTTTGCCGATGCTGAAGTGATAGATGCGGCGCAATTTTGGCAAGCTGATTGCGAGATTTTGATTCCTGCGGCGCTTGAAGGACAGCTCAATAAAGATAATGCAAGACAAATTCGCGCAAAGATTGTGATCGAAGGTGCGAACGGTCCCACTACACCTGAGGCGGATGATATTTTGTTTGATCGCAATATTCTTGTGGTGCCTGATGTACTTGCGAATGCCGGTGGTGTGACGGTGAGTTATTTTGAATGGGTTCAAGATTTTTCGAGCTTTTTCTGGACAGAAGAAGAGATTAATCACCGTTTAGTAAAAATAATGCGTGAAGCATTTCATAGTATTTGGCAGGTTGCTCAGGAAAAATCAATTAGCTTGCGAACCGCTGCTTTTGTGGTGGGATGTAGTCGGATCCTTCAAGCACGTGAATTACGCGGTCTTTATCCTTAAACCTTTAGAAGATTCTTCACTCAGGTAGCGTCTTTACCTAAACACTACCTCTTACAGTGCATTTTTGTGGAGGTAGTGCTTGCACTTAACGTAGTAAATCTTGTTTTGATAAACCGATCAAATTTGATATACCTGGAGAGCATGATGAACAAAAAGCGTTTTTTACTTTCTTTGCTGGGATTCAGTGTGTTAACTACCGCCGTTTATGCGGAATCTGACACATTAAAAAAGATAAAAGAAACCGGCGTCATTTCCCTCGGTGTGCGTGAATCTTCTGTACCCTTTAGTTATGCGACTAACGAAGGCTACGTCGGTTATTCACGCGATATCATGCAACATATTGTTGAGGCGGCGAAAGAGAAACTTGCATTACCTAAACTTGAAATAAAGACAATTCCTATTACCTCACAAAATCGTATTTCTCTATTACAGAACGGTACGATTGATATCGAGTGTGGTTCGACAACGAATAATGTGGAGCGTCAACAGCAGGCTTCCTTTACAACCTCTATTTTTATTGTCGGTACACAGCTACTGACAAGGATGAATTCAGGTATTAATCATTTTTCTGATTTAAAAAATAAGACGGTAACCACGACTGCGGGTACAACTTCAGAGCGGATACTGGGGAAACTGAATGGTGATAAAAAAATGGGTATGCATATCTTGAGTGCCACAGATCACGGACAAGCGATGTTGATGCTTGAAACGGGCCGCGCAGATGCATTTATGATGGATGACGCATTGCTATATGGTGAGCGCGCTAAGGCCAAAAATCCTCGTGAATGGCATGTGGTTGGCAAGCCCCGATCATATGAGGTGTATGGCTGTATGTTGCGTAAGGGTGATACCGCTTTTAAACAACTTGCTGATAAGACAATTACTGATTTGATGAAATCAGGTAAGGCCAATACGCTATATAACAAATGGTTTATGCAGCCTATTCCACCTAAAAGTGTGATGCTTAACTTTCCTTTATCAAAGCATATGAAAGAGCTGTACAGCCACCCCAGTGATCAACCTTATCCAGAAATAAAAGAGGAAAAATCCGATTCCAATGATTGAGCGGGTAGGACTTAACCAGGTGCAAAGAAAAATCTTTGCACTGTTTATAAGGTGGTAAATGCGGATATGAATTACCAGTTCGATTGGGGCGCATTTTTTGCTCCGGCTATGGCAGGTCAAACTTATTTTGATTGGCTATTGTCGGGGCTAAAAATAACGGTGATGCTGGGTTTGTCAGCCTGGGTTGTCGCCCTTGTGGTGGGCAGTGTGCTGGGTATTATGCGCACCTTACAAAACCCTTGGCTAACTGGTGTAGCCGCTGCGTATGTTGAAATATTTCGCAATATACCGCTCTTAGTACAACTGTTTATTTGGTATTTTGTATTTCCCGAGCTCTTACCTCAAACACTTGGTCACGCTATCAAAACAGCTCCGCCTTTGGTGCAGCAATTTATCGTAGCTTGGTTGTGCTTGGGCTTGTTCACGGCGGCACGTATATGCGAACAAGTACGCTCTGGCTTAAATAGTTTACCCGTGGGGCAAAAAAATGCCGCGCTCGCCATGGGCCTTACTTTGGCTCAGACTTATCGTTACGTATTAATTCCGCGTACATTTCGCGTGATTTTTCCTCCATTGACCTCGGAGTTTTTAAATATCTTTAAAAACTCCGCGGTGGCCTCCACCATCGGATTGCTCGAGCTTGCGGCACAAGGGCGCCAATTAGTTGACTATATGGCGCGTCCTTATGAGTCATTTATCGCGGTCACGCTGCTTTATCTTTTGATTAATGTAACGGTTATGGCGGGCATGCGTTGGCTAGAAAAAAGGATACGTATGCCTGGTTATATCGGCGGCAAATAATATGGCTTACGACTTTGATTTCAGTTCATTGCCTGATTCATTTGGGATGCTTGCCCAGGGCATGCAGATTTCGTTACGCATCACGTTGGTGGCCGTCGTGGTGGGCGTTGTATGGGGAACATTGCTGGCGTTAATGCGTGTCTCGGGGGTGCGCCCTTTAGCTTGGTTGGCCACAGGGTATGTCAATTTATTTCGTTCCATTCCTTTGGTGATGGTGTTGTTGTGGTTTTTTCTAATCGTCCCACAATTTTTACAAAAAATATTTAATCTGTCGCCTTCAACAGATTTGCGTATGGCCTCGGCATTGGTAGCTTTTTCTTTATTTGAGGCAGCTTACTATTCGGAGATTATTCGCGCGGGCATCCAAAGCGTATCGCGAGGGCAGTTGTCAGCCGCCTTTGCTTTGGGTTTAAGTTATACGCAAGCTATGCGTTTAATTATTTTGCCGCAAGCTTTACGTAATATGACGCCCCTTTTACTGACTCAAGGTATTGTGCTATTTCAGGATACTTCCCTTGTTTATGTCAGCGCCTTAGCTGATTTTTTTGGGACAGCCTACGCAATTGGGGAACGTGATGGTCGCATCGTCGAGTTATTGCTTTTTGCGGGTGCTGTGTACTTTGTCATTTGTTTTAGTATTTCGTTACTGGTTAAGATGATACAAAAAAAGGCGACAAAATGATTTTATTGCGCAATGTTTCCAAATGGTATGGCGATTTTCGCGTTCTCAATGATTGTAGTACGACGATTAACAAAGGCCAGGTTGTCGTTGTGTGTGGTCCTTCAGGTTCAGGGAAGTCGACCTTAATCAAAGTGGTAAATGGTCTGGAGCCTTTTAATCAGGGTGAAGTGTGGGTCGATGGCATCTCAGTAGGAGACCCAAAAACCAATCTACCTAAATTGCGTGCGCGTGTGGGCATGGTTTTTCAGCATTTCGAATTATTTCCTCATCTTTCAATACTCGCTAACCTAACCTTGGCGCAGATTAAAGTATTGGGGCGCAGCCAAGAGCAAGCGCAGACTTATGGTTTGCATTATTTAGATCGTGTGGGTTTAAAGAGCCAGGCTGAGAAGTATCCCGGTGAGCTATCTGGTGGGCAGCAACAACGTGTAGCGATTGCCCGCGCGCTATCGATGGACCCGATTTGTATGTTGTTTGATGAGCCAACCTCTGCGCTTGATCCAGAAATGGTGAATGAAGTGCTGGATGTGATGGTTGAGCTTGCCCAAGAGGGGATGACCATGATGTGTGTAACGCATGAGATGGGATTTGCCCGCAAAGTTGCTCATCGTGTCATCTTTATGGATGAAGGCGCGATCGTGGAAGATTGCGATAAGGAAGATTTTTTTGGTGATATTCAAGCACGCTCAGAGCGTGCCCGCAATTTTGTATCTAAAATTTTAGTGATGGGATAAGCGTGGATTTGCAGCAAACTAAGATGCAAACAAAGTCACAAAATGATTTTTTAAAAATTATTCGACCCGATGATTGGCATCTTCACGTTCGTGATGGTGCTGTCTTGGCTGCTGTACTGCCGCATACTGCGCGCCAATTTAGTCGTGCGCTCGTGATGCCTAATCTTAAACCCCCTATTACGACGACGGCATTAGCGTTGGCATATCGGCAGCGTATTTTGGCGGCGATTCCCTTTGGTCGCGCGTTTGAGCCACTGATGACTTTGTATTTGACCAATGATACATCTGCTGATGAGATTGCGCGGGCGCAAGATAGTGGCGTGATTGTCGGCATCAAATTGTATCCCGCAGGTGCGACGACGAATTCGGATGCGGGTGTGACTGATTTAAGGCAGTGCGCGGCTGCATTGGAAATGATGCAAAAATTAGGTTTGCCCTTACTCGTGCATGGAGAAAGTGCGGATCCGGCGGTGGATATTTTTGATCGGGAAAAAGTGTTTATTGACACTGTTTTAGCGCCGCTACGCAGCGATTATCCTGCGCTAAAAGTAGTGTTTGAGCATATCACCACCAAAGAAGCCGCTGAGTATGTGGCGCAGGCCGATACAGTGCGTACAGGTGCGATAGGGGCCACTATTACGCCGCAGCATTTATTATTTAATCGCAATGCAATGTTGGCGGGCGGTATACGGCCTCACTACTATTGTTTACCTGTGCTAAAGCGGGAGACGCATCGCCAAGCTTTGCTTGCTGCAGCGGTTTCGGGCAGCCCGCGCTTTTTTTTGGGCACTGATAGCGCACCTCACACGAAACAAGCCAAAGAAAATGCATGTGGCTGTGCGGGTTGTTATACCGCATCGCATGCGATGGAACTATATGCCCAGGTTTTTGACGAGGCCCATGCGCTTGATAAGCTTGAAGGGTTTGCGAGTTTTTATGGCGCTGATTTTTATCAACGTCCGCGCAATACCGATACGCTCACGCTTACGCGCCAAGATTGGCAAGTGCCTGCTGAGTTACGCGTGGAGAGCGAAGTGATTGTGCCCTTAGGTGCCAATGATACTTTGCGTTGGCAATGTGTGTACGCTTGATATGCGTGCATCCTGATAAGGATGGATTACTGGTTTTGATCAGAAGGGCATAGGCCTGTCTTATGACGGAGTGCTGTACATCAACGAAGATATAGATGGGCCTATTGCGTTTTGGCGCCTAAGTTACGTCTTGCTAGATAGGTTGGTTTAAGCGCTGGCTATGGACGTATCCCGCAGTTTTTATACCGTTGGTAAGCAAACTCATATTCCCAGTAGTGTAAAAATAAACGCCTCTGTGTTGATGAAGGTGTGGGCTAATGCTGTTAGACTACGGCCCGCAAAGTCAACTAGACAACCGCTGCTTCGCGCTGCGAAGGGGAGGAAAGTCCGGACTCCATAGGGCAGGGTGATGGCTAATGACCATCCACGGTGACGTGCGGAATAGGGCCACAGAGACGAGTCTTTGGCATACGTGCCAAAGGGTGAAACGCGGTAACCTCCACCTGGAGCAATCTCAAATAGGCAGGCATTGAAGCGGCCCGCTGAGCCTGCGGGTAGGGAGCTTGAGCCAAGTGGAGACACTTGGCCTAGAGGAATGGTTGTCACTCGAAGCAATTCGGGGCACAGAATCCGGCTTATCGGTTGACTTTGTTTTCTATTTGCAACCTTGCTGATTAATAAAGTCAAAAAATTAATCGGGTAAGAAAAAATATTTTGTGAAATCATCTAGATATAAATAATAGGCGGTGCTTTTAATGGGCACCGTACTTATCGGTTGTTTGTGCATGAGAAGAAATAGCGTATTTGCCGTGAGAGCCAAATACGGTGGGGTGCGGAAGAGGACCACAGCGACGAGTCTTTGGCATACGCGCCAAAACTGTGGAACGTGGGTACCTCCACCTTTGGAACAATCTTAAATAGGTCGGCATTGTGAAACGGTCTGCTGAGCTTGCGAGTAGTCAGATTCGGCGAGGCGAGACAAAGCCGATTTCGTTGTTTCTATCTTGCCCTTATCCCATTCCTGTACTTTATCTTTAGGTCACCTGACCGTGATGCCGAGTTTGATTAGGTGTTTTGCATTTAGTCGAGAAAATGCAGAGCATGGGATATCGTGCTAGGTAAACCTGCTAAGCGGTTTAGCGGGGTTGACCTAGACGATTTACGGGGTGGTGATTTATTTGCTTGTGTCGCCGCTGATGGTATCTAATACTTTCCAGGCGCCATCCGTTACTTTGTAGATGGTGATGCTGTTGTCGCGCAGATCGCCATATCGGTCGTAAGCGATTTTTTGGCTGGTTACGCCGGGCATTTCAATATCTGCTAAAAAAGGCAGATACTTGCTTGGCTCGACTGAGCCCGCTTTTTTCATCGCGGTAAATATCGCCATAGCGCCATCGTAAGAATAGGGTGCATATACATCTACAGGGACACCAAAGCGTTTTTCGTAACGTAGTTTAAATGCCGGACCGCCGGGCATTTTATCTTGTGGGCGACCGCCTAATGAGACGATTACCCCTTCGGCTGAGCGCTCGGCAATTTTAATAAATTTATCCATTTTTACCATATCGCCACCCATTAATACCGCAGTAATGCCGAGCTCGCGCATTTGTCTTGCTAAGGGCGCTGCTTGTACGGCATTGCCGCCATAGAAGACGGCTTGTGGTTTAACGCGCTTTAAGCTGGTTAAGATCGGTTTGAAATCTTGAGCTTTATCGTTGGTGAATTCTCTACGTACAATTTTTGCGCCAGCGGCTTTTGCGGCGCGATCAAATTCATCGGCGAGACCTTGGCCATAGGCAGTACGGTCATCAATGATGGCGATTTCTTTAAAGCCTAATCCTTTGACGGCGTAAATCCCCATGGCTGAACCTTGCTGTACATCGGATGGGAGCATGCGAAAGGTGGTTTTAAATCCTTGGCGGGTGTATTCAGGTGCGGTCGCCGTTGTTGACTGGGGAATGCCGGCTAAGTAATAGGTGCGTGAGGCGGGGATGGCAACGCTGGAATTTAAATTGCCGAACATGGCTTTGATATCTCGATCCACCATTTTTTGTGCAATTTGTGTGCCGATGCGGGGATCGGCTTGATCATCTTCTGACAACAATACAAGCTTGATATCTTTGCCGCCGATTTTGGGTTTGCTGGCATTGAATTCTTCAAGGGCAAGAATCACGCCGTTTTGTAAGTCTTTGCCATACATTGCTTGTGCGCCTGTTAAGGGTGCGGAAAAGC
>JADYYQ010000116.1 GCA_020853585.1 Ottowia sp.
GTTTGGCCTCAGCTGCTTCAATCAAAATAGCCAGTGCTTTATCGGTGATACTGCCACCTTTTCTGGCATGTTTGAGTACTTCTGCGATAGCTGGATTGGCGGCGCTGGCATGCTCCACCAAATCATCACGCATTTTGGTGAGATAGCGCTCAAGACCGCTTTGTCGTTGTGGGCTGTCTTCGCTGTAGTAACGCTCAATAACAGCGAAGGGAAGTTTCAGACAAAAAGCCCGTAGGGCGGTGTAATCGCCGCGGGTGTAAGTTAAAGCGTCGAAGGCGACGTTTGTGTGTTGCCCCATTTCACAGTCCAAGCTTGCTGTGGGAACCTAAGCGTACAAGCTCCAATGTTTTTATGTCATCTTGCTCATGCTTGCGATAAATCAAAATGAGATCAGGCTTAATATGGCAGTCGCGGTGATCTTTCCAATCCCCAGTAAGTGCATGGTCGCGGTGTTTTTCTGCTAATGGCTGGTCTTTCGCCAGCGCACCGACAATGCCGACAAATTCTTCTGCCAGTATGGCCCGATGCGGCCCTTTGGATTCGTGTTTTAAATCACGCTTAAATTGACCGGATTGTCTAATCGTCCGCATTATCGATAGCTGCTTGGAGTTGATCGAGGGTGACTGTTTCTAAATTGCCTCGGCGTGCTTCCATCATGGCGGCAATCGTGATGGCATTCGGGATTAGGGGTTCAAATGGCAATGCTTTTTCGTGAGCGACACGAGTTAAGAGCAGGCGAAAAGCATCAGAGATGGTGAGTCCCATCGCCGCGAGGACAACGGCAGCTTCTTCTTTAATGTGTTCATCAATGCGAGCACGGACAACGGCGTTGGTAGCCATGGTGTTTCTCCTTGTAATTGAGCTACATTGTAGCCCAAAAATATCGCTGTGTCGAATAGGGTTGATGTTCTTTGTTTCAGGAAAATATTTGTTAAGTGCTTGTTTAAGCGATGTTTTTCACCTGCTCATTTTGTATTTTCGCTGCAACGGTTCAAAAACACAAGGATGATAATACGAGTTATCATCCTTGAAATGAGCGCTTGACGCGGTAAGGAATAAATCTTACACTGTGTTATCAATGATTTTTAAGACGTAAGGGGTGGAATATGCAAACTATTCATGAGGTGGCCACGCTGACATCCAAGGGGCAAATCACGCTGCCTAAATCGATACGCCAAGCTTTAGGGGTCGATGTGGGCGGCAAGATTGCTTTTGATCTTGAGGGGAGCGACGTTATTGTCCGTCGTGTGAGTGACTTAGATCAGGAAAAAGACCCTGCAATGCTTGGATTTTTATCAGTGCTAGAAAACGATATTCGCTCAGGCCAACATGTTACCACTTTGCCTGAAAATCTTATCGCATCGATGCGCAGTATTTTGGTAAGCGGTGCAACGGTAGATAGTGATATCACTGGTGAAGTAGATTTGTGATGCAAGCACAGGGCTGGACTTTATTATTTCATGATTGCATTACGTTACAGCTCCAAAAATTGGAAGCTGCCGTAGCCAGAGCAGAAACGAGCGACCCCAATCACTTTAGTGCGAATGCCAATGTCAAATTATTTCATGCGCTCAGTAAGTTAATTTTAGAAACTATTCCAAATAACCCAACGCATGATAATTATCGCCAAGGCAATACGATGGGATCCGAATTTAGACATTGGCGACGGGCAAAAATAGGGCGGCGTTTTAGATTGTTTTTTAGGTATGACTCAACAGCAAAAATCATTATCTATGCTTGGGTAAATGATGAGCAATCTTTGCGTTCGTCTGGTAGTAAAACAGACCCTTACGTCTTGTTTAGAAAAATGTTGTCCCGAGGTAATCCTCCTGATGATTGGTCTGTGCTTGTTGCGACAAGTCGAGACAGCCTTACATTTGCGCCACTGCCGTGATTGTTATGCCGCGGGGCTACCTCATTCGCAATATTTTCCAATGACAAATTTATAAAATCAAGATGAATGTAGATATAGACAAGCTAAACGAAGTAGAGTTAAGGGAGCTTAATCATCGTATTGTCAAACGGTTACGGTTTTTAAGGGAAGCACACGCAGAGAAGGAAATGCTTAAGTTTAAATTAGGCGATCAAGTGTATTTTGAGACCGACATTGGTACAAAAATCAAAGGGATGCTGACACGCCATAACAAAAAAACAGTGACATTAATTACGGAAGATGGGCAGCAGTGGAATATTTTGCCTCAGCTCTTAAAAAGGCAAAAAGGTAAGAAAAATGGATTTGACAAGTTGCTTGAAGAGGGATTTGAATCTTTTATTTCATCAAATTTAAAAAAATAATGCCTTGTTCGCCAGTGTATGCCTGCATTTCGTCAAGACAAAAACATGTTTTTTTAAAGAAAAAGGTCTGCCGAAAAAATGCCAAAGACTGCTGATGTTGAAAGGCCCAGTCGCAGCAGAAAAATAACAAATGAAATTAATCCTGTTTTGCGCCGAATGGTGCGGCTCCTGCCGAGAATTTAAAACACACTTCAACGCTTTAAAGATTGATGGCTTATCTAAGCATTGGCTCGATATCGAGGACAATGCGGAATTAGTAGATGAAATTGAAATAGATAATTTGCCAACTATTTTTGCGGTATCCGCGGACGGGTTAAGCTTCTACTTTGGAGAAATCCCTCCAAATAAAGTGTTTCTAGAAAAGATATTAAGCGACATTAGATTTAATAAAATTCCCCAGAAACCTATGGACGACACCCTATTAAGCCTTCTTCAAAATATGAGATTTCTGTCACCGGTTTTATCGCAGTAGGCGCTTTAAAGATGAATGAAAGCAAACGTTTTCGGTAGGAAAACTATATGTTGATTGCCTATTTTGACGAAATTGGCCCATTGGGAGCGAAGGCGCAATTTGACGACATTTGAACGGAAAGCCTTATCCAGCAAGGATTTCCGCTGGTGCCTCTTGAAAACGACCGATTTTGAGATACTTGCAAACCGATATTGTTTTGA
>JADYYQ010000117.1 GCA_020853585.1 Ottowia sp.
CAATACAAGTTTGACCGCCTCGCCGCGATACTCTTTTGTGTAGCTTTCTTGCTTGCTCATCCTTGCTCCAATTTTAGGTAATATACCAAGTTGGAGTGTCCGAATTTGTCAGGCTACCTCAAACAATGGATATGAACTTGTTACTAAAATATGGCACAAACGGTATCCTAAAATTCATTTTGTGAAAATACGATGATTAGTCTGCCGAAAAGTTCCAATGGTAGTTCCAGTAATGGTGATGAGTATGCCCGCTTGCTAGATTTTGACTTAGCAGATACGGATTTAGCAAGCAAAGTGAAGCGAGACATAGCGGTGCTTCACAGCAAAAGTATTGGGGGAGCCGACAATAAGATGGTGAGTATGCTGAATATGCCCAGTCGTCATGTTGGGTATATGCCCTTAACCCCTGAAGCAGCAGAAGCAGGTGTGGCAAGCAATGCCACCCCAGAAATTAGCGATACCTCTCCTAAAAAGGTTCGGGATGCGCTGATGGTCGCCGGCACTGTGGCAACGTGTACGGCACACATTAGCGTGGATGAGGCCAGACAAAAAAGCAAAATGGTGGGTGAGGTAGCACAGGAGTTGGGGTTACGGCGTGCCTTTGCGCGTTATCCGACCGTTTCATCGGTACGTGATCCGCGTACCAAAAGCATTGAAAACGGTCTTAAAGTGGTAAGTACGGTCGCGATGGCGCCATCCCATATTAGTTTTCCAAAGTTAAAACAAAAAAGTGAAGTAGCCGATATCGCAAACAAGTGGTTAGGCGTTTTGGATGCGAGTGGAAAGTTCCCAGAGGCTTTTCGGTCCGGTATTTCTTGTCCGATTGATGAGCAGTATATTTTTGAGCAGCTTTCTTTTGATAGGGAGATGGTGAATAAAAAACCCAAACCCTATGAACCCAATATTATCGCCACGTATGAGCCGCGCGCTTTTATGGGTAGAAAAGCTCAAGGAGATCTAGCAGTCAATTCACTGAATGCTGCTGCGAGAGAAAACGCACTTAATAATGTGGTGGTATTAGAGGACGCATGTGTGGGCGGACCCGCAAAACGTGCTTTGCGTCGTCCCCAGATTATGACGATATCCTCTACGGTAGATACACGCAGTATCTCCGGGCAATGTATTGTAGAAAAAGAAGATGAGCTGAGTCGGCTTGAGCAAGAAGAAATAAGATTAATGGGCGAGCTTTCAATTTTAAAAAAAATGCAGTCCTCGAGTGAACTTCTCTCTCCACATAGAAAACAATCAGAGCAAGCGACGAAAGGGCAAGCGGAAGCAACGACCGCGCACGCTCGCTTCTCGAGGGCAGCGGTGAAGATTCCAGCTCAAACGCCAATAAATCCTCAAGAAGCGCTCTCAATTCGCAGCTCAATGACAGATGAACGGATTGCGAATCAACAGTTCGTTTCGACTCATCCGACACGCGCAAAAAAGATCGCGCTTACCGAATAGCAACATGCTGCGTTTAACGATAAAAGAGGTGGGCGAGACAGATGTATGGCTTTTCTTATCGCTATACCAACCTAGAGGGGGGTCGTGCTATATAAAAAAATCGCTATGCACAGCACACGCCCTCAAAAATAGTATTCACCCATATTATGAATGTGGCTGTTACTTCCCCATTTGCGTTGCCATCCCTGGTCGGTATAGTTGGCTCTTTAGCATTGGACGTGCTTTTAAACTTAAAGTAAGATGTGAAAGAACCTTGCTAGTAGCTTAATTTGTTGATTAGTTTGTGCTGCCGCGCTTTTACCGTGCGGGCAAATCGCTCCAATAGTGCTCGGATCTGTGTCAAAAGCACAGGGTAAGAGCAAAAAAACGATTTTTTACAAAAAATTGAATGATGAATAAAAATAAATCTAATCTTGGCGTCACGCCATCGGCTGAGCCGCTTCTTAATGGCTCGGAAATTTTAGTTCATGTATTACGCGAGGAAGGCGTTCGCTTTCTTTGGGGCTACCCTGGTGGTGCGGTACTCCATATTTACGATGCGCTCTATCAACAAAATCATATAGAACATATTTTAGTTCGCCATGAACAAGGTGCAGTTCATGCTGCCGATGGCTATGCGCGTGCCACAGGTCGTGTAGGCGTGGCGTTAGTGACATCGGGTCCGGGCGTAACCAATGCAGTGACGGGTATTGCGACCGCCTATATGGATTCCATACCGATGGTGATTATTGCCGGTAATGTGCCTACTTATGCGATCGGTGAAGATGCTTTTCAAGAGTGCGATACCGTGGGTATCACTCGCCCAATCGTAAAGCATAATTTTTTGGTTAAAGATGTGCGTGATTTGGCGACTGTTTTAAAGAAAGCTTTTCATATTGCTGCTACCGGACGTCCTGGTCCTGTTGTTGTTGATATCCCCAAGGATGTATCTGCGCAGCGCTGCCCATATTTTTATCCTAAAACAGTAGAAATGCGCTCCTACAATCCAGTAAGTAAGGGGCATAGCGGGCAAATTCGTAAAGCGGTTAATTTATTGTTGAGTGCGCAGCGACCGTATCTTTATGTTGGCGGCGGCGCGGTGCTCGGAAATGCCAGTCAAGCCTTACGCCATTTCGCAAAACAGCTGGGCTGTCCTGTTACCAATACCTTGATGGCGTTAGGCGCATTTCCTGGAACAAGTGAGCAAAACCTCGGTCTATTGGGTATGCATGGCACTTACGAAGCCAATATGGCTATGCAACATTGTGATGTGCTAGTTGCTTTGGGTGCGCGTTTTGATGATCGGGTGATTGGTAATCCGGCACATTTTGCAAGTTTGCCACGTAAAATTATTCATGTGGATATTGATCCATCGGTTATTTCTAAGCGTGTAAAGATCGATGTGCCTATTGTGGGCGATCTTAATGAAGTGCTTCGGGATATGTCCGCATTGCTTGAGCAAAGTGAGCCCATCGATGCAATGGCGTTGGCGCAGTGGTGGAAGCAGATTGCGCATTGGCGTGAGCTTGATTGTTTAAAATATGATCGAGAAAGCCAAATTATCAAACCCCAATATGTTGTGGAAAAACTTTGGGAGCTGACTAAAGGCGATGCATTTATCTGTTCGGATGTGGGCCAGCACCAAATGTGGGCGGCACAGTTTTATAAATTTGATGAGCCTCGTCGTTGGATTAATTCAGGCGGGCTGGGCACCATGGGTGTGGGGCTACCTTATGCGATGGGCATCAAAAAAGCATTTCCTGACAAAGAGGTGGTAACGATTACCGGTGAAGGCTCTATTCAAATGTGCATTCAAGAGTTGTCGACTTGCTTGCAATACGATACGCCGATCAAAATCGTGTCACTCAATAATCGTTATCTCGGTATGGTGCGTCAGTGGCAAGAGCTACAGTACGGCGAGCGCTACTCTCATTCTTATATGGATGCGCTTCCTGATTTTGTCAAACTTGCCGAAGCATATGGGCATGTCGGTATACGGGTTGAAAAAAGCGCTGATGTCGAAGGTGCGTTGCGTGAGGCACTGAGCTTAAAAAAACGCACTGTCTTTATTGATTTTCAGACTGACTCCACGGAAAACGTATGGCCAATGGTTGAGGCTGGTAAGGGTATTTCTGAAATGCGACTTGGTTCTGAGGATCTGTAATGCGCCATCTTATTTCAGTGTTAATCGAAAATGAACCGGGCGCATTATCGCGTGTTGTTGGGTTGTTCTCTGCGCGGGGCTACAACATAGAGACGCTGGTTGTCGCGCCCACGGAAGACCGTTCTTTATCGCGAATGACGATTGCAACGTATGGTTCCAGTGATATTGTTGAACAAATTACCAAACACCTTAATCGTTTAGTTGAGGTTGTAAAAGTTGTTGATCTTAATGAGACCGCCCATATTGAACGTGAGCTGATGTTGGTTAAAGTGCGAGCGATTGGTCGAGATCGCGAAGAAGTAAAGCGTACGGTAGATATCTTTCGTGGCCAAATTATTGATGTCACGGAAAAAACATACACTGTCGAGTTGACCGGGCATGGTAATAAACTAGACGCGTTTCTTGCGGCTTTTGATCCTACTGCGATTCTCGAAACCTTACGCACGGGTGCATCAGGGATGAGCCGTGGAGAGCGTATTTTAAAAATTTGAGCTTTATATATGTGCTTAAGTGGTTTACGTGGCATCGTATTGGGCCAGCTGGGTAGAGTGTTTTTCGACCAGCGGTATACATTCTTATTCCATTTAGCATACGTGTTATGCAGTGCTAAAACAGGGCAGCACCTTAACTAAGTGCATGATTGTTTTTCGATGCGATGAGGGTAATCGCGCGTGTTTACGCGGGACTTTCTCGGAAGACTGTATTGAATTGTATTGAGCGTGTTTTGGCGTTATTGGTTTATTTTATTAAGTTGCATTATATTTTTGTTGAAAGGTGATTGTATGAATGTTTTTTATGACAAGGATGCTGATCTTTCTCTTATTAAAGGGAAACAGGTCACCATCATCGGCTATGGCTCACAAGGTCATGCTCATGCGCTTAACCTTCATGATTCCGGTGTGAATGTCACGGTCGCCTTGCGTAAAGGAGGGGCTTCGTGGGCAAAAGCGCTCAAAGCCGGCGTACAAGTAAAAGAAGTAATTGAAGCTGTTAAAACAGCGGATATTGTCATGATGTTATTGCCCGATGAGCATATTGCGCATGTATATCAGCACGAAGTGCATCCTTATATTAAGCAAGATGCCGTATTGGCTTTTGCTCATGGCTTTAATGTGCATTATGGCCAGGTTGTGCCACGCGCTGATCTTGATGTCATTATGATTGCCCCTAAGGCGCCCGGGCATACGGTCCGCTCAACGTATACACAAGGCGGCGGTGTGCCGCATTTGATTGCAGTATCGCAAGATAAATCAGGCATGGCACGGGAAATTGCTTTGTCTTATGCGGTTGCGAACGGTGGTGGGCGTGCTGGCATTATCGAAACTAATTTCCGTGAAGAGACGGAGACGGATTTATTTGGTGAGCAAGCTGTGTTGTGTGGTGGCGCAGTTGAGCTGATTAAAGCGGGATTTGAAACCCTCGTTGAGGCAGGCTATGCTCCTGAGATGGCCTACTTTGAATGCTTACACGAGCTTAAACTAATTGTTGATTTGATTTATGAAGGCGGTATTGCCAACATGAATTATTCGATTTCCAATAATGCTGAGTATGGGGAATATGTCACTGGCCCACGCGTTGTAACCAAAGATACTAAAGATGTGATGAGGCAAGTATTAGCCGATATTCAAACCGGTGAATATGCCAAAAGCTTTATTTTGGAAAATCGCGCGGGTGCACCGACGTTGATTTCACGTCGTCGTTTAAATGCAGAGCATCCTATTGAAATTGTGGGTGAAAAACTGCGTGCGATGATGCCCTGGATTAGCAAAAACAAATTGGTCGATCAGGCTAAAAACTGATGAACTATCCTCATCCTATTATTGCGCGTGAGGGGTGGTTTTTTCTGCTCATTGCTTTTGGTCTTAGCGCTTGCGTACAGTTTTTTTTCGGTTTTTGGTGGGCGTTGCCGCTTTGGATTATTGCGTTTTTTGTGCTGCAATTTTTCCGCGATCCTCCTCGTGCTTTGCCATTAGCAGAAGGGGTGGTGTTATCGCCCGCAGATGGGCGGGTGGTGGTCGTTGAGCGTTGCATTGATCCATTTGTTGAGCGCGAAGCGATTAAAATCAGCGTGTTTATGAATGTGTTTAATGTGCACTCTAACCGTGTACCCGTCGATGGGCGTGTTGAGCAGTTAAATTATTTCCCTGGGAAATTTTTTAATGCTGACCTTGATAAAGCTTCGCTTAATAACGAACGTAATGCCATGGTGTTGCGCACCGATACGGGGGAGAAGGTGACAGTCGTACAAGTAGCCGGGTTGATTGCGCGTCGTATCCTTTGTTATGTACGTGTAGGTGATCAATTGCAGCGAGGCCAGCGTTATGGGTTTATTCGCTTTGGTTCGCGGGTTGATTTGTATTTGCCCGTACATGCTCGCCCTCTTGTAACGATTGGCGAGAAGGTATACGCCACACGGTCAACGTTAGCTGCGTTTTAAAGGAGCTTTTCTTATGGCAGGATTTGGTCGACGCAATAAACGTACAAGCAATGTTACCCCGCTTCGCCCTTTACGCCATGATTACAGCGCTATTCAACGCAATCTTGTAAAAAAAGACGACAGCAAATTTACCCGTGCGCGTCGTCGTGGCATTTATCTCTTGCCTAATTTGTTTACGACCGCTGCTTTATTTTGCGGATTTGTATCGATTGTGCAAGGGATGAATCAGCATTTTGAAGGTGCTGCGATTGCCATTTTTTTAGCCATGGTTCTTGATGGTATGGATGGGCGCATCGCTCGCTTAACAAATACGCAAAGTGTTTTTGGCGAACACTACGATTCTCTTTCCGATATGGTGTCGTTTGGTGTGGCGCCGGCCTTGGTGATGTACGAATGGCAACTTAAAGGTTTGGGTAAATTAGGTTGGTTAGCCGCGTTTGTTTATTGTGCGGGGGCGGCGTTGCGTTTGGCCCGATTCAATGCAAATATTGCCGTTGTCGATAAACGTTTTTTCCAGGGTCTTCCAAGTCCAGCTGCCGCTGCATTACTTGCCGGATTTCTTTGGTTAATGGTTGATAATCGCGTGCTTGCTGGCAGTCTTTCTTTGCCGTGGATGGCATTTGTTATCACCGTTTATGCAGGGGTTGCGATGGTGACAAGTGTGCCGTTTTATAGTGGCAAAGCATTTAATACGCAATATCGCGTGCCATTTGGTATGTTGGTCTTGCTTATTGTTGGTTTTGTCGTGGTCTCCAGCGATCCACCGGTGGCACTCTTTAGTTTATTTGTTTGCTATGCATTATCTGGTTTTGCGACTTGGTTATGGGATGCAGGTCGACATAAATTTAAGCGAAAAACTTAAGGATCAGTAGGTAAATTTTCGCTGATACCGGTTTATATTGTAATTGTCGTACTGAGGCTGAAGA
>JADYYQ010000118.1 GCA_020853585.1 Ottowia sp.
GATACGTACCGGCGTGTCTGGACTGGGGTCCATATAGCTAGGCCGTTCTTCTTCACGTTGATGAAAGTAATAAAGATCGAGTACATATAAAATGCCAAGTAGAAGCACAGACATAAGCAACATATGAGGCCAAACAAAGGTCAGTGGCCAAAAGAAATCGACTCCTTTTAAAAATCCCAAAAACAAAGGAGGATCACCCAGGGGCGAGAGGGCACCGCCAATATTGGCGACAAGGAAAATAAAGAAGACCAAAATATGCGTGACGTGTTGGCGGTTGTCATTTGCACGGATAAGGGGGCGAACCAGCAACATCGCTGCGCCGGTTGTGCCAATCACACTTGCAAGTAGTGTACCTAGCCCGAGAATACCTACGTTAAGCGTAGGGCGACCATGTAAATTGCCATGTAGACAAATACCGCCTGCTGCGGTAAATAAGGCCATCAGCAAAATGACAAAAGGGAGATATTCAGCTAATCCGGCATGAACGATGCTAGCTAACGTTGTATGCGTCCCGTAAACATAGGTAAAAGGCAGCAAAAAAAGAAGCGCCCAGAAGGCGGCAATTTTTCCATAATGGTGATGCCAAAAATGTGGCGCAAGCAAAGGGCCTAATGCAATGGAAAAGAGTGTGGCAGCAAAAGGCAGCCCCCACAGCAAACTGAGTGTGCTGCCATCAAAGGTGGATGCAGATGCGGCGCCAGACGCAAGGATCATACCTAGTCCGCTAGCTAACCGTGTCCAAGATAACAAAGAGAGAGATGTTGACATAGGGAAAAGAGAGGTTAAACAAGGCGTGATGATAGCCTCAAGGTGAGGTTTACACATCATCGTTGGTTTTTGTTTTTTATTAGGACGAATATGGGTGGCCTAATGGGTGGGGTGTGTGATAGGACCTCAAGATAAATGAGCGATCGATGGGTCGTTGGTTTTTGTGTCAGTGTTATCTGAGTTATTGGGTGTGTGGAGGCAGTGATATATATAGATTGTGTTGAGTTCGGCCGGTAAGTAAAACGAACTCACTATTTTTATTGCCTTTTACCCTGGGCATGGGCATATGTGTTATCTGTTCGCTTAATGAGCGCCGGTTTTTCTGAATACATTGGGTAAGTTAGATATAAGTCACTATGAAGGACGCGCAGTATTTATGGATAAAAATAATTTTGACGGTGTCAGGATTGGACTTGCGCTTATTGTGGTTATGGCACATGTGTGTGCTTTGACACAAAGCCAAGAATTGAAATTTTTTGAGTCCCTATTTGATGCAGATTTTGCCGTAAAAGGTTTTTTTGCGATCAGTGGTTTTTTAGTAATGAAAAGCTATCTGACAAGCAAAAATATATATGACTATGTAGAAAAGAGATGTCGAAGAATATATCCAGCCTATATCACGGTTGTTCTTCTATGCTTATTGATCGGTGTTTTTACAACTCAATTAGAACCCATCGATTTTATTCGTGCCAGCGAAACATTACGATATTTTATTGCTAATGCAGTGTTTCTAAATTTTCTTCAACCCACCTTGCCATCAACTTTTGTTGATAACCCCGTTCAGGCCATAAATGGTTCGCTGTGGACCATTAAGGTTGAAGTGATGCTTTATTTTTGTGCGCCCTTTATTTATTTTTTGTTTAAAAAAATAGGCTCCGTTAAGGCAACGTTCATTTTATTTTTATCCAGTGTTGCTTGGGTATATTTTTTTACAAGTTTATATAAAGGACATATAGGGGCCGATATTGCACGCCAGTTTCCTGGGCAAATTGCTTATTTTGTGATGGGGTCAATATTGGCGGTTAACGCTCGCGTATTGTCAAAAATAAAATGGATCGCTGTTTTCTCTCTTGTTTCTTTTTCCTTAGTAGAGAACGAGTTTGCCAGACTTTTTATTGAGCCTATTTGCTATTCAGCAGTTGTTATTTTCTTGGCTACGTATTTTAAAAATATGAATTTTGGGAGATGGGGAGATATATCTTATGGTATTTATCTCTATCATTTTCCGATCATTCAACTATTGATCTTTATCGGCGTTTTTGAGATGGATGTTTGGCTAGGTGTCTGTGCGACATTTCTTATTACCATTGGTCTGGCTTTATGTTCTTGGCATTTTATTGAAAAACGATTTTTAAAAAGAACCTCTTATTATCTTGAGGCCTCTGCTCATGTTCCGCCTGCTCACTGAAGGAAATGATAGTAAAAGCGCAGATAGGCGTATCGCCTGCCCAGTGGATGGCCTTTTGTTTTTTGCACGACTGCGAAAAGTTATGTTACGGCACCCGAAGGGGATACGCCATCTGTTGTGTAAATCGCTGCTTGAAGGGGGGTTTTCTTTTTTCTTTTTGAGGTAAGGCTCGACGCCGTTTTTTTATTTGTTTACTATGCTGCCAGTGTCCATTTCAATTTGATTGGTTTGGTAAAGCGCGGTGAGTTGTTGTCAACGATATTTTTTTGCAAAAATATAGACTGTGTCCTGTCAGAGAATTAAGTGCATGCAGGGCGCGTTTACTTTTCGCTTTCTCTGACATGAGGCATGAGCGACTTTATTTTTTCTTAGGCTTAGCATGGAGATAAGAGTGTGCGCTTGAGGGCATGCGGTATTATCTGGGACAATATTTTGGTCCCGATCGGGCTTGCTTTATTACTTTAAGGTTACCGCAACGTGCGTTTATCCTCGATTAAGCTGGCTGGTTTTAAATCTTTCGTTGATCCCGTCAACTTTCAGTTGCCTAGTCAACTGGTGGGTGTTGTCGGCCCGAATGGCTGTGGTAAGTCCAATATCATCGACGCGGTACGCTGGGTTTTAGGTGAGTCTCGTGCGGCTGAGTTGCGTGGTGAATCCATGCAAGATGTTATTTTCAATGGCTCGACACAACGTAAGCCCGCGGGTCGCGCGAGTGTTGAGCTTGTGTTTGACAATACCGATGGGCGTGTTGTTGGGCAGTGGGGTCAATATGCTGAGATTGCGGTTAAGCGGGTTCTAACACGAGATGGCGTGTCTAGCTATCACATCAATAATCAGGTGGTGCGTCGGCGCGATATTCAAGATATTTTTATGGGCACGGGGCTTGGGCCTCGTGCTTACGCAATTATTGGTCAGGGAATGATCGCGCGCATCATTGAGGCTAAGCCTGATGAATTACGTGTATTTTTAGAAGAGGCGGCAGGGGTTTCTAAATACAAAGAGCGGCGACGTGAAACGGAAAATCGTTTATCGGATACACGCGATAATTTAACGCGTGTTGAAGATATTCGGCGTGAATTAGATAGCAATCTTAATAAGCTTGAGCATCAAGCTACAGTTGCTCTGCAATATCAAACCTTACAGACCAGCGGCGCAGAAAAAACAAATTTACTAAGTTTGCTGCGTAAGCAAGAAGCACAGTCTGAGCAAGATCGTCATCATGCGGCCTTAAATACCGTGCATAACCAGCTGGAAGGACAAACCGCAGCATTGCGGCACCTAGAGGCCGAGATCGAAGTTTTGCGCTCGCAACACTATACGGCGACCAATACGGTGAATGAGGCGCAAGGTGCTCTGTACGAAGTGAATGCCGTTGTCACGCGGCTTGAGGCTGAAATAAAATTTGTAAGCGATGCACGTACGCGATTGCAAGCACAAATTGCTTCCATGGAGGCGCAGCGCGCGCAGTGGCGTACTCAAGCTGAACAAGCGAGTGAAAACTTAGTCCATATGCAGGCAGAGTATGCGCAGGCGATGGAAGAACTTGTGATTGTTGAGGATACCTTGGCATCGCATACTAAAGCGCTGCCCGAGATTGAAACGTCTTGGCGGAGTGCACAGACACAGCTGACTGAACAACGTAGCCTGCTTGCTCAGATAGAGCAGCAGCTTAAGCTTGAGGCGGTGCAGCGCCATAATGCTGAGCAGCGTTTGCAGCAGTTGCAAGCGCGTTATGCGCGATTGCAAACAGAGCAGCAAAATTTAGTTCAGGCAGATGATGCGGCCTTACGATCAAAGCAAAGTGATGCAGAGGATTTGACCGCGCAGCTTGAGACAACACAAGATGATTTACAGGCCGAGCAAGTAAATCTAGCTGCGTTAGAACTGGCGCGCGCGGATCGCCAACAGCAAGTGGTGCTTTCCGCAGAACAAGTTGCACGTTTGGAAGCGCGTCTTGCGGCGTTGCAAGCCTTACAGGAGCAGCTGCGCACGGAAGGCAAGATTGCGCCTTGGTTGCTTGAACATAACTTAAATGACTTACCTCATTTGTGGGAAAAAATTCAAATTGACCCGGGTTGGGAAAATGCGCTAGAAGCCGTATTACGTGAACGCTTATTTGCGATAGAGGTGACTGACTTAAACGCCACTCATGCTTTTGCTGATAGTGTGCCGCCCGAAAAAATTGCTTTTTACTCGCCGCCATTAGGCGTGACTTCGGTCCCTAAGTTAGCCGGATGTCCTCTCCTTCAGTTAGTTAAAACGCAAGACGCGGGTGTTCGTGCTTTATTGCAAGACTGGTTAGCAGGGGTTTATTTAGCTGATAGTTTTGAAGCAGCATTAGCGTCACGAGATAATTTGCCGGTGGGTGCTTTATTGGTGGTGCGTGAAGGGCATTTGCTGAGCCACTGTACCGTGCAGCTCTATGCGCAAGATTCAGAAAAAAACGGCATGCTTGCCCGCGAGCAAGAAATTGATAATTTAGATAAACAATGTCGGGCGCAGCAATTGCTTCATGTGGATGCTAAAAATAATAATGCACAAGCGGAGACTGCATATCAGACATGCCAAGCACAGGTCCGCAATTTGCAAATGCAGGTCGATCGTTTTAAACAAACTTTACATGCGACGCAGCTTGAGGTGCTTTCTCTCAGTACAGCATTGGCGCAGTACCAGCAGCGCAATAGTCAGATTGATGAAGAGTTAGCCGATATTGCGCTTGGGCGCGAAGAGCAACAAGCCCTGTGCCTGCAAGCAGAAGAAAATTTACGTCAAAATAATGCACAGCTGGGTACATTGCAGGCGCAATATCAAGAGAGTCAAGGTGTATTTGATGCATTGGATGCACAATTATTGGCTGCCCGTTCTACATTGCGTGCTTTAGAGCACGAAGGTCAAGAAGCTAATTTTTTAAAACGTAATTTAGAGCAGCGTATCGCTGAGTTTGAGCGAATTGTACGGAGTGCCAATGAACAAGATGAGTACTTGATCACTAGCCTCGAAGATGCGCATGGGCAAGCCGATGAGTTTGATGAGCAAATGATGCAAAATGACTTGCAATCTGCCTTAGAGCAGCGTGCGGCTAAAGAAGCGGTACTGGTGGCGGTACGTACTGATATGGATAATTTAGGACATCAATTGCGTCAATCTGATGAATCCAGATTAAGTTTGGAGCATAGCTTGGCACCGATGCGTGATCGCATGACTGCTTTGCAGCTTAAAGAGCAAGCAGCACGTCTTGCGCAAGAGCAGTTTTCTGAGCAATTAAAAAATGCCCAAGCTGATGAAGTCGCGTTGATGCAAATGGTCACGCCTAATTTAACGCCTGCTAATTTAGCGGCGGAGGTGACACGTATTCAAACCGCTATGTCTTCGCTGGGCGCCGTTAATATGGCTGCATTAGAAGAGCTTCAAGTTGCCAAAGAGCGCAAAACATTTTTAGATGCGCAGTCAGAGGATCTTATTGCCGCAAGTCATACGTTGGAAGATGCGATTCGTAAAATCGATAGTGAGACCCGAGCTTTGTTACAAGGTACATTTGATCGCGTTAATCAGCATTTCGGTGAATTATTTCCTGCTTTATTTGGCGGTGGACAAGCCAGTTTGGTGATGACAGGTGATGAAATTCTTGACTCTGGCGTACAAGTTTTGGCACAACCGCCAGGCAAGAAAAACACAACGATTCAGCTACTCTCTGGTGGAGAAAAAGCCCTTACAGCGATTGCTTTAGTTTTCTCAATGTTTTTATTAAATCCCGCCCCATTTTGTTTGCTTGATGAGGTGGATGCGCCACTCGATGACGCGAACACGGAGCGTTATGCAAAAATGGTCAGGCGTATGTCGACGAATACACAGTTTGTTTTTATTTCTCACAATAAAATAGCGATGGAAATTGCCGAACAACTGATCGGTGTCACGATGCAAGAGCAAGGCGTATCCAGGGTGGTGGCTGTGGATATGGCTGACGCTATTTCTTTTGCCGAGGTAGCTTAAATTGCCGATGTTTGAATTAAGTGAATTACAGTTAGGTTTGCTAGTTAGCGGCGCAGCACTTATTTTCGGTGTGCTGTTGCTTAATAAAATTGAGTCTTGGCGTGTACGTAAAAATAGGCCGATTGGTACGGTGCCGTTAGAGAAAAAGCGCGCTGAGCCTATGCTGAAATCAAACAGCGCAGCGCAAGACACCGATGTTTTACTCTCTGCGATGAATGGGTTAGATGCCGATAGTGTGCAGGAGGCTGATTTTTTGTCTCGTATTGATGTTTCGCTTGCTGTGACATCGCCCGCGATGATTAATTCGATAGTGGATTCTTCGCCCACTCTTTCTGCTGTGTTAGCACCTACAGAGCTGAGTAATGTAA
>JADYYQ010000119.1 GCA_020853585.1 Ottowia sp.
CGGTTAGCATTTCTTGCAATTCGCGATAACTAATGCCGTAGCGGCAATACCAGCGGACGGCCCATAAGATGATTTCGCCTTCGAAATGGCGACCCTTGAAATCACTGTTCATAATTAGTTTAAGTATAGTGGATGAGACGGATTACACTTCCCACTTCGGGACGATTGCCTGATTTTGCAACAGAGCCGCAGGAGATACGGTAACGGCAGCGACTTTGGCCTATACCAATAAAAATGCGGGCAGCAATAAGAGTGTGACAATGAATGCAAGTGGTGTCACGATCAACGATGGCAATAGCGGTGCGAATTATGCGGTGACGACCACAGGTAATAGTACAAGCAGCATCACTGCCAAAGCAGTGAGCTTAACGGCACCTGCTGCTGTCAAGACCTATGATGGGGGTGTACGCTATACCGCACAAACGATTGATCTCACGACTTTGTCTAAGCAACTTATCGCAGGTGATACGGTAACGGCAGCAACGGTGGCCTATACCGACAAAAACGTAGGGAGCAATAAAAAAGTCATCTTAAGTGGCACGACGATTAACGATGGCAACAGTGGCGGTAATTATGTTGTTAGCTTTGTTGATGGGCAGGCTGGGAAGATTGTGCCTGTTTCATTAAAGACGATGGGTGAGAGTGCGACCACTTTTGCGGGAATGGCAATTCCAGAGTTGGGTGTTTCTTACGAAGGCTTTATTCCCGGCGAAAGCGTAGCGAATTTGATAAGTGAGCCAGAGGTTTTCACTTCAGCGACAAGCGCGAGTTTGCCAGGCGAGTACCCAGTGATTCCATTTGGGGGGGAGGCTGTTAATTACACATTTAATTATAAGGACGGGGAGTTGACGTTATTGCCAAATTCTATTTCAGGTATTTTATTGCCCTCTGATCGATCGACGGCTGTGCTTGCTGTGGTAGGCGGCTTACTCGGACAGTTAGATAAAAGTGATGCCACATTAGCGCAACGGCATGCGGCAGAAATAGATGGAGCGCATTTTGGATGTAAAGATGGGGCGGTCCGTCTACCTGTTGGTATGTTCTCTGATGTGAAATCAGATTGTAATTAGTGATAGACGTTATCCATTTATTGCGTGTTAATAACATAGCAATTTTTAGGATGCCTACTCCGTCATAAAAGTGTTGTGCCGCGCGTGTGATGGCCTCGTTAGATTATTCTACGAGGCCATTTTTATTGTGCTGAGATGTAATGTGTATCGTGATGCATGTGCAGTAGATTTTAGATGTAAGGTGTCATCTGCTTATCATATTTATATGGGCGATATCTCTTACGATTAAAGGCTTGAGGTGTTGAGTGACAGCAGCGTATGCAAGCTTACGCTGCGAAAGAGAATGTATTGTCGGTACCCTATACGATATCGGTTTGATAAATATATCTATCACGTTAGCTGTTTAAATTTTTATTGGAAACTGTTTTTATGACGATGCCACACCACCGATTATTTTTTGCAATATGGATAGGCATTGTATGTACAGCATGTACTGTGCTGCCTATCAATACGGAATCTGCTGCCCGTGAGCGATTAAAAAACACATTAGATTTAATTTTGGCTGATGCGCAGCTTGAAGGCGCAACCACTGGCATCGTCGTAAGAGATGTGACACAGGGTCATACCTTATATGCGCGTAATGAAAAGCAACGTTTAGTTCCTGCTTCTACGATGAAGCTACTTACTTCCGCAGCGGCTTTTGATATTTTGGGTGATGAGCATCGTTTTGAGACACAGGTATTGATTACCGGAGCACAAAAAGAGGAGGTATTGCATGGTGATGTGTATGTGCGTGGCACAGGCGATCCGACACTTCATCTGCGTGATTACGAAGCGTTTGCTGCCGCTATTGCAAAGCGTGGCATTCGCTTTGTAGAAGGCAATATTGTGATTGATGACACATGGTTTGATACACAGCGATTGGGTCAGGATTGGGCGCATGACGATGAGTCAGCTTATTACGCTGCCCAAGTGTCGGCTGTAAATATTTCACCGGATACCGATTATTATCCCGGTACTGTTCTGGTTTCTATTGCGCCGGCAAAAACAAAAGAGGCCCCTGCCATTGTGAGTATGGTGCCACCCAATCATTATTTGACGATCGCCAGTCAAGCAAAAACAATGCGAGAGGGTGCCGTCAATAGTTTGGTCTTGCAACGTAAACATGGCACAAATGAGATTGTTATTTCTGGGGGGCTGGCGGTGGATGCAATGCCTGTGCGTTTAATCAGTAGTGTGTGGGAGCCGAGTCAATATGTTGCCCATCTTTTTGCACAGGCTTTACACACCTATGATGTGAAGGTAAAGGGGCAAGTCTTGGTGGGTGTATCGGCACCTAGTGATGCAATAGCCATTACCACTCATTATTCGAGCCCCCTTTCTCAACTCGCTATTCCATGGATGAAACGATCTAATAATGTTGTTTCTGAAATGTATTTGAAATCATTGGGGCGTAAGCAAACCAATGAAGGCACTTGGGATGCGGGACGTGCTGCGGTTGCTGATTTTTTACGCCGCCAGCATATTGATACCACTGTGCTATACCAAGCGGATGGATCTGGCCTATCTCGCCGTAATTTACTCTCCGCTTGGACGGTCAGCGATTTGTTGCTTAAAGTAAGAGATCAACCTTGGTTTGATACTTGGTATAAAACATTGCCTGTTGCGGGTAACCCAGATATATCAATTGGGGGAACATTGCATCGGCGTATGCGAGGTACGGCCGCGGAGAATAATGTGCGTGCGAAGACGGGGTCATTAAGCGCTGTTTCTTCGTTGTGTGGTTATGTCAAGGCGGCCAATGGGCGCGTTTTGGTGTTTTCAATTTTCTTTAATAACTATTTGAATGTGCCGATCAAATCCGTTGAGGACAAAATTGCGGTTGCGCTTGCAACATGGCAATAACTGCATTTAGATCGAATATCCGTTCATTAGATTGATTAAATAAGCCTAATACGGTGGACGTTTGCTTCCTTATGTGTTTTGCGCGCATTGCACGAGCGTGTTTTATCTTTAGCTTACATATTTTCGCGACATCAAGATCTGAGCTGAAATATTCTATTTGCCCAGGCGCGCTTTTTCCACAATACGGGTAGGGCAGGCAGGGCACCCAGGCGTGTAATGGCGGATATATATGCGTTTTAAGACAACATACATCGTACATATCTGTGATGTATGTTGTTGTCTCAATAAAGCGGGATTTGCGAAAACTAAATAGCTTAGCGCTAAGGTCGCGCTTTACCCAATTGGCCTTCGTTATTTTAACGATCGGCTGCTTGGACGATTTTGGTTTGCCGATTCTTTTTAGCAATGCGTTTAGGTGGATTCGGTAAATACAGCACGACCTGTTTACCCGGTGTTACCGCGTTGCTCGTTAACCGATTCCAAGTACGAATATGTGCAGCGGATACACGATAGCGTGCTGCCAAGGTGTTGACTGTATCGTGCTTACGCGCTTTAACATATATTTTATGGCGTAACTTTGTATCAGGTTCCATACCAAACTGTGCATTCTCTGCGATAAGTTGGCTAATATCGGCACGCATTTTTGTTGTGCGTGGCACGACCAAGGTAGATCCTGGTGTAAGACGCATGCCTTTTGGGATGCGGTTGACGGTACGCAAAATCGAAGGATCCACACCCAGTCGTTTGCCTAATGTATCAATACGCTCCCGACCTACGACACGAATAGCCGTCCAAGAGGCTAAGGGCTTACGGTAGGTATTTAAATTTTCATGGAAAATTTCTGCATTTTTAAATGGCAATAAAATTTTTGGTTGTGTTGCACCAATAATAATGGGGCGATTAAAGGATGGGTTGAGTGCTTTAAATTCATCTAATGGCAATCTTGCGAGTTGCGCGGCTAAATCGACGTCAATGTCTTTACGCGTTGTAGCGGTGACAAAGTAGGGATGATTTTCAATCGTTGGAAGCTTAAGTGAAAATATATGAGGAGCGGCGATTAAATTTTTAACTGCTTGCAGTTTAGGAACGTAATGGCGTGTTTCGGCCGGCATCTTTAAACTTAAATAATCGGTAGGTAATCCTGCTCGTTGATTACGTGCAATGGCCCGAGCGACAGACCCTTCCCCCCAGTTGTATGCGGCGAGCGCTAAATGCCAATCGCCAAACTGGCTGTAGAGTCTTTGTAGATAATCAAGAGCGGCATTGGTAGAAGCGAGTACATCACGTCGTTCATCGCGAAAAATATTTTGCTTAAGATTAAAATCCTTGCCGGTGCTGGGAATAAATTGCCACATGCCGACTGCTTTAGCGTGTGATTTGGCTTCTGGATTAAATGCGCTTTCGATAAAAGGGAGCAAGGCAAGCTCAGTGGGCATCTGCCGTTTTTCTAAGGCTTCAACAATATAAAAAAGATAACGGCTTGATCGTGACACCATGCGATCTACATAATCGGGGCGGGTGGTATACCACTGGACTTGATTATCAACGAGGTTACCGTCCAGGTTTTTCATGGCAAAGCGACGCCGTATTCTTTGCCATAAATCTTTGTCGGGTCCGCAGGGAGAAAATCCATTGGGGGTATCCATATCGACGACACTCGGCAAGTCGCAATCATTCGCAAGTGGAGAGGGTTGGAGTGGAGAAGGTTGCTTAGCAGGGAGTGGGTTATTCGATGCACCGACACTCGGTGCTGACCAGTTTGGGTGATCTGGGGGTACTGCAGTGCGTTGCTCTTCCGATAAAGTGGGTTGCGTGGCGCTCGGCACATTGGGTGCTTGGCCGTGTTCTGAGTTAAGTCCTCCGGGTGCAGCGCAGCCGCTTAGCCATATAGCGCAAAGTAAGTGGTGCCAATATGACACGATATGTTGTTGAATGCGTGTTAACTTTTTTTGATAAAACATGCTGTCCTCATTGGCTCAAAAAATATTTTTCCATTCACGTAGTGCGGCCAATACGGCCACCTCGTCTTTTAGTATGTCACCGGTATGGCGCTGCGCTGCGGCGATGACGCTTGCGTGTTGGCAGCGTAAAAAAGGATTGGTGCGCAATTCATGGGCAATGGTGGTTGGTATTGTCGGGCGACCCTGTGAACGTAACTGTTGTGCCTGCCTTTCCCAGTGTTGCAGGTCAACATTGCTGGGTTCTACCGCTAACGCAAAGCGAATATTGCTTAAAGTATATTCATGTGCACAGTACACTTTGGTGTCAGTAGGAAGTGCAGACAATGCCCGCAATGATGCCACCATTTGTGCTGCTGTGCCTTCAAATAACTTTCCGCAACCAGTTGCAAACAATGTGTCTCCGCAAAATACACCGGTCTGCCCCGTTTTGTCTGAGAGATAATAAGCAATATGCCCGGCGGTGTGACCAGGCACTGCGATGACGTGTAATTGTTCATTTAAGCTTGGCAGAGGCACTACATCATTGGGATGCAGGCGGTGTGTCAGTAAATCAATATATTCATCTGCGGGGCCATAAACGGGTACATTGCTGGTGGCGCGAAGGAGTCCATCAATGCCGCCAATATGGTCGGCATGGTGGTGTGTGATTACAATAGCGCCGAGTGTGAGTTGATGATCATGTAAGTAATCGATAACTGGAGCCGATTCACCCGGATCAACTACGACGGCAGATTGTGCGTTGCTGATCACCCAAACGTAATTGTCTTTAAAAATCGGAACTGATTCGACGCGAAGTGACTGCATGACACCCTACCCAGAAAAATATGTAAATTGCTTGATAGATTGGGACCATTGGCTTGCGCAGCCACCTGGTCGGTATTTTCTTGCATGGGAACAGGCGCAGTTTGATTATCTTGTCTCTGATTCCTTTGGTTACCAAGCTGCACAATTAGGTTTACCACAATTACGTAGTTTACGAGAAAACCGAATTTCCCAGCAGGCGATGGTACTTGAAGCCAAGCCCTCTTGTGCGAGTGGGCACTTACCGTTTAGCCATTTAGCTCGGTTTGACGCCTTACCTTTTGCGAATGAAAGTATGGATTTGATTGTGTTGCCTCATGCATTGGAGCACGCGGCGTTTCCCTATGCTGTGTTGCAAGAGGTGTATCGGGTGCTGCGCCCAGAGGGAAGACTGTTGTTAAGTGGATTTAATCCGGCCAGTTTATGGGGTGTATATCAGGGTGTAAGGCGTGTTTTAGGGCGACATTGGATGCCGCAGTGCACGCAACTTATCGCCTGCCACCGAATAAAAGAGTGGCTAATATCACTTGATTTTGAAATTGATGGCGGCCGTTTTGGTTGCTATCGTCCTCCTACTGAACAAGAAAAATGGTTGGCGCGATGGGCTTTTATGGAACATATGGGTGACCGTTGGTGGCCAGTATTTGGTGCTGGCTACATACTGAGTGCGGTTAAACGTATCAGTGGTATGCACTTAATTGAACCTAATTGGCGTCACCATCGGGGGCGCAATGTTTCCTTTTCTCCGGCGGGCAATCCCGCCACCCCTTATGATAGGTCTAAGCCATGCAAGAAGTGACGATTTATAGTGATGGCGCATGCAAAGGTAATCCGGGCCCAGGTGGCTGGGGTGCGTTATTGATTTGCGACGGAAAAGAAAAAGAATTGTGCGGTGGTGAACATGAAACAACCAATAACCGTATGGAAATGCAAGCGGTGATTGAAGCTTTACGCACACTTAAGCGGCCTTGTGTGATCGACCTTTATACCGATTCACAGTACGTCCTAAAAGGGATGACAGAATGGCTTGCCGGCTGGAAAGCGCGCCAATGGCGCACCGCTGCTAAAGCGCCGGTAAAAAATGTAGATCTTTGGCAGCAGCTTGATACGCTTGCTCAAGTGCATCAAATTCGTTGGCACTGGGTGCGAGGACATACTGGCAATAGTGGTAACGAACGTGCGGATGCGTTAGCTAATCAGGGTATTACACAATTACCGCTTTATCGTACGGCAGGTTAAGTTAGGATGTGCATTTAACCGTACGCGCTGCGTTATCTTTTTTACTGCACTGGCACGCTGGAATTTTGCGTCAAGAGAACGATGCAGTAAACCATGTCATATGATCTGCTACGCGTTGTGCTGCCTGGCTGTGCTGTTTTTGGCACGATGCTTTGTAGATCGTACTGGCAGCGTAAAACCTAGCATGGTGAGGACATGTGCGTAAGCTTTATAAATGCGTGTTTTGTTATCGATGCGACATCGGTATCATTTTAGGTTGCATGAGTGGGAAAACAGATGAAGCTATAGATCGGTTGTGTAAAACCGGCTGTGCATATTATTACGTAAGGGTTTTGTGATGCGACAAATTGTTCTTGATACCGAAACCACAGGCCTGAATGCGCAGGGTGGAGATCGTGTGATCGAAATTGGCTGTGTTGAAATGATAGATCGTCGCTTAAGTGGTGAACATATTCATTTTTATATTAATCCTGAACGTGATATTGATGCCGGTGCGATTGCTGTACATGGATTGACCGTTGAGTTTCTTGCTGATAAACCAAAATTTGCGGATATCGCCGAAGATTTACGTGCGTTTGTGCAAGGTGCTGAACTCATTATTCATAATGCGCCGTTTGATTTGGGGTTTTTGGATGCGGAGTTTTTACGTCTTGGTTTGTCCAGTTTTCGTAGCCAGGCCGGAAAAGTGATCGATACGTTGATTGAAGCACGTAAGCGCTATCCGGGTAAGCGCAATTCACTCGACGCATTGTGTGAGCGACTTGAAGTATCTAATGCGCATCGTACTTTGCACGGGGCATTACTCGATGCGCAATTGCTTGCGCACGTTTATCTTGCCATGACACGGGGGCAAAATAATCTTGCGATGGATGTGTTGGATCAATCTAGTCAGGCTGGGCAATCAGTTAAAAAAATTGATTTTTCATCGCTCTCTCTGCCGGTGTTATATGCCAGTGAGCTTGAGCAAGCCGCGCATGAGCAGTTACTAGATCGTTTAGATGCGCAACTAAAAGGCACCTCACTGTGGCGAGAGGCGCCCGCATCGTCTTGACCGAAGCATAGGAGGCGGGCATAATGCCCGCTCTTTTTGTTGCGATGCATACGTATGCGGGTGTGTCATCGAGCGAAGAGGGCGATTAACTCAGGGGTAGAGTGCCACCTTCACACGGTGGAAGCCAGTGGTTCGATCCCACTATCGCCCACCAATAACCTCCCTTCATACGTATGCGATGGGGCTAGGTTAAAAAAAAATCCTCATTATTTTCTCTTATCAATATGATCGGTTTGTTGCGGGAAGCAGGCATCATTTTTTCTAAAAATGGGTGTAAGGTCTGGACGCCCGAAAAAAATAAATACATCTCAGAAAAATATACCTGTTTCCCCTGCGTAATTTTTATCGCAAGTCGGATGTAATCGATATGGCTAAGCGCGTTATTTAGTAAGGAACCAAACTCAAAGCCTGATTGAAGGTAAGTTGGTACAGTGTGGCGACAGATTGCGCGCGCGCATAACGGATACAGTTTCTGGTTTGAGGAGATATCAGTGCGAGGTTGTCAGTCGATTGCACGCCACATACCGGATAAAAATGTTCAGGACCTGGGATGTGGTAATACCCAGGGACGACGTAATGCGCCAAGGTGCTTGTGCTGGAGAGCGCGAACAAGGCAGCGATGCAAGCAAGTCGTAAATTTTTATTCATAATGATTTTTAAAAGATAGATGTTTATGCATTATTGCCACCTTAGGTGATTCTTGCGATGTGACTGGTTCAGGCACGAATGCAATTTTTTGTTTAAACAGAGATGGTTTATAAAGAGTCCCCCTCTTATCTGAGGGCGTTCGCTTTATTTTTTAATCGTTTTGTTTTTGATGTATTTTTTTTGGCGGATTTTATATCGGATGTTTTTGCATTACGACCAGATATATTGTCTATCGGTACGCGTATCCACCGGCCCCTTGCCTATGGGATTGTCTAGGTGAGCGTATAAGTTAGATAAACAGAGGTGAGTTGATTTATGCTAAAGCTTGCCTGAGTGGGGCGCGTACTTGGTCTTGATAGTCCAGGCGTAATGCACACAGTGTGCTTTTGATACGCCTTATTTTGAGATTATTTTTTCTCGTTTAATAAAGGCGTGTGAAGATCGGCTTGTGTTAATTTTTCTTTAAGTGTGCTGGCTGTTTCAATTAATTTTTCTAAGTGTTTAATAAGTTCACTGCCATTGTGATCGCCCTCTAGTTTGAGCAAAGCTAGCAAACACTCGGCGTCAGCATCGGCGGCGAGTATTACCGCATTTTCTTGATAGTTAAAGACAAGGAGTTGTTGGAGTTGGGCTACATCATTAGGCAAAGGACCAATAGGGCAAATCATTTCTAAGCCGGTTTCGGTGGTGGCAAAGTGAATAGCGAGATGGTCATCTATCATCAGCATAGGTGCATCTTCATCTAACTCGAGGTCGAGTGCATCGTATAAGGTGGCGAGTAGTGAGCTCATATGGGCGATCGTATGTTTTTTCTGTGTGCAATTTTGTGGATAACAGTACGCGCTGTGTCAGCTTAAGTTTAGCTACGATACCTACACATTTTTCTGCTGGCTTTTTGCATGCATGACGTTGTGTGGTTGCTCGCTACGATTTGATAAGCGTTGATAGACCTTGAATTTCATCGCTGACTCCTCGGTTGTTACCAATGCGTTTAGTAAAAGACAATGGGCCGATTAACCATTGTAATAACCCATGTTTAATCACTTTATTACCAGGGGCGCCTGTGTTAGCAGTTTGATTCAGCGGGCCTTGGCGCAGCGTGATATCTCGCAGAAGTTGTTGTTGTGCCTGAGGGAGTAATTGGCCGAGTGGTGTAGGCAAGCCATGTTTACTTTGACTCATCGCCACGGCTTCACGCCCAATCTCACCGCCTGCCCAGCTTCCACGGTCTTTTCCACTCTTACAGTTCCAGCAGGGTCTAACACCAATTTCGTGACTGAGTAATGCAATGCGTTGCACGGCTTTGTAAGGTTCTCCGCCATCAGTATGATGCAATTTTTTTGTCCAGATTTCTCTGAGTTGTTCAGCCAAGGTGATAACACGATAGGTGTTATGTGCCCCTGGATTTTTTTGCAAATACTCACCGACCCACCCGCCTAGCGGAGTATTCGGCTCGGTTGAGCCTAAGAGCTGTGCTAGTCCAATGGCATTGTAGCGATCTGATGTTTTATGACCTAATCCAAATACGCCTAATTTGAGTGCGGCTTCGTTAACACCAAAATTAAAGGCAGCTACTTCTAGCTTCACTCTGACGGTTTTTAATTCGTTATGCTCGTCACGTATCGTAAGCGTGGTATAGGGCTTGCTTGATAGTGTTTTCCATGCATACATCTGGTCTGCTAATTGTTGGCCTTCTTTAAATCCACCAATATTGGTTGCTGTGACAAGAGATGTTGAGCTTAAACGTAGCGTGACGGTTGTTCCATTGAGGGCTTCTGCAAGTTTTTCTTTATCAAGAAATAATGCAGCACTCACGACTTCTTTGGCACGGTTAATCGCACCGTCAGTGCGTCGGATATCGTCTTTTTCAAATCCGTATGGGGAAAGAATACCGTGGCGGAGGCCGCTAAATAAAATGCGAGGGGGCGCATCGGGTTGTTGCTCTGCAATTTCTGATAGCCATAAATTAGTGGCGTGCTGTACCTCACGTGTACTTGCAGAGCTAATGCCTTTGTTTTGGTAGGAGAGTTTGAAAATATCATCCGTGCCCAATTTCATTTGCCCAGCAGGTGTGAGTGTATTGAGAAAAGTTTTATCACCATACGTAAATTCGTTATGGATCGTTTCCCATGGACGGTTGTTAAGTAAATGTAACGTGGCTTTTTTAAATTCTTCTTTGGCTGTGCGTCGTGCTACTGAGGCGTTCATCCCATTTTTCTTAAATATTTTTTCGATAAACTCGCTCATATCTTTGCCTACACGCACACCTTGTTTAAGTTCTTCTCGCGTGACAAGACGGTTTTGTGTGATTTTCGTGGTTGTTTCTAAGCTCTGAATTAATCCATTTAAAAAATCAATATGCCTATCCATTTCTTGGGTTCTAGGTTGCGTGGCACCCTGCAAAATATGTAATGCACTTTGCGCTTGCAAATGCTGTAAGTTGAGCAAAGCATGTAGCGAGCGGCTAAAGGGCGGAGGGCTTAAACTTTGTTTGAGTTGGAGGAGTGTGAGCGCATCCGTTTTTTTGGGCGCAGAGATAATGCGGATCGTATTATCGTTGGCGAACCCGCCAGATACAGGACGGGCAGGCAGAGATTTTTGCTGTGGCGATATACGCCAGTTTTTTAGCGTGATGCTGCTTCGTAAACGAGCAAGAAAGTGTGCGCCTGAAGCCCTTATTCTGCTTGGTAATGTAAGAAAAATAGAGCTCATGAGGCTGTCTTCCTTGAGTAGCGTTCCGTTAATTTTACTATTAATTATAATAATTTATCTAAATATTAATGTATTTTGATAATCCTTGCGTTTCTTGCCAGGCGGGTTTGCTGCCAAGGCGTTTGCTAAGTGATAGGCCGATAAAATATTGCCATGTCCAACGGCCATGGAGGGCTTTATTACCACGTGCGCCGGTATTGGCATATTGAATATCGCTATTGCCTGCGTAGAGTGATGTTTTTTGAAGAAGTGTTTGTTGTTCTTGAGAGAGTTTTTGCCCGGGTTGGCTTAACGGCGCACCTTGATGTAGGGTAATCGCTTCACGTTTTATTTCTGCGTTGAGGTAGCCTGACAAATTCGGACACTCCAACTTGGTATATTACCTAAAATTGGAGCAAGGATGAGCAAGCAAGAAAGCTACACAAAAGAGTATCGCGGCGAGGCGGTCAAACTTGTATTGGAAC
>JADYYQ010000120.1 GCA_020853585.1 Ottowia sp.
CTATAACCGGCAGCGGAGACATTCAAGATTAGGTTACTTGTCTCCCGCTGCATTTACTAAAAAATTTCATGCAGCTTAAGTAGTTTTTTGAAATGCGAGTGTCCGTTATTGACAGTACACCTCATTGTGCATCGTGATTGGTGGATTAGATTAGGTGGTTATAGCAGTGAATTTAGCCCGGGTATGAGTAGTGATAATGACTTGTCGATGAAATTTTGGCAGGCAGGATGCCGTTTGTTTTTAGGTGTCGGCAATTCACGGATCTATCATTTCCAATCAACAAGTACCAGCAAGATAAAGAAAAATGATGGACGGAGACAGTTTCTTAATAAATGGGGCGTCTCACAATCGGTGTTCGATAAATATTATTTACGTCGAGGGCAAGTAGCGAACACGATGTATGTACCCGAAGTGTCTTCTTCATTGCGTACACGCTACGCGCATTGGTGTAATACATTTAAAAAGCGTTTCTTTTAAGTCTTGCATTAAATAATAGCGCTATATTTTCTGAACAAAGCCGTCACGTCGGCTAAAAGTTTTTTACAGGATAAACGCTCAATAAAACGGTTTATCCTGTTGTTATCGCCGACGATAGAAACGATGGCTTAGCTTATGCGGCTAATTTCTTGAAAGACGGCATTGGCTGAGATAAACGTCTGTCGTTATGCTCAGGCACTGTTTTTTCTGGTGCAGATTGTTTGATGGCAAAAGATGAGAGGGCTAACTCAACTTTTGTAAATGTGCTCTTGATATCTTTGCCTGTATTAAGAATCAAAATATAGTGAGCAAATAATTGGATGCCTAGATCGCTGTGAGTAAAAAAATCCATTCTGTCTTTCGCGTCAGCATTTTCCAAAAAAGCACTAATTGTTTTCCCATCTCGGGTATTTTCTTTAAGCCAAAGAGCCATGAGATCTGGCGATGCGCCTGTTTTTAGCCATACTCCTGCCGTATTAAAGGGCACCTCTGTGAGCACGCTTTTTGCCAAACCCATTTCGGTAGATTTGTGCTCAATATATTGTTTAAGCATGGTGGGATGGAAAAGATCTCGGCCTTGATATTGAATAGGACTATTTTGGGTGAGCTGAGCAGTGGCAGCGAATTCATCTAATACGCCCCCTAATGCATTGGCGCCGAAATATTCATGACACACACTTTTATCTGATTGGGCTGCTTCGAAAAAAGGCGTAAATAGTTTTTTTAATCCCGCGGTGTCGGGAGTAGGCGTAGATAGATATTGTTCAATGTCTTTAAATTGTTCTTTATCAAGATCGTATTTTTTTAACTCACCCAATTGACGGATGTTATACATAAATTCAGGCCCCATAATATTTATCGCAGTATGCGTAGCCGTTTCTGATTTTGAGTAAGTGGCTTGCGCGCTAGCACTTGGTGCGCAGTATGGCCCCACATCGGGTGTCGCTAACTTGAGCTCTTTAATGGTTGAGAGGGTGACAGCGATGGACTCTATTTGTCCATTGGTGGTATTGATCGTAATTGTTGCGGGACGACTTTTTTCTTCGCCTAGTCCTGCATTTTTGAGAAACGGTCCTGTTGCGATCGTTGTGCTGGAAGGGCTTTGGGGTGAGCCGTCATCATCTCTAATCGCTTGGGCGACAGCCTTGAATGCAGCGTTATAGTGTTCTAATTTCGCGCCGTACCTGGCGATGCATTTAGATGCAATATCCGCTGCTGAAGCATGCGCGCTTAATTCAAGGGGTAGAGTGATGTTTCCATTCAGGATTGATCCTATTGAGTTACTCAAATTAACCGTGTACGAAGAATTATGGCTAAAAGGGTTGTTTGTTTTTTCCGGTGTTGTTTCTTTGGTACTTACATTGCCACTCGCTTCGAGCATCTTCGCCGTACCACTTTTGTGCTGTACTTCCCCAGCAGTATCGGTTGGTATATTGGGTGTTATCCCTCGTAATGGGGCAGGTGTGTTGAGTGAAAGAGTGCCTTCCACTTTCATTGTATGGGAAGTTTTTTTGCTGATATCTGGCGATATTATTGAGGCATAACGATAGAGTTTATCTAAGACCAAAGGAAGATCAGGTTTGGCTAGCTTATCCGCTAGCGCTTTGTATTGCGTGCCAAAATCTTCGATCTTTTTTTGTAATTGAAGATTGCCTTCAACAAGAGAATAAGACTCGGGGAGCCTTCCTAAGGCGGCCAGCTCGATCATGCCGAGTGCTGACGTGTATGTATCCCACACCCTACCTATCGTATCTTGAGCGACTGAATGGAGCGAATGAGGCAATTGACGCGGATAGTGTGTAGATACTAATTCCTTTGTATCGATCAGTTGTAATTGCTTATCTTTGTCGAGTTGATGCGCAACAATATCTGTTAGCGTTGCATTAAAGTTTTTCTTATAGTGGGGATGCATCATATCCGTGACCCGAACCCTGTTGTTGATGCTATTCGATAAAGTTTTTGTATCGAGTGTGGCCTCCATAAAAAGAGGGATTGCCTCTTCAAATTTGTTAAATCTCTCCTTGAGATTTTCTAATGCTTTCGTTGCTTGAGTAAGGTTTTGTTCCAGGCGATCTGCTGTAAAGGGCTCATTTTTTTCTTTTGTTATTTTTAAAATGAGATTATTCGCATCCTCTAAATGAGCAGGTAATGCTTTCCCCCCTTTTCCATTTGCTTGCCATACGGATGTTCTGATTTGCTCAGCGATATCTAAGCTGGTTTTGTAAGAGCGTGTATGTGCCATCGACATAAGTTGATGTGTCGGCTCAAGCGTTGTTTGATTAAGTAGCGAGCTTGTATAAGTATAGGCGGCGCCCATACTCAGATCTATTTTCGGCAATATCCCATTAAATGGTGCTGCTGATTTGGGTAACTCGCTATGTGCACCGCTTGTGCTGGCTGTTGCTGTCAGATTAACTTCTGCGGTGATGACCTCAGAGGGATTTTTTTGAGCATGTGTTGTGCCCCGTTGAGAAGCAGCGATGCTACCTGTTGAGAGAGGGGCAATCTCGTTAAGCGTAAAAAGATTAGATGAGGTAGAAGATTCTTGCTGAGCAGCAAAGTGAATATTTAATTTTTTCAACATGCTGTTAATCATCGATCGGCTACCGCTCGCATTTTCGAGTGTTTCTATGGTGCCATAGATGGCTACACGCGGATCTTCTTTCTCGAAACCAGCTGCCTTGTTACCCGCATTTTTGATTGACATATAAAATTGATGGAGCTTTTGTATTTTTGGGTGAGCCAGCACAGTCTGCGGAAGCATGCGGTCACTGTTATCTTTTAGTGCGAGATGGGTAGACACATCTTTTAAACTCGTTCCTTCAAAAGTATGCGAAGACGCCGTTCTTTTTGTCACAGCGGACGCGGTAGCGGTGATTGCTGAAAGCATCGCATTAGCTTCACCGCCAGCAGAAATATTTTTTTCCTGTTGGGCAGTAATTTTTCCATCGCTAGACGTGCTAATGGTTACCGTTTTTTCACCGCCGATTTTGGCTGTTAAAGAAAAGCTGACCGGCGTGTGTGAAATGCTCAGTTTGCCACCCCCTTTGAGTTCGATGCCGCTTTTTAGATTTATTTCAGAACCTTGCCGGGGTGATTTGGCGAGTGCCTTAAACTGATTTTTTTCTATAAAAATAGCGTGTGCACCTAAATTTTCAACAAGCATATGGGCTTTATATTGATGCCCTTGTGCTCTGAATAATCTGGCGTAATCGCGTAGCGTGTCACTTAAGCTATTTTCGGTGCTTTGTTTTTCTATTCGGCTAGCGAGATTTTTGAGGTCAATTTTTATTTTTTTAACTTCTTGGTACCCCGCCAAATAGCCTGCTGCTTGGCTTAACGACGTTTTTTCTCGAAGACTTAATGTGGGATTTTCTATAAGTTCACGCTTGCTATTCAGTTGCGCTACGGTCATATTTTTAACTAAGGAATCAATTCTCGAGCTTATCTCCTTTAGACAATCCGCTTCTTGTGGCGATAGCTTGAGATCTAACTCTTTTAATTTTTCACTGATGCTGTGAAATTTATTTTTTTCTCCATCAAAAGGTAATGGGTTAGTTAAAAATGAAGTAATAGACGAATACGTGTTGGTAACTGATAATTTATTTGTATTGTTTGAATCAAAACTTGTTGGGTTAATGGCCTGTGTATTTGAGGCGAGCTGCGTAGGCGATGTCGTGAGTTCTTCGAGAATTTTTTTAAGCTCTTTTTGCATGATTTCAGAAAGATCTTTTAAATTGTCGTAATAAATTCTTTGATCAGTCCATACTGAATTTGTTTTATCAGTGTCTAGTCTTTTTACAAAAGAGCGAATATTTTTCTCAATATCAGTAATTTCGGAACCAATTAACTTAAGTGCCTCGTCTGATAATGTCGGTACACCCTCATCATTGATGACAACGAAATTATTATTGGAGCGCGTATTTTCTATCGCAAGTTTGATAGGGATGGCATCAATACTTGTTTTGATTTTTTGAAAGTATGCATCTGTACTGTGTACATTTTCTGGTTTATTTAATAAAGCATATTTATCATTAATCTTCGTCGTGATATGGTCAAATTCCGCAATAGAAGAAGTGTGCGGTGGCATGCTAGCGTCTAGTTCATCCAAATAGGTATTCATGCTCAATGAAGTATCTGTGGCCTCAATATCTCCTTCATACTCATCGCCTTTTGTAAAACTCGCAAGCGGAGCACTGGAGCTGTTGATGCCACTCTCGCGAGATTCGGTTCGTTGTAAGCTATTTAAAGATGAGGATGAATTGCTGGTGTGAATAGGCGAGTGATCAATAGTATGACTGCGCTCAGTATTAAAGCCGTTGTCTTGAGAGTATTGGTGTGACAATGATTGTTGAGATGTAACTGCGTGGTGCGATACTGGTGAAAAAATACTGGTCATGACACCCTCATTTAATTATATATTTAATAATTAATTGGGCGAGGCGCTTGCAATAGACTCAGCGTTTCGCCCTAATTTGTATGCGTTAATGTTGTCAACAAAATCGATCAACGAATTTGCTGTCAGATTTAATGCGATGGCTTTGTGGGGAGGGGGGGCGACTTATTCGTCGGGGAAAACCCTTATGGTTTTTGAGTGAGCATTATTTTTGGGAGCGATATTTTAATAGAGCGTTAATCTGTACCGCATGCATGTGTCTGATGAAGGGCAACGATAAATTATGGAAATTTTTCATCCCGCATTGTCTGGCTATTTTCTTGCGCATTGATGGCAATAGATTGAGTGCGCTCACGACCCTGGGGTAGTAGCCATAAGTGGGTCTACACCCAAGCCTGACCAATGAAGCAGGAAAGTCTACATTTACCAAAGAGCAATTTTCTATCCTAATGTAGTAATGAGGACAGCGATCTACATGGATAGTCTGATTTTGGCGATACACGTAGTTTTGTTGTTGATGAGCGTGTCGCATGTCGCCAGTCATGCGTTGATGCCACGCAAGCTCGGCTTAAACCGGTGTAGAACCAAACAGCATGACGGATGTTTTTCAAGGCAGTGGTGGTATAGGTCAGCATTCATACCGACACCCTCGCGTCCCGCAAAGGCTGAGTTAAGTTGTCAATACCGTTCTAGGGGCGAGTAGTAAGCTACAATCTGGCAGCTTTTAAGATGGCAAAGATGCTGCACTTTTTTAATAGTGCATCTCCACCCGTTGATATATCGTTTATGCATGATCCCTACGGTGATATGAAGGTGGCCAATTAATTTTTTTGGTGTGTTGATTTAACGATTGCATTGTGATTTCAGATTTCCCCACTTCCCCTTCTGCGCTTGCGCGTTATGTTGATGGTTACTGGCCTGCTGCGCCCGTCCTTTTAAAAGAATCGGAACGTTTAGTTTTACGTGAGCGTATTCGCGCGTTGTTAGTCCGCGAAAAAGCGGTACTTGTTGCTCATTATTATGTTGACCCCGAGATACAAAGTCTTGCGCAAGAGACGCATGGTTGTGTGGCCGATTCGCTTGAGATGGCGCGTTTTGGACGAGACCATGGTGCGAATACGCTGATTGTCGCGGGGGTACGTTTTATGGGGGAGACGGCCAAAATATTAAGCCCTGGAAAACGGGTATTAATGCCTACTTTGCAAGCAGAGTGTTCTTTGGATTTAAGTTGTCCTATCGATGCTTTTGCCCCCTTTTGTGATGCCCATCCAGATCGTACTGTCGTGGTGTATGCCAATACCTCAGCGGCTGTTAAAGCTCGAGCTGACTGGGTTGTGACCTCGAGTATCGCGGTGCCGGTGGTGGATTATCTTGATGGCGAAGGTCATAAATTAATTTGGGCCCCTGATCGCTTTTTGGGTGATTACGTTCAACGCCAAACAGGGGCAGATATGTTGCTGTGGGGGGGCGCCTGTGTTGTTCATGAGGAATTTAAATCGCAGGCTTTGCGTGATCTTAAGCAATTACATCCTGATGCTGCTGTATTGGTGCATCCTGAATCACCCGCTGATGTCATTGCCTTAGCGGATGCAGTGGGGTCGACAGCACAATTGATTCGTGCCGCACAAACGCTTGCACAGATGACCTTAATTGTTGCGACAGATCAAGGCATTTTCTACAAAATGCAGCAGGCGGTTCCCAATAAAACCTTAATTGCTGCACCAACGGGTGGACAAGGCGCCACTTGTCGCAGCTGTGCGAGTTGTCCTTGGATGGGCATGAATTCTTTAGTCAAACTAGCGCAATGCTTAGAGCAGGGGTGTAACGAAATTATCCTAGATGGAGATTTAAGTACGCGCGCGATGAAACCTTTGCAGCGTATGCTTGACTTTACTCGCGCGTCATGAAAAAAATTATTTCGCCCATTCCTGATCAGGTGATTGCGTTAATGGTGGATGCTGCCTTAGCGGAAGATATCGGTCATGGCGATATTACCGCCGCACTTGTGCCGAGTATGCACATGGCAACGGCGACAGTGATAACGCGCGAGGCTATGTGTTTATGTGGTCTCGCTTGGTTTACACGTGTCTTTACTCAAATTGATTCTACGATCACTATTCACTGGTGTTATGAGGATGGTGATGAGGTTGCTGCGGGCGCCACATTGTGTACTTTATCGGGGCCAGCGCGTGCGCTATTAAGTGGTGAGCGTGCTGCGTTAAATTTTTTACAGCTACTTTGCGGTACGGCAACCGTGACACGTCGTTATGTCCAATTGCTGATCGGGTCGCACACACGTTTATTAGATACACGGAAAACGATTCCAGGATTTCGACTGGCACAAAAATATGCGGTACGTTGCGGTGGAGGTACAAACCACCGATTTGGTTTGTACGATGCTTTTTTAATTAAAGAAAATCATATTGCAGCAGCGGGATCTATCGGTGCTGCTGTGATTGCTGCGCGGCATTATGCGCCGGGTAAATCGATTGAAGTAGAGGTCGAGAGCTTACCCCAATTAGATGAGGCCATTGCTTATCAGGCTGATATTGTGTTGCTGGATAATTTTAGCGTGCTTGATGTGGAGATCGCGGTGCGTCGTGCCGCGGGCCAGGTGCAGCTTGAAGTATCGGGCAACGTGAGCGCTGAGCAGTTGCAGCAATTAGCTGCTTTGGGTGTTGACTATATTTCGGTGGGCGCATTAACAAAGCATATCCAAGCTATTGATTTGTCGATGCGGATAGTGTCAGTTTAGTGATGATATTTCAGCATAGAGATTCCTGCACAACGGACCGCACTTGCCAATCGCTCTGTTGGCCGGCACTTGAAATACCTATGTACGCTTGTGTTTATTCCGTTTTCTGTGTTCCGTGCGCCAAGAGTGTGGCGCGTTCGCGAAAGGATGAAGGGGTCTCACCGATGTTTTTTTTATGACCCCCTATTTCACGGACCATAACACCGATGTACTGGTGATAGGTGCCGGTGCCGCTGGATTGTCGTTGGCAATACGACTGGCAGTATCTCAACGCGTTACTTTGCTACTTAAAGATGCCTTGCCCGATGGTGCTTCTTATTGGGCGCAAGGTGGCATTGCCGTTGCACTTGATGCAAGTGATAGTGCACAGGCACATGCGCAGGATACGATTGCTGTGGGGGCAGGGTTGTGCTGTGATGAGGTGGTGAAGTTTGTTACCGCAGGGGCACGTGCGCAACTTGATTGGCTGCTTGCGCAAGGCGTGTCATTTACAGAAGAGCAAGATTCAGCGGGTCATCCTCGCTTACATTTGGCACGTGAAGGTGGGCACGGTTTTCGGCGAATTGTGCATGCCGATGATGCGACGGGTGCTGCGATTCAAAATGCTTTAATTGCACAAGCGCAAAAAATACCTAATCTTACGATTTTGACAAGCCGTTTTGCGATCGATTTGATTTGCAAGCCTGTCGCACATTCTTCTTGTTCGCAGACTTTTGTTTCTCCCGTTGATCAACTTAATCGGGGTGGGGCGTCTGTTTGGCCTCAGGCACAAAAGAGCTGTGTGGGCGCATTGATTTATAACGAAATCGAACATTGTGTTGAGCGATGGCGTAGTCGTGTTGTGGTATTAGCAACGGGTGGGGCGAGTCATATATGGCAGCATGCAACAAATCCGGGGGCAGCCAGCGGGGATGGTATTGCAATGGGCTGGCGTGCGGGTTGTCGCGTGGCTAATCTTGAGTTTAATCAATTTCATCCCACCTGTTTATTTGTGCCCTCCGATCAGGCGTCTCGTCGGTTTTTATTAACAGAGGCGTTGCGTGGCGAAGGCGCTTATTTGCAGCTTGCGAATGGGGAGCGCTTTATGTCTGCTTACCATCAGGATGCTGAATTGGCTCCCCGTGATGTCGTCGCGCAAGCAATTCATGAACAGATGACTCAGCATCAGTTAAGTCATGTGTATTTAAATATTTCTCATCGCAATGCGCAATTTATTCGCGCACATTTTCCAACGATCACAGCACACTGTTTGCATTTAGGATTTGATCTTACACGCGAGGCAGTACCCATTGTGCCTGCTGCACATTACACCTGTGGTGGGCTTGTGACGGATATAGATGGGGCGACGGAGATACCTGGTTTGTATGCCATTGGGGAAGTCGCATGTACCGGCTTACATGGGGCCAATCGTATTGCCAGTAATTCTTTGCTTGAATGTTTTGTATTAAGCGCCGCCGCCGCGCAGCATATTTTGGCTTACCCACGTGATTTAGCGAGTGCGACATCCATCGAAGATACGCTGGTCTTTGATAAAGCGCTTGATGTCACAAGCAAAGAGAGGCAGGGGGTGGCACGTGCACATCAATATGCATTGCAAATGACGATGTGGAATGATGTGGGCATTGTGCGCAATGCATCACAGTTACAGCGTGCAGCGACGCATCTTGATGCGTTAAAACATATTGTTGATGCTTATGATTTTACGACGGGTGCAAATCGCGATTGGTTAACGCTACGCAATCTTGTGTATGTGGCGCAATTGATTGTACGTAGTGCCATGCAGCGCACGGAAAGTCGCGGTTTGCATTATCGTAGCGATTATCCTGAGATAGATTTTCAGCAGGCGCGCGATACGGTACTGCACAATACCGCATGCCCTATTTTGGGTTGATATTGGCGATAGAGGGTATCGCACATGGTGTTGTGAGCGAATATTAGGCGCTTATCTTTTGTTGGAGATGGGTATCAAACTGCGCTGTCTTTAACCGAGCGCGGGGGTATTTTGCCTGGATGTTCAGTGGGGTGATATGAGAGGGCGTTGCCGAGTTGTTTAGCAAAAGCGTATCGACGGCAATAGGCTTAGGCGTGAGTACTGTTTTTATATCGTGCGCTGTACTGATAAGCATGATGTACTGCGCCATTAAAATCATGCCGACTGGGTGGGTTTTAAAAAATGCCATGCGTCGCTCGGGTGTGGCTAAGGCTAGAAATTGTGTGATGCTGTAGGGGGTATCAGTTAATTTTTGATTTAATAAATCTTTTACTTCATGAGGCGTTACGCCCATTTCGGAAAAAATATTTTCAGTCTGCATGGGCGAAGCGAAAAGAATATGCTGTGCTGTTTGGGCCATTGCATTTTTTCTTTGAAAATAAGCTTGGCTTGCATCATTGGCCAATATATCAAACTGATGAAATACAAAATGGCCTTCTTTTTTTTGCGTAGACGGTAAAGTCGCGATATCAAGGTCACCAAAGCGATGTAATAAACGACCAATGGTGTTTAATCCAAAGTAATGATTTTGGAGGGTGGGATCTTTTTGTGTCGCCGTAAAAAAGGGCGCAAAAAGAGTATGTAAAGCCCGCGTTTTATTTGCTTCGTATTCTTCTCTGGGGATAAGAGGGCTTACGTGATTAAGAGGGCTTACGTGATTGGCTGCATGTTGTAACCACGTTTTAATATTGGCAATCGCAGCATCTTGCAGACCTTGCGCTGCGAGCATTGGAAAATGCTTAATATGCTGACTTAATTCATCACCCATCATCGTGTGGGTTTGTATATGGGAATGTACAAGTTTAAGTGGCTGGTTTAAGACTTTTGATTTATCCATCAAGAGAGGGCTATATCCTGCTGGATAGGTAACGGTATAGGACTGGAGTAATCCATTGCGTAGCGTACTTGCGTGGGTAATTTTATCTGAGCGGTTAAATAACAGGGTGAGATGTGCAGCGATACGCGCGGCGTTTATTTTTTTGCTGATCGCTTGTTCTACGCAAAGCCAAGGAAAAAAATAGGGTAACTCGGCCCAATAGGTATTGGGCATTTTATTTTTGGTGACGAAGTGGCCGCCGCTAAAGGGATCTCCCTGTGTTGTCTTGGTTGATTTAATTTCATTATTGGTGTGCGTTGTTGAAGTGGCCTTATCTTTAGTTGTACTGCTATTTTGATTTGTCTGAGGCGTGGCTGCTGTGATCGATGTGGTTGCTTCATGATCGATAGACTGCTTACTTTTGAGTGCGCTTGATGAGAAAGCACCATAGCGGTGCAGCTTTTCTTGCATCAAAGGTAGCTCAGGATGATTTAGCTGGTGAGCAAGTGTTTGATATTGGCTGACAAAATTTTCGACAACTTTTCTTAATAGTGGATGGGTGTCGAATGTGCGATTATGTGCAAAAACTTGTCCTAAGCCGATTAATTCAATGATGCCAAGTGCTGTGCTGTACGTGTCCCATATGCGGCTAATGGCTGTTTTAACGGCCTCTTGCCGCACTGTGTGGATTTGCGTGTTCGCTAAATTAGGTAATTTGTCTGCATCAAGTTGATGTTGTGCAATGGCTTGATGTACTTGTGCGAGTTCTTGATGCGTTTCGGATAAAGCTGATGTATGGATAAACGCTTCTAATGCTAACCA
>JADYYQ010000121.1 GCA_020853585.1 Ottowia sp.
GAATTTATCCGTGACGATAGATTAAAACAAGCCGCGCTCATGATGCTGCAAGGTATACGCGATGGTAAAGATGAAAGTACGGCGATGCTCGCCGCTGGCTTTCCCAAGCGTGATGCCATGGTCGTCAAAGCAGCAGCGCAATCTGGCAGCATCGGCGAAGCATTTACCTCTTTATCCACAGAGCTTGAACGCTCATCACAAATGCGCGCATCAATGACGCGGATTTGGCGTATGCCAGTGATGTTGATCTCGATTGTCTATGGGTTGACGTATATCGCCCTGATTACCTTGATGCCGCAATCGGCAAAATTTATGAAAGAGATGGGGATCGGAGAGAGTGCGCCAGACTTTGCAAAATGGGTCAATGCCTTCACAGAAATATTCAATGCGCATCTGACGGTTGCAACACTCATTTATTTGCTATTGCCCGTTTTAGTGGTGCTGATTATTCGCTCCGAACGCTTTATCGGTTTAGTAGACCGCCTAGCTTGGGTACGCGAAATTTCGGTGAAATCAGATCAAGGCGCGTTATGGAATGGATTTATTTTGCTGTACGACGCAGGGGTGGTCGGTATGGAAGCGACCCATATTCTGCGTGATGCCGCTAAGCGCGCGGATAGCAAAAAAATGTTTACCCGCTTAGGTCTTTTACTGCAAGGGGGATTTAGCTATGAAGAAGCCGTAAGCAAAGCCAATTTCCCCACCTTTGTCATCGATGGGGTACGCGCTGGCATGATCTCCAATCATTTAACTCAAGAGTTAGCCGATATGACCAGAGGTCTTAGCCTGGATGTTGCAGATCGGACTCAACAACTGACAGAAATCGTTGAGATTGGCTCCAAAGTGCTTGCTGGTGCTGCGGTGCTAGGACTCATTTTAATTACGTATTACCCAACATTTGGCACAGCCATTCAATCGCTCATTTAAATTAAAAAGGAAACAAGACATGCAAAACGTATTCGTAGGATTAGGAAGCACTTTCGGGCAGATGGTGCTGCGCTCAAAGGAGCACCGTCAGAAAGGTTTTGAGATGATTTCCATGCTGATCTGTGTGGTCATACTCAGCATTATGACGTGGTGGATGATTAAGCCATCCAATCCTGATGGCATGGCTAAAGCGACGGCGCTGATGAACTATATGCGCGGGGTATCCGATTCGCTATCGCATATGCGTTTGGACACAGGTTGCTACACCTTTAGCGCTAAAAATCTGTGGTCTTTACAAACGGATACGAATAATTCATGCGGCCAAGCCATCACGGCAAATACGTGGAGCGGCATTTATATGCAGCCACAGCCATTGGATATGGCGGGATTAATCAAAGTAGACAAGATTGCCGATGGCGCAACGCTTGCCATTAAGTCAGTCAGCGGAGGGATTGGCACACGTTATTACTTAGAGGCATCCGGCATACCTGCACCGATCGTTAAATCTTTCGTCAAAGGGTGTAATGGCGCGCAATATCAAGCCGCCTCTAATTCAGGTGTAGATGGATTTAACAATGGTAAGTGCGCTGCTGTTTTGTCAGCCGCTGAAGGCGGTTCCACAACGATGGGTAAAGCGTTGTTATTAATTGATGAAACCAATTAACGAACCCATCGTGAAACCCACATCACAACAAGGTGGGTATGCTTTTTTGATACCCATGCTGGCCATTCTGTTGGTGGCGGGATCGATCATTTATGGCTATCGCGCTAACTTAGTGCGATATGCCAATAACCATTTTCAAGAGCAGCAGCAGGCTTATGTCGATGAAGTCGCTGCCAGTTTATTGGATTGGTATCAAAAGAATCTGTTTGCGATAGATAAGCCCGGCGTCGATTTTGATGTGAACCACACCATTGATTTATTAGGGATCAAACGAAAGTGGGATGTACGAGCCGTTACGGCACCTTACCCCACACATCAAGGCAAAGTATTTGCGCGCAGTATTGTGGTGTGGCTAGGGCATCAAGGGGGAGTGGCCCAGTTTGATCATGGTGTTTCCGCACTGCGTATTGTTCCGGCGCGCGTGACACAAAAAACGGTATCTACACGTGAGATACAGACGCAGGCCTATCAACACGCCCAAACACAGCTTAAACAGATTGCCTTATTACTCGAAGCGCACTTTAGTGCCGCAGCAAAAACCCACTCGCAAATTTATTTAGCGCATCGCTTTGCGCCACAGCATTGCGCACAAGTGCGCCCAACAGAAGTGACTGGGTTTTGTGTGGGTACAAAACAACCTGTTGCCACGCTTCTTACGCAATTAGGTGCAGATGGGCACTTGTCTATTGATCCCTGGGGAGGAAGTTATTACTACACGGTACTAGCCGCTTCGCCACAGACCCCTGCGCAAGTTCAATTAAGCACCACAACACCTTGGGGTAGCGAGATTGTGGTTTTTGCAACCGTCATTATCTAATTCATTATGACTATTACGACGCTGCAAGATTTTGTTTTAAACACGCTGATTGACCCAGCGGTATCAGACATTCATTTGTCTGTGAATGAGTACCCATGGGTGCGGCGTGGTAGCGCTTTGTATCTTGAGAAAGCGACTTGGCCCCAACGAATTCGAGATAGTGATCTTCTTTTGTTGTTAGAAGCACTGGGTAAAGGCAGTCATGATTTCACTGTTCAGTGTCATGAACATGATGCGGCGATTGAATTAGGTGATGAACGTCTACGGCTGAATATATTTCGCCATAGTGGCAATTTGGGCATGATCGCGCGGCGCATTCCCAAAATAATTCCAGATATTGATGCGCTTGGTTTCCCTGAGATTTTTAAAGCGCAGTTGCTCAAGGTAAGAGGCTTATTTTTGATTACCGGCCCGATGCGTACCGGTAAATCAACGACCGCTGCGGCAGGACTTAATTTTATTAATCAACAAGTCCAGGGCCACATCTTAACGATTGAAGACCCCATCGAATTTCCATTGACGGCAGCACAATGCAAGATCACGCGTCGAGAGGTCGGGGAAGATACTGAATCTTTTGCGTCGGGTGGTCGCGCCGCTTTACGCCAAGATGCGAATGTAATTTTCTTTGGAGAAATTCGCGATAGCGCCACCATGCGTGCTGCGCTGTCTGCGGCAGAAGCAGGGCGGCTTGTGATCGGGACGTTACACACAAAATCAGCGAAAGAAACCGTCTCACGTATTAATTCCTTCTTCCAAGAATCCGATCAAGAGTGGGCCAGAATCGGGTTAGCCAACACCTTAAATTGCATTGTTTCGCAATGCTTGATTCCCCATACCAGCGAAGTCAATAAACAAGTGATGTGCTACGAGTTGTTGGTGAGCAATAGTGCGATTGCAAAAAGCATTGCAGAAAATCAAATTACCCATATTGGTAACGCCATGGTGACCGGCAAAAGCCACGGTCATGTGACCTTGAACAGCACGTTAGCAGAGAAAGTAAGACTTGGCGAAATTACCCGCGAGATGGCAATGCACTATGCCTACGATTTATCTGGATTGATGTTGGAGTTGTCATGAAAAAAGAAAATCAACAGCGTGGATTTAGCTTATTTGGCATGTTAATCGCTATTGTCATAGTGGGCATCATTATCTGGGCCATCGATCCTTATTCTTGGTTCAAAATTAAAGCCAAAGTGGATACAGAACACCGATTAAATGAACTCCATCAAGCCATCTCTACAGCCTATCAACATGATGCTTTTTTAATCGATAGCGTCGAGGATGCGGTCTTTCAAACAGCAGGGGGGACGCTGCTCCCTGTGTTACCCCAGACAGGTTCAGGGCGATGTTCGCCTGCTGATGCAGCACTTACCCCGATCGCACGTTACGCCACAACGTCATCTTCCTTGTTGATCAAAGATGGCTATAAAGCACCGCTATGTATTTTTATTTCGCCTAGATTGC
>JADYYQ010000122.1 GCA_020853585.1 Ottowia sp.
ACGGCTTTAGATTTTTAATTTTTAAAGCTAAATGGATTGAATTTTGTATCAAAGTCATAATGATCTACGCCATCTTTTTTCTTTAGATAATTTGTTATACGGTAGGTGACGGGTAGCATAACGATCTCATATGACACTTTGAAGGCAATTTGAGTAAAAATCATGGCCACAATAATATCTGTGCTCATCACGCCATAAAATACGACTGATATAAATATTGCGCTATCAATAACGGCGCCCACAATCGTACTGCCGACAATACGAGCAGAGAGATATTTTCCTGACGTCGCTACTTTAAGCTTGGCAATGATGATCGAGTTAATAAATTCACCAAAAAAATAAGCTACGGAGGAGGCGAAAAATACTCTGGTATATCCGCCTAATAATATTTCATAAGCGTTGGCAATATCCCCTTGTGTTGCTAGCCAAGCGGGCGAGGGCGATACTTTTACCACGGCCATCAGTCCAAGCAAAAATATTGCATTGCAAATAAACCCACCCCAAATAATCGCCCTACTTATTTTGTAACCGTACACTTCGGTCAAAATATCGCTGATGATAAAAGTAACAGGGAAAAAAATCAGGGCTCCGGGAAATTCAATTAGCCAAGGAGACGATGAGGATGAAAAAAAATTTGGGATCGCTATTGCTGATACTTTCATAGCGGTGACGTTTGAAATCAATAAGAAGCAGACAAACATCATGCCCAGAACAATCACGTTGTGTACGGGGAAATTAATACGTTTTACGAGATCACTGGCTTGTTTTAGGCTGCCATTGTTGCCGAATGCATTTAAGACGCCAATATAAGCGACATCTTCTTTAGAAAAACCATCGAGCCAGTTTTTTTCATATAACTCTTTTGCTGTTTTTTGAAAAACTTTTGAGGTTCCTGCAACTCTGACACTTACGGAAGGCCCTTCTTCTTTTGTTGTCTCAACCACGCCTACGATTTGATACATACTGACTCCTGTTCGTGCTGTTATGTTGGGTAAGTGCTATTGCCGAATATTCCTGATATTTTCAAATGGGACGGGATGGCTTGAACGAACAGGATTAATATCTAGTCCACCTCGTCGGGTGTATCTTCCATAGACGGTTAGTTTTTCGGGCGTACATTTTTTTTGGATGTCCATAAAAATTCTTTCAATACATTGCTCATGAAATTCATTATGGTTTCTAAATGAAATGATGTATTTTAGAAGGCCTTCTCGGTTGATTTTCGCGCCTTTGTAGGCAATACGTACGCTGCCCCAGTCTGGTTGGTTTGTCACTAAGCAATTTGATTTAAGTAAGTCGGAACACAATATTTCTTCTACTTGTACGGATTCTGTGGTGAGCAGCTCAGGAGCAACGGTATAGCGGCTGATGTGTGCATCAATTTCATCGATATTTTCGCCTACAGTGCACTCAAGTGCGAGGGTGCGTGTTTGATAAAGCGGCATAAGTTCAATCGCTACTTCGGTACCGACGCCTTTAGATAAATCTTGTGTGATGACTTTTTTGACATCATCTATATATTCAAATTTTGTATTGTTTAGACTATTGAAGTAAAGCTTCATTGATTTTGATTCAATCAAATTAGGCGAGTGGCACGGATAAGTGATCTGTGCCGTGGCGACACATGGCTTGCCTTTTTGGTTGAGCCAAGAGACTTCGTAGTGGTTCCATATGTCATACCCCACAAACGGTAGCGTGGCAGGCACGCCAATCTCATCACGTTTTAATTTTCTTGAAATTGGAAATAATTTACTGGGGTTGTAGTGTGATTCGTATTCAGATTTTTTGCCGAGCGCTGATTCTAAAAATAGTGTTTTCATATTTATTTTTTGTCCCCAATTAATCGCCGGAAAATTTAGTAGAACATTTTATACGGGTTTTTCATAAGTTGTTATCAACTTAGCATGTGTTTAATCATGATTTTTTTGGTTTGAGATATTTTTAATTTGTTTGAAATTTAAATAAATTAATTTAAAAAAATGATATTTATTTATTTTCTATATTTAAATGCTGTGTATGTATAAAGGACATATTTTCTGTTTGCACTTTTTTGATAAGCGCGTTTATCTGAAAAAAGCTTAGATTATTGAGGGATGCAGTGAATAAAGTAATTGGGCGTATGCTGAGAACGATGAGGTAATTAGCAAAATGACAAAATTGTGCGCAGTGACCTTCCTTTTGGCTATCACAATTTTTGTGTGGCCTTATGCGCCCATGATGGTTTAGTGCGCGTAGACTGGTATGTAAAGTGCATTATTTGATTTTTGACTATTGCTTATTTTGATTCGCCTAACTATTACTTATAGCGAATCAATGCAGGAGAGGGTGTTTGACGCAATAAGGAATAGAGAACATGTAGGCATGTGTTTGCATGGTCGATGTTTTACGATGGAGTCAATGTTTATCTTGAAAACACGCATAGTGACGAAATTAGATGATACGACGCTTATCAAAAAATTGGGGCCGGGACTGATCACAGGTGCGGCTGATGATGACCCGAGTGGTATTGCAACCTACTCACAAGCGGGCGCCCAATTTGGTTTTAACATGCTGTGGACCTTATTTTTTACCTATCCATTTATGGTGGGTATCCAAATTATCAGTGCAAAAATAGGTCGTGTGAGTGGGCATGGTCTTGCGACTAATATTCGTCAGCATTATCCCGCTTGGTTGTTGTATTGCGTGGTGAGTCTTTTGTTGTTCGCTAATACCATCAATATTGCGGCGGACATTGCGGCAATGGGCGGAGCTTTGACACTTTTGATTGGCGGGCCTGCGCATTTTTATTCGCTAGGTTTTGGTTTGATCTCGTTATTGTTGCAAGTTTTTATTCCTTACAAGCGTTATGTGCGTATTTTGAAATGGCTTACGCTGAGTTTGTTGGCGTATGTGGGTATCGTATTTGTTGTGAATATATCGTGGACGCATGTATTAACCAAAATAATATGGCCAGATTTATCTTGGCAGCCGGCATTTATTACGACAGTCGTTGCTGTATTTGGCACAACCATCAGTCCGTATTTGTTTTTTTTGCAAGCTTCGCAGGAGGTGGAAGAACAGCAAGCGAGTCCATTAGCAAAGCCCCTTAAAAATGCACCAGACCAAGCATTAGAAAATTTTCATCGCATTAAGGTGGATACGATGGTGGGTATGGGGTTTTCCAATACCATTGCATTTTTTATTGTGCTGACAACGGCCGTAACGTTAAATTTGCATGGTGTTGTGGATATTCAAACATCGGAGCAGGCGGCATCGGCTTTGCGTCCTATTGCAGGTGACTTTGCTTTTTGGCTATTTAGCGCAGGGATTATTGGCACTGGGCTTTTAGCGGTGCCTGTGCTGGCTGGTTCTGCTGCTTATGCGATGGCAGGCGCTTTTCACTGGAAAAATGGTTTGGAATTAAGCCCGGTTTTGGCAAAAAAATTCTACGGCATGATCGCTATTTCAACTTTGCTTGGTATTGCATTTTGTTTTACGCCCATTGATCCAATCAAGGCCTTATATTGGAGCGCTGTAATTAATGGGGTTATCTCAGTGCCGATCATGGTGATGATGATGTTAATGGCGGTGCGCCGAGACATCATGGGACAATTTGTTATTAGCCTTAGATTAAAAATAGTGGGTTGGATGACGACGTTTATTATGGCGATTGCGGTGGCCGTGATGTTTTTATCTTTTTGCTATTAGCGTAGGTGCAACTACGCTTGATGCAATATCTTATTTAAATAAATTAATTTAAGTTTGATATGGGCTGGGCCTATTGTGAAAATAGGACCCATTGGATTGCGTATGCATATTCGATATATGTTGGCTTGCGCCCATCTATCCTTACAGTTTAGGCGAGATCTTGATCGGGTTGATTGACAAAAATAAGTACGCCCAGCAGCGTCATATAAAACATAAATGCGGCATTTTGCCCATTCCATATTTTTGATTGCCACATGGCAAACCATTCTCCCCCGACTACCATAAACCCCACAAACCATAAGAGAAAGCCAGCGGTACATCCAAGCGTTACAAGACGCTTGGCGGTATTAAAAGTGACATGGTCGCTATGACGTGCACGCCATAGTGCACACGTTCCACATAATAGCAATACACAGGTGAGTCCTTCGGTGACGATGATAAGCCAATAGCTTACTTGCCAAATAGTGGGGTGTGGGATGGCGCGAGACATCAAAGCATTACCTGGAAACGTTGTGTCCATGGATAGCACATGTTGCACGAAGAGAAAATTAGATGGGTAGTCAATAATATTGTTGAGAGTGACTAAAAAAACAAATGCGGTAAGCGAAAGAGAGAGAGTGATTTTTGCTAGGCGAGCGGGCATGGGCTGTCTCTATATAAAGTGTTGTGGGTGTAACAAGTGTTTTGTGTCGCGGGGGTGATGTACACATCTGATCCAGAGTGCAGAGTCATATTTGCACGAGCCGATATCAATATGGCATTGATTGCTAGAGTGATTGTTGTAGTTTGCTTTGGTTGATGCATAGAACGTAGCTAGATCTGTGGGTGTGAGTAGAGTGATTTTTGTTAGGCGGAAATATTTTTATCGTAGCGGGATGCAGGACTTATATTCTTTTCTTTTCTGAGTAACGCAACGTTATTTTGTGGCGGGATTTCGGTTGTCGTCTGCCGTCGCATCTTACCTTCAATTGTATTATTTAATTGTATTTGCCCTTGTCATTGAATAGGCGCAATGTTTTATCGTACGAAACCAGAAGGTGTTTTAGGAGGCCTTCAATATCGCGTGCATGATGACGGTGCTTTGTTGTTTAACATCAAAGGAGATGCAAAATGACTTTTTCAACGTTAATAGCAGCAAGTCAGTCAGCGTGCCAAACATGGCTAGAGTCTTGCGAGACCTCGTTTGCCCAATACTTTAAGCCATCTATAGATGGCTCGATGCTATTTGAAGAGGAAATGACGACATTTTGGAATATAGGGAGCAATTTTTGGAACAGCAGTGGCTATCTTGCGAGTAAGCTACTTGAGAATAGCTACGGTGTTTTTGCTTAAAAAAATATTTTTTTAAATGTTTTATTAGGCCCATCAGCAATAGTGAGTCTATTTTGCGCGATAGATTCTTTGGTTAAGTTTGCATAGCCATGAGTCTGCGATGAGATGGAAGCGATATTGGTAGTGATGTATAAACGATGGGCTTTCTGTATCGAGTGCGTTATCGGTGGTGAGTAAAGCGGTTTCTATTGTAGTCAGTTGATTTGTGGTTGGATCGCTCAATAGTTCTTCACAAGATCTCAAATGCTTTTTTGCTTTGAGTAAATTTTTTTACTTAGATATGCGCTGCCTCCTCAGCGTTTTAGCTAGTCTGATGCTGCTGTGAAATCTGGTTTAGACGTACCCATCCCATAGTGTTGTACAAAGCCGCTAAGATGGGACGATAGGCTAAGCATAGGATTTTTTTGATGTCAGTTCACTCTGATTTTGAGAATGTACCGCTTTGTTTTCAATTTTATCTTGCGCTTCTTTTAAAGCAATCAGTGGTGTCTGACGCCTAGTCTTTAGTCTTACTCGCTATGTCAATCCAGCGCTTCACTGTCTCAAGTAAAGGGCGGGCCACATACCTTTGATACGATGGGGTGTTCTTCAAAAAAAGAGATGGTGTCCCTACATAGTTTTTGCTTCGCTATGAGGTTTAGTGACGTAATAACGCTTTTAAAAGGCCCTTCTTTTTAAGAAAACTCGACACTAGCTATGGCTGAGACCTATGGCGATTGACTGTATTTTTCTCTGGCGATAGAGCAATGATTTTCTAAAAATAGCGAGTGATGGATAACTGTAATAAGTTTTCTACGCTGCTTATATATCGTTTAGCGCCTTTTTTAGGATGTTAGCTTGCATAGGTGGCGTGGTTTTGTCGTCTTTAAAATTAATCTCTGCGTAGAGATGGATAGCTAACTTGATAGAGAGGTAAGCGGGGCAGGCAAGCTGCCTATGGCTTTTGGATGGATGAGCGTATGTCTTAATAAGAGCGCAGTCCCCATGTGTGAAGTGATTATCCAATGCGTGTCGCGCAATGCTATTTCGTTGTACTGTTGGGATGACTGTATGGATTTGTTTTCTTAAACATTAATTAATTTTTTAAAGGGGCCGCTATTTGTGCGATGTCGAGATCGCTGCGTGCCAATAGCCGGAAAATATTTAAATGAAAAGTGGTGGTAGCTGAATTGAGTTGCTGTTCGGCTGCGATTTGTCTAGAAAATAAATTGGGCCACGTGTTGCGTGCGTGGCCCAAAAAATGCTGCTCAAACAATCTTGCTCTTAAAACATTTCTTAGCTTCTATTGCCGCTAGACGACTGCGGCGAAAACCAAGTATTTATAAGAAATAAATCGATACTAAGTTTTTAATGCATCATTGCAACTGCCAATGATTTCTTAATATAAAAATGAGCAGCGGGTTGAGACCTATTTTTTATCTTTTGCTTTAATGATGCTAGTGAGCTGCGGCAAATAAATTATTTTTTGCTCCCATATGCGCGGCGTTTGCTGCGCTTTGTACGTGTGCTCCTGAAGTGGGTGAAAATGCGCCCATCGCCTGAATTAATTGCGTTACATCTGATTTTGTTTGCGTTGCGTTGGTTAATGAAGCAGGGCGGTTACCTATGAAAATAACATTTTCTCCATTACCCCATAGTTGCGCGCTGGATACTTCAAACTGTACTTCAAAGCCCTGTCCTCCTGGACCTCCCCAAGGATTTCTCAAGATAAAAGCATCGGTTGCCGCGTCATATCCAAGGACAGAATACATATGCGCGGGAACCAGTTCTATTAGACCATTGGCACTGGGGACTTCTTGGTTGCATGCATATAAAACGTCTTGTTTATTATTGAGTGCTGCGATGAGGGGTTTGTCTACAGCAGCATTCCAAGCGTAAGCATTTGCGTAGCTTTGTGCATCAAATTCCGTAATGCTGGTCCCGGTCACGGCAGTGAGGCCATTACTCCAACCACCGGCGATCGCGTTATATTTGTTATCGCTAGGATTGCCAATTTCTGCCCGGAATTCAACATAGGCTTTTTCTGCAAGCTGTACCCAGCTATCAACCGAGTTGGATGAAGCCGCCGAGTCAACATATGAATCTACTGTGATGTATACCGGTTGACCATTGTTATAAAATCTGACGCCATAAGTTCCGTTGCCATTATCGGAAAACATGGATTTAATTAATTCTGGTTCATCTTGCGCGACGTCTGCGAGTGCAGCTAGATAGTAACAATCGCCCAAACCGCCTTGATTTACATCAGAGACAAGCGGTATACCACCGGAGGAAAATAGTGGCTTGGTATTTTTGACATACTCTCCTGGAGAGTTATTGATCGTCGTAGGATTATCTTCACCCAAAAACCATTTTTCAATCAATTTGTTTAGCTGTGCTGCGCTACTGCCGGCGGTGAGATTGCCAAGCGCGGTAGCATAGGATCCGCCCCCGGTCCATGCTGCATTACTGGGGTTGCCGTTGACCAAGGCATTGCTAATACTGTAAATATAATCGTTGCTTTTACTTACGCTGCCCATGGCCGTAATCAAGTTTTGCAGATCTTTAAATTGGCTAGCGCTTAGACCGCTACTGCCAACTGATTTGCTCACCGTATTCATGATATCGAGCATCGACTGATAGCTAAGCAGCTGCTTACCAGAGTTTGCTAGGCTGATTATTTCATTTTTTAGTCCTGGGTTAGTCAGTTGACTTATCAGGGTGTCGAAGGTCTTTTGACTTAACCCTCCTGTATTTTTGCCTGGGGTGGGCGCGGGCCCTGGCGTCGGAGTAGGAGGGGTTGGTGTGATGGCTTCCCAGTGTCCATTAATCCAACGGTCGGTTTCTTTGACTGAGCCGTCTTGGTTGTACAGCAAGCGTGATTGGGGTTGGCCGGCGCCTGAGTAGATATCTTTTTCAAAGGCGATTCCATTTTTGTAACCAATAACATCTTCTTCAGTAAGGATGCCTTGAGCACTGTATTTATATGCATAAGTCGAAGTGGCTTGGCCATTGCTCGCATAGTTGGTGATATCTTGCTCGGTAAAAACGCCTTGGTCACTGTATTTATACGCATATATCGTGATGGGTTGGCCGTTATTTGAGACGATCATATCTTCTTCAATCAGCACGCCCTGCGCATTGTATTTGGGGATATAAGTAGTAGTTGGCTGGCTATTCACTGTTTGAGCCATTTGCATGCTGTTGTCGTTGGTTAATGACATTTTGACCTCTATTATCGTTAGTTGACGAAAGAACGGTATCTTGTGTTGCGGTGAAGTGTTAATTTTATTGAAAACGAAAATAATAGACAGAACATCTATCTTATTGAAATAGAAAACCATAGATAGAAAAGCTTTTAAGCCGAGGGGGAAAGTTATATGGCACTAGACGGCAGCAGTGTAGGGGCTGTTTTTTTAAAAATTATGTGCGAAGGATGAGCTACTGTGTGCTGATCACAATCTAGGTGTGGAGATGTTTTAACCTTGTGTGGTGCGCAGGTGCTGTGTGATTAAGCGATGAGCTTGTTGTGGATTATGTTGTGCTTTACGCTTTAGTGGCACCCGCATTTTATAAGTGTGGCAATAAGGATAGCTACTCGCTTAGTCGTCTTCTAATTTGCATGAGCAGCAGGCGACGTTTGCACTCCTTATTTAAAATTATCAAATAATATAATTAAGTTTTTTTGGCAAAAATAAACTTTATTTTCGCTAAAAAATATCCTGATGTATCGATCTGCTTTTTAAGCTGTATTAAAAAAGGGGCATCCTGCAAAAGGCTGCAATGGGTCTATCAGCTGATAGATGAGGGTATTTGTTGGCTCATATAACGAAACGAGCTTAATTTTTTGATGGGGTTTACGGGCATGTGCGCTGACAGACGTGAGCCTTGTGAGCGTCACGTCTGTTAGTGTCTATGCTTAGGCTGGCAACTTTGCTGCTAATACATCAACTTTTTCGATGGTCGGTGGTTCAGCGAGCAGCTCGGCAGCATTGGCCATTAAAGCCGCTGCAATTGAGCCGGACAGATGTGCATCGCGTCCCGCTTCGTTGGCAAATGCATCGAAGATACCAAATGTGGATGGACTTAATTTGATTGCAAACCAGACAATCGTTCCCGCTTCTTGATTGGCGAGGGGCAAAGCGCTTTTCAGAAATGCTTCGACTGCCGCTTCTTTACCTGGTTTAGCTTTCATTTGAGCAAGAATCGCAACGTTAACCATGATAGTTTTCCTTTGGGTTGTTGTAGTAAAGAACGTATCTTAGGGGAGATTAGGGGTGTAAGATAGTGGCGGTAATGACATTAATGGTATCGTTTTGGCCATGATGATATGAGGTAGCCTGACAAATTCGGACACTCCAACTTGGTATATTACCTAAAATTGGAGCAAGGATGAGCAAGCAAGAAAGCTACACAAAAGAGTATCGCGGCGAGGCGGTCAAACTTGTATTGG
>JADYYQ010000123.1 GCA_020853585.1 Ottowia sp.
AGCCACAAGAATTACTAGGTGAAGAGGCCAAAGACTACGAAAAAAATCGCGACACATTAGATGTCTGGTTTGACTCTGGCACAACCCATTGGCACGTTATCTGTGGCTCACATCAAGCACAACTCTACGACCCCCGTGCAAACACACCTAATGGACGGCTCGCAGATCTTTACCTCGAAGGCTCAGACCAGCATCGCGGATGGTTCCACTCATCGCTACTCACTGCCAGCATGCTCTACGGCAAACCGCCCTATCAAGCACTTCTCACACATGGCTTTGTCGTTGATGGTGATGGACGAAAGATGTCAAAGTCAGTAGGTAATGTGATTGCCCCGCAAGCAATCACCGACAAAATGGGCGCAGAAATTATTCGTCTCTGGGTCGCTGCGACCGACTACACCAGCGAACTTTCCATCTCTGATGAAATTCTTAAACGCGTCACTGAAAGCTACCGTCGCATCCGCAATACCTTGCGTTTTTTACTTGCCAATCTTACCGACTACGATCACAACACCCAAGCACTCCCACCCCATCAATGGTTAGAGATAGACCGCTATGCCGTGGCACTCACCGTCCAATTACAGACCGATATATTGGCTCACTATGAGCAATACGAATTGCATCCCGTTGTTGCTCGCCTACAAAGCTTTTGCTCCGAAGAGTTAGGCGGCTTTTATTTAGATATTCTCAAAGATCGGCTCTACACCCTGGCACCTAACGCGCCGGCAAGACGCGCGGCACAAAATGCCCTCTTCCATATAACGCATTCTCTATTACGCTTAATGGCACCCTTCCTCTCCTTTACCGCAGAAGAGGCCTGGCAAATATTTCAACATGGCACCACAAGCAAAGATACCCTTTTTACAGAAACCTATTACACCCTTCCGGTAATAGATGATGCCGCTCTCTTACTCGAAAAATGGGCCCATATTCGTGCTGTACGCAGCGACGTATCAAAAGCACTCGAAGAAGCGCGCGCTGTCGGCACCATTGGTTCCTCCCTGCAAGCCGAAGTCACCATCAGTAATACCGGTGCGGCACACACAGCAATAGATAGCATTGGCGATGCACTGCGTTACGTGTTAATTACCTCAAGTGCTATTTGTACATCGGGTGAACAAGCGATACGTGTCACCGCGTCGCCTCACGCAAAGTGCGAGCGCTGCTGGCACTATCGTGCCGACGTCGGTCATGACACGATGCATCCCACATTATGTGCACGCTGCACAAGCAACTTATTTGGCGCGGGCGAAACTCGCGATATCGCATGAAAAAAAAATGGCTAGCACTCCCCTGGTTTGCTCTATCGGCACTCATCATTGCATTAGATCAAGGGAGCAAAGCGGCGATCGTCGCTGCATTCTATTTTGGAGAGGTTCACCCCATTAACGACTACATCAATCTTGTATTAGTCGGCAACCCAGGTGCTGCTTTCTCTTTTCTCGCCGGCGCCGGAGGATGGCAACGCTGGTTCTTTACTTTTATTGGAATTATCGCCACGCTCTTTATCAGCCATATGCTATTGCGTAATCCGTACAACAAGCGGCTCTGTGTCGGATTATCAATGCTGCTTGGCGGCGCAATTGGCAATGTTATCGATCGACTGCGCTATGGCTACGTGATTGATTTTATCGATGCCTATATTGGCACATGGCACTGGCCCGCATTTAATATTGCCGACAGCGCCATTACGATCGGCGTGATCACACTCATCCTCGATGAAGTTTTACGGATAAAAAAACAAAAATAACGCAATAAAATCGTTTATTCATTTAGACAACCACGTCAGTTACGAAGCGTTGTAACATGCCATCAATACAAGCCTGCACTGACGTGTTAACCCCATCACGATAATCCCACACAGATGACAACGCTCAATAACAAAAAAATACTTATTGGCCTATCCGGTGGTATCGCCTGCTATAAAACCGCCGAATTACTACGACTGCTGCATAAAGCAAGCGCTACAACACAAGTTGTGATGACCGCAGCGGCGACCGAATTTATCACCGCCGTCACTTTGCAAGCCCTCTCTGGAAAACCGGTATATACCGATCAATGGGACGCGCGGATCAGTAACAATATGGCCCATATCCAGCTTTCTCGAGAAGCAGATGCCATGCTGATTGCCCCCGCTTCCGCCGACTTTCTAGCTAAGCTCACGCATGGCCTATGTAATGATTTACTTAGCACACTGTGTCTTGCGCGTACCTGCCCTTTACTTGTTGCCCCCGCCATGAACCGTCAAATGTGGGAACACCCTGCCACCCAACGTAATCTCTCGCAACTGCGTCTCGATGGTATACATCTGCTGGGCCCCAATACCGGTGAACAAGCATGTGGCGAAAATGGTATGGGCCGTATGCTCGAACCTGAACAACTCTTAGTTGCACTCGAAAATTTTTTTCAACCCAAAGTACTACAAGGCAAACATGTGCTTGTCACCGCCGGCCCTACCTACGAGCCCATTGATCCGGTGCGCGGCATCACTAATTTATCCTCTGGGAAAATGGGATTTGCAATGGCACGCGCAGCATATGCGGCAGGTGCCACCGTTGAACTGGTCGCCGGACCTTGCACACAACCCACCCCCGAAGGGGTAACACGTATCGATGTCGTTACCGCGCAGCAAATGTACGACGCGGTGATGCATCGCGCTCATCGCGCAGATATTTTTATCGCAACTGCCGCTGTAGCCGATTGGCATATATCGCAAAGCAGCCCTCAAAAAATCAAAAAACAAGCGGGCGAACCACCCACGCTTACTATGGTCCTCAATCCCGATATTCTCGCCACTGTTGCACAACGCCCTACGCCTCCTTACTGTGTTGGTTTTGCAGCAGAGAGCGAGCATATCGAGCAATATGCCAGCGCTAAACGTATCGCAAAACGCATTCCCCTTTTAGTTGCCAACCACGGTCCCAGTGCATTTGGCTGCGACGACAACACGCTTACTTTATTGGATGAAAAAGGCAGCGTACATTTCCCTCGTGCGAACAAATATATACTCGCGCAACAACTTATTAGTGCGATTGCCCAACGCTTCAACGCACGCGCATCAAAACCTAATTAAACACGGAAGCACCTCATAATTGCGGCATATTGCTCAGTTCACCGCGCATCACCCACTCGCTCACAAAAATAATGCGTAAAAATATCATGTCAGTCACATCGTTATGATTGAATACGCATTACACATCCCTCTCATCACTCACAAGGTTATTATGGAAATTGATGTCAAAATATTAGATCCACGCCTGCAACAACAACGACCCGCCTATGCCACGCAAGGCAGTGCCGGACTCGACTTGCGCGCATGTATTGAGACAGCACTGGTGCTTGAACCGGGTGTGACCCACCTTATTCCAACCGGGCTAGCTGTCCATTTAGCTAACCCAAACTACGCTGCATTTATTTTGCCGCGCTCTGGTCTGGGGCACAAACATGGCATCGTGCTAGGCAATCTAGTCGGACTCATCGACTCAGATTATCAAGGTCAACTGATGGTGAGCACCTGGAATCGCGGTATCACACCCTTTACGCTTGAGCCTATGGAACGATTTGCCCAACTCGTCATCGTCCCGGTAATACAAGCTAATTTTAATATCGTGCAAGATTTCTCTACAACTGAACGCGGCGCGGGAGGTTTTGGCAGCACCGGAAAATAACGCGTGGCGTCCCCCGCTATTTCAAATCTTCAACTGAGGTGTACTGTCAATAACGGACACTCGCATTTCAAAAAACTACTTAAGCTGCATGAAATTTTTTAGTAAATGCAGCGGGAGACAAGTAACCTAATCTTGAATGTCTCCGCTGCCGGTTATAG
>JADYYQ010000124.1 GCA_020853585.1 Ottowia sp.
TCAGGGCGATGTTCGCCTGCTGATGCAGCACTTACCCCGATCGCACGTTACGCCACAACGTCATCTTCCTTGTTGATCAAAGATGGCTATAAAGCACCGCTATGTATTTTTATTTCGCCTAGATTGCAACGCACATTTCACGGCACATCGATTGCTTATCACGCAATTGCGATTGTGGCACCCGCAGCCAATGGTCGTGTGGATACGAGCAATACGTGTGGCACATCGGGTTTAGATAGCACTGGCAATTTAACGCTTTGTGGGGATGATCGCGGCATTTTAGTAGATGGCTTTCAAATTCAAGTAGCGGCTTTGCAAAAAACACAGCAGCGCATCAGTCATTTGGTATCGGCTTATCAGGCATATTTTTCTGCTCGCTTTTTAGCTGATGGGGGACAAGATATCTCGATTGATTATTTTGCCAATGCGGGTACACCACCCCATCTCTGGGACAGAGTAAATGCGGGTGGAAATGTACCAAGCTCGAGCACCCACGCTGGGTGCACAGGTTTCACATCAATACCCAATGGATTTTTAGGTTTTGGGGAGCACGATTTATTAGATGGGTATGGCCGTCCTCTGCAATTTGATAATTGCTCACCCGCAGTGCGATCGCCTGCGAACCCCGTAGTCGCGATGAGAACCGCACCTTTTACCGCACGTGTTTCCGCCACGCTACCGAACGGTGAGCGGTTTACACAAACAGCTACCAGTACTTTTTAACCGGAGATGCCCATGAAAAACACCCCTACACTGACGCTACCTTTGTTGACGCTATTCGCGATCGCTATAACTACGATGCCTGCCCAGGCGCAATCATTATCCCAGCAGAACACGCAAGCACCCATCACGTCCTCGTTGATCAATGATAGCGCGGTCAATCCATTAACCGGCCAACCCCAGTCATACGAACAAATGCAGCGTGCCACCGAGCAAGCGCAGATGGTCACAAAATATTTAGATGAAAAAGTAAAGCAAGCTCAAGCGCTGGAAAAGCTAAAAGCACCGTCTGTGTCTCCCGCAGAAAAAGAAGCTGAACTTGCAGCAAAGAGGGTGCGTTATGAAGAGGCTGTGCTGAAATCAAAGATAGCTAAAGCCGCTAGTAAAAAACAACCGCGTCAAACACTTGGCCAACAAACCAATGGATTATCTGCAACCCTTATGGCACCGGCTACCCCTATGATCGTAAGTGAAGGATATATTCAGTTAGATGATCAACGCACACCGATTCAACGCAGTACTACGCCTGTTAATAGAATCGCCTCATCTGAGAAAACGACAGTGCCCGGTGTGATGCCCACAGTCTTATCGTCTGAAAGCACGATAGGAAGGGGGGCTTTTGTGCCAGCCCCATTTCCTAGCAATGCAAACACAGCGACGGAAAATTTGGCGGGAGAAGCGATCCCGATGCAAGGTTTACCTATCATGCCAAGTCCAAACTTTGGTGCGGCTTCTACTCCAAGTAGCTCACTGTAATTACGCGTAGACCTCATGATGCGCATTATTTTTACTCGCCTGCGTCACTGCGCACTCCTGCTCGCATGTTTGTTGGTGATGCCTGTATGGGTACACGCGCAAATAACAGCGCCCATACGAAGTGTCTCCACCGTTTCTGGCAAGACCTTAGTCGTAACCCAGGCGGTAACGAGTGGGGCTTCGCCTACCTCAGTACTGGACGCAAAAATCAGTGCATTAAAGCTCAATGCTGTTGGGTCTTATAGCGCCAACATTCACGCGAAAGCTTTGTCAGGCGCACGTAATTTGCCGCAATTAGCCATTCGTGCTTATCCAGAGAATCTATCTCAGGCGAGTCTGTTATCTGCGGCGACACAACATGTTGTACCAATGGCGGCTTCGTTTGCCAATCTTTTTAAAGCCGCATTAGTAAACCAAGGTGTTGAGCAAGGATGGTTTTCGTATGACCAAAAAGTTTTTATTACAGCCAATGGCACTTTAAAAGAAAAGCATATTGTTTTTACGATGTCGTGCGATACCGTATCGCATTGCTTATGGCAAGACCCTCAATTGGTTGATCCTAATCCGCTGATTGTGCAAGTGCATTACACCCCTAAAAATGTTGCCCATGGATTACCCGATGCCTGGTCTTATCCCAATGCCGGAAAAATGGTGTGGCGTTTAGTGGATGCCAAATTTGTGCCACAAACGACCTGGGCAACTATTGATGTATCCGGTGCATTTGATGAACCACAACAAATAGACGGCGCTGATATTGATCAAGAGATAGGGCTGAAATGTCTGATTGATCACACGCTATATGCGGCGCAAGGGTGTTCAAGCGCTTACATCGATGTTGCCACATTAATGAATCAGCAAGGCGCGATTGCTGCCATTGTGGACTATACGCATTTACTCAAGCCCGTCTACGACACCTTGCCCGATGGTTCTTTGCAAGCCAAGGTGGGGATGGCGGTAAATCTACGAGAAGTTAATTACAACGCCTGCGCGAAAGTGACGTATCGCAATACTGGACACTACGGCTTTACCTTACAAAACGAAGTCAGTCGTTATTGGGTCGATAGTGCTATCAATTACGCAAAGCTCAATGAATTTAAATCGACCACTTTATCGCCCACACAAAACTTTGATCACAGTATCGCGGTAACTCCTTCGCAAACGGGCCAGTTGGGTGATTTTATTATTAACCCCGCGATGCCAAATGGTGAGCTGTTAGCAGTATCAACATTCAATAATCTCAGTTATCTCGCGCCCCTTACCTATGGCGCACCGCCGACCTCACAATTAGCGTCTGTCGATACCTCCTCTTTCGCGCCTAAAGGCGGCGAACTGTGGCAAATATATCGTTTAAGCGTTACCTGCAACACGGGAACGCAATCATTAGCTTTTGCGATTACGGCAAAAAAAGTAGGGGGATGGCGAGAGATGGTTGACCATCACACCTCAACGCATTTAACGCCAAATACATGGGTCGATCTCAATGTGCGTGGATTGGGTGCGATCGGGGGATTATCAGCGTATTACAATGAGAGCGAAAACAAAGTGTTTGTCCGCATGCCTAACCCTGTCTATAACAAGAGCGGTTGGTTAGGTTTTGGTGCGCTGGATTTGCTCATTAATAATTCGTGGAGCATCGAGGGCGGCATTACTCCGCCGCCAATCCATAGTGAGCTTATAAAAGCAAAACCATTTCCGTATACAGCCTACTACAGGCATACGCTCAGAGGTTTCGACCTCACATCAGGGCAAACCATTGTTAACAAAATTCGCACATTCAAACCGCGAACAATGGCTAACCATGCATCTACGATAAAAAATCAA
>JADYYQ010000125.1 GCA_020853585.1 Ottowia sp.
AAGGCGGAGAAATTACCTGTACGCGTTGAGTTGAAAAAAATGTCGGATGGTGAACTATATTTGTTGCGCGTAGGGCCATTCTTAAGTCGTGCGGCTGCGCATGTCGCACAGAAAAAAATTCAGGCGCTTGGTTTGCCTGGTGTTATCAGTGAGAGCCACTAATGGTTATAGCTATGTTTACCTGGATTGACTACGTTGTTATTGCTGCCTTATTACTTTCTGCTGTTTTCGGTACCGCACGTGGTTTTATCAGTAGCTTGCTTGGTTTTATTGGTTGGTTGGCCGCAGCTTATTTTGCTGCGCATTATGCTGACACCTTAGCGACCTATTTCCCTCCTAATCTTTTTGGCGAATCGACTAAACATGGATTGTTTAGCTTTTTGCTCGCTTTCGCTTTGATCTTTGTAGGGATTTTGTTTGGCGTTGCATTATTGGGGAGTGCGCTGGCAAAACTTATGCATACGATTGGTTTGAGTCCGGTTGATCGTGCGTTGGGTTTGTTATTTGGTATGTTGCGTGGGGCCTTACTTGTACTTGTGCTGGCGATTGCCGTTGAACTACTCGGTGTAAGTCATTATCAGCCTTGGCGTAATTCTGTGACACGCTCTCTTGTGGAAGATGCTTTGGGATATGTCTTGCCTTTGTTACCTAAAAAATTAGGGCGTGCTTTAGCGGGTTAAGACATTGTTTGTACACGTACTTGAGCGTTGTTGTTATCTACATGCGATTGAGGACACAGCGGTGTACTCGCACGGGGCGCCTCTTGCGATAATTTTTTGCGCGATCGCCCGGTTTTTGTGAGTAGACCTGTGTGGCTCATACGCTTTTTCTATGTCCGCATGTGCTGGGCATAGTGCGTGATCTATGTTGGACGTGTATAGGTGCGCGTGGGATTTTTCTTTTATCTACTCTGCAACTTGAGATTTTTAGGTGATTTCCCTTGGGGTACTAAGGGTGTAGGGTTTTGTTTTTGGTAGTTGTAGTAATTTTGGAGAAATCTATGTGTGGCATTGTTGGTATCGTATCTCAAGCCCCGGTCAATCAATTAATTTATGACAGTTTACTTCTCTTGCAGCACCGTGGTCAGGATGCGGCAGGGATTGCCACAGCGCATGGGAGTGCTTTTTATATGCACAAAGGCAACGGCATGGTGCGTGATGTATTTCGTACGCGCAATATGCGTGCTTTGCCTGGCAATATGGGTATTGGGCATGTACGCTATCCCACAGCGGGGTCAGCAGATAGTGAAGATGAGGCGCAGCCTTTTTATGTGAATGCTCCATTTGGCATTATCTTGGCGCATAACGGCAATCTGACTAACTATGAGAGTTTGCGGCATGAAATGGTAATGCGTGATCGTCGCCATATCAATACAAGCTCAGATACGGAGGTGTTGGTCAATGTGTTTGCGGACGAACTACAGCGCGCGACTTCCGATATCGTACTTGATGCTGCATCTGTATTTAAAGCTGTAGAAGGAGTGCATCGGCGTGTTAAGGGCTCCTATGCTGTTGTGCTTTTAATTGCAGGGTTTGGACTCGTTGCTTTTCGTGATCCACATGGAATACGCCCTTTGTGTATTGGTAAGCGCTTAAATGAATCGACCAGTGAGTGGATGGTTGCCTCTGAGTCGGTTGCTTTAGAAGGAAGTGGCTTTTGCTTCGAGCGTGATATTGCACCAAGTGAAGCGGTGATTATTTGTTGTGATGGATCAATTTATGCAAAGCAGTGCGCACCGATTGTTTCGTTAACCCCCTGTATTTTTGAGTACGTGTATCTTGCCCGTCCCGATTCTTGTATCGATAATGTGCCGATATATGAGGTACGTTTACGTATGGGTGACTATTTAGCAGAGAAGATTTTACGTGAGCTTACGCCGGGTGAAATAGATGTGGTGATGCCTATACCCGATTCGAGCCGTCCTGCGGCGATGCAAGTTGCTAAACGTCTTGGCGTACCTTACCGTGAGGGTTTTTATAAAAACCGTTATGTTGGGCGAACTTTTATTATGCCTGGCCAAGCAGTCCGAAAAAAATCAGTGCGCCAAAAATTAAATGCAATGCCTGTTGAGTTTAGAGGTAAGTGTGTATTAATTGTGGATGATTCTATTGTGCGTGGGACGACATCTTCTGAAATTGTACAAATGGCCCGTGATGCAGGGGCGGTAAAAGTAATTTTTGCTTCAGCGGCACCGCCTGTATATTTCCCGAATGTTTACGGCATTGATATGCCCACGCGTAGTGAGCTGGTTGCGCATGGTCGTACCCTAGAGGAAATTTGCAGCATTATTGGTGCCGATCATCTTATTTATCAGGATGTGGCTGATCTGAAACAAGCTGTGCGTGATATTAACCCTGCCCTTAAGCAATTTGAAGCATCGTGTTTTGATGGGGTGTATGTGACGTGTGATGTGGATATGGATTATTTAGATGCACGCGAAGCTGAGCGAAAATTAGTTAAATCACCGGCCAGGGGCGATGGGGAGGCACGTCGTCATGACGAGGGTGGTGCTCAGCTTCATTTACAACATTCTTTATTAGATTAAAAAACGTATGTTGAGTGTGAGGCCAATTGTCCTAGCTAAGCCGTGGGATTATTAATAGGCCAACGGTTGTTCCCTAAAAGGGGATGGACGTATTGTTTTTTCGGATTATTTTTTTGTTATGTGGGCAGGAGGGCACAATTTCCTGAAAATCGTATGAAAGTCTAGGACATCCATGCTAGGCTTTGATATGATGCCCACTGCGAATTGATCGCACAAGTTAACTCACTTTCTGTTAGTGTGGCACTCACGTAAATTAGGAGATAAGTATGACCAAGGCGGAACTGATCGAAGCGATTGCTAAAGGCGCTGACATTAGTAAATCTAAAGCAGAAATGTCTTTGAACGCGGCACTTGATTCGATCAAAAAGACGGTCGCCA
>JADYYQ010000126.1 GCA_020853585.1 Ottowia sp.
AGAATGCTAAATAAATAACGGGCGTGGTAAACAAAGTCAGCAGTTGACTAAGCAATAAGCCACCGACCATCGTGATCCCCAGGGGATGACGTAGTTCTGATCCGACACCTGTGCCTAACATCAGTGGAAGTGCACCTAATAGCGCGGCTAAGGTGGTCATTAAAATGGGACGAAAGCGTAATAAGCAAGCTTGGTAAATAGCCTCACGTGGTGATTTTCCTTCAAGTCGTTCTGCATCGAGTGCAAAATCAATCATCATGATGGCGTTTTTTTTAACGATGCCAATCAGCAAAATAATGCCGATCACGGACACAATACCTAAATCATTACCCGAGACAATCAGTGCTAAGAGGGCGCCTACACCGGCTGAAGGAAGCGTTGATAAGATGGTCACTGGGTGAATCATACTTTCGTATAACACGCCGAGTACGATATACATGGTAATGATGGCGGCGATGACAAGCAGCAACGTATTGGAGAGTGAAGATTGAAATGCGGCTGCCGCACCTTGAAATCTGATTTGTATGCTGGGGGGCAAATCTAATTCTGCTGCAATATGATGAATAGCTTGTACGGCGTCGCCCAGCGCTGCACCGGACGCTAAGTTAAACGATAACGTACTGACGGGGAATTGCCCGAGGTGATTGATCGATAAAGGAGTCACTCGTTTTTCAATATGCGCGACAACGTTTAATGGGATTTGTGAGGTTGTTCCATCTGCATTGGTAACGCCAATATAAATATCGTTGATGCGATCGATGCCGTGTGTGGTATTTGCTTTTTCTTCGAGTACCACGCGATATTGATTTGAGTGCGTAAAAATAGTCGAAATCAAGCGTTGGCCAAAAGCGTTATATAAAGCATTATCGATGGCTGCGACAGTAAGACCGAGTCGCGCGGCATGATCCCGGTGAATCACAAGATAGGCTTGTAAGCCTTGCTCTTGCAGATCACTGGTGACTCCCGTTAATGTCGGGAGTTGCCGCATACGTTCAATGACGCGCGGCACCCACACACCGAGATCATTAGTGTTGGCTGAGTCTAAGGTTAATTGATATTGACCACTTGCCACTCGCGACTCAATGGTGAGATCTTGTACTGGTTGCATATAAAGATGGATGCCGAGTACTTGTTCAAGGGAAGTATGTAATCGTTGCATTACGCCATTGGCATCGATATCGCGTTGTTCATGGGGTTTAAGATTAATTAGCATACGTCCATTGTTTAACGTGGCATTGTTACCATCGACACCGATAAATGACGATACGCTTTCAACTGCACTATCACGCAAAATAATATCAACGAGCGCTTGTTGGCGCTGCGCCATGGCGGAGTAAGAAATCGAGGCGGGGGCTTCTGAAATACCTTGGATCACGCCGGTATCCTGTGTGGGAAAAAATCCTTTTGGTATCCATAGCGTTAGTAATGCAGTAAGAATGAGGGTGCCCAACGCAACCCATAACGTGATTCGGGCGTGAGACAGTACCCAAGTAAGGGCGACACCGTAACGTGCAATCATCCGTTCAAAAAAAGCGCCACTGGCGTTATAAAACCAAGTTTGTTCGCTATGGTGGGTATGTTTCAACCAATACGCGCATAGCATCGGTGTGAGCGTGAGCGATATAACAGCAGAAATCAAAATAGCGATAGCCAGGGTAATGGCGAACTCGCGAAATAATCGCCCGACAATATCGCCCATAAAGAGCAAAGGAATAAGTACAGCAATTAAGGAAATGGTGAGCGAGATGATCGTAAATCCAATTTGCTTAGATCCTTTCATTGCTGCTGCTAAAGGGGTGTCACCTTGCTCTAGGTAACGTGCGATATTTTCAATCATAACAATCGCATCATCGACAACAAATCCTGTGGCAATGGTGAGCGCCATTAAGGTGAGATTATTAAGTGAGAATCCCGCTAAGTGCATGACTCCAAAGGTGCCAACTAACGATAAAGGGACTGCGATGCTGGGGATAAGGGTTGCGCGTGCACTGCGTAAAAATACAAAAATAACCATGATCACTAAAGCGATGGCAAGCAATAGTTCGAGTTGTACATCTCTCACCGAGGCACGTATGGGTGTGGTGCGATCTGTTAGCAGTTGTACATTGAATGCAGAAGGTAAGCTGCTACTAAGTTGAGGTAATTGTTTTTTAATACGGTCTACGACTTCGATTACGTTAGCACCGGGTTGGCGCTGGATATTGACGATGATGGCAGGGTGGCGGTTAGCCCACGCGCCGAGATAAATATTTTCTGCATCATCGACGGTATGTGCAATATCGGATAAGCGAATTGGTGCGCCATTGCGATAAGCAATCACGAGATGTTGAAAGGCATCGGCTGATTCAAGTTGGTCATTCGCGTCGACGGTTGAGGCAATGCTTGGACCATCAAAACTGCCTTTAGGGGTGTTGACATTGGCATTGGCGATGGCTGTGCGTATATCGTCAAGTGATAATCCTAATGCTGCAAGTGCACGTGCATTGGTACGAATGCGTACCGCGGGACGTTGCCCGCCCGCAAGACTGACCAACCCGACACCGGGTAGCTGCGATAATTTTTGTGCAAGACGTGTATCAACTAAATCTTCTATTTTTGATAGTGGCCAAGTTGATGATGTCACGGCTAAGGTGAGAATTGGCGCATCGGCAGGGTTGACTTTGCTGTAGATAGGGGGCGCTGGCAAATCATTGGGAAGAAAAGATGTGGCGGCATTAATGGCGGCTTGCACTTCTTGCTCGGCAACATCCAAGCTCAGTGCTAAATTAAATTGCAAGGTGATAACAGATGCGCCGCCTGAGCTGGTAGAGGACATTTGATTTAGTCCCGGCATTTGTCCAAATTGTCGTTCAAGAGGTGCGGTAATCGAGGCCGTCATCACATGAGGGCTGGCGCCGGGATAGCTTGTCACCACTTGAATGGTGGGATAGTCGATTTCCGGTAAAGAGGCAACAGGCAGAACACGGTACGCTAATAAACCCGATAATAAAATGGCCAACATCAGCAATGACGTTGCGATGGGGCGTGTAATAAACGGGTGGGACAGATGCATAGCGCTGACCTTGTAAATAAATTAAAATCGCTTTTTATAAGGAATATCTTTTCTGTATGGTGATGTTTTGAAAAAACACCTATTTTTAGATTGGTTTTAAAAGCGTTTTTTTAAGTTAACTATTTCGTTATTGTTAAGTGGTTAATTTATATTTTTGATGATTGTTATTTTATAAAGGACATTATTTGGAAACGATGTTTGAAGGCGCCCTTATTTCAGCTGGATTAATTATGGCTATCGGTGCACAAAATGCCTTTGTCTTACGGCAAGGCTTGCTAAAAAATAATATTTTTTATGTGGTGCTTACGTGTTTTGTATGTGATGCATTGCTGATCTCTTTAGGGGTATTTGGCTTAGGTGCTTTAATTCATGCCAATCGTTATGCAGCCGTTACGCTGGCGATTGTCGGTGCATTATTTTTAGCTTGGTATGGTCTGCGTGCGCTGGGTCGGGCGCTTGAGGGATCCAGTCATTTGGAGGCCAGAGCTGAGGGAGGGCAAGTGCAAAGTGTGGGTGCGACCATATGCTCAACTCTGGCTTTGACATTATTGAATCCTCATGTTTACTTGGATACGGTGGTCATCGTTGGGGGTATTGCTGGAACATTAGCGATGGCAGATAAAGTGCATTTTATGCTGGGCGCGGTGTTTGCCTCTTTTGTTTGGTTTTTTGGTATCGGTTATGGAGCGCGATTTTTATTGCCTTTATTTAAAAATAATCGAACCTGGCAAATACTCGATGTCATTGTCGCGGTGATTATGTGGAGCATTTCGATTAGTTTGATTAAATATGCGGCTTCTATATTTTTGGGCTAATTGCTGCGAGTTTTTTGCATGAGATGTTTATTGCGTGTGAGGGGCACGTCAATGTGATGTGGGGGGTGTTTTTAGGTTGATGATTACTTTTGCCCCTTCACGTAATTTATCGCTTCCTTCCACAACGACTTTTTCTCCCGCGGATAAGCCACTGAGTATTTCGATATTGTGTGCATCTTCACGGCCCAGTATCACGGGGCGCACCGTGACTGTGCCCGCTTCTTCAATAACGTAAACATAAGTACCGGGCGTGCCACGCAAAACGGCAGCAACCGGTATAAGCAGGGCACGATCGCGTATCTCAAGAATTAATTTGATATTAACGAATTGATTTGGGAAGAGCGATTCAGCAGGATTATCGAATTGCGCACGTAGCTTAATCGTCCCTGTGCTGGGATCAATTTGATTATCTACACTTTGTAGCACACCATCGGCAAGCTTGGTTTTTCCCTCACGGTCCCAAGCTTGTACAGCGAGTTTTCGCGCTGTCTTTATGCGAGCTCGGATGGTGTTGAGGGCATTTTCTGGTACGGCAAACAAAACACTGGTGGGTTGTGTTTGGGTAATCGTAAACAGACCGTTGGTATCCGATGCATGCACGATATTGCCTGGATCAACTTGACGCAAGCCAATACGTCCATCAATAGGTGAAATGATTTCGGTAAAAGAAAGTTGTAGCTGAGCATTTGCGACGACGCCTTTATCTGCGTGTACGGTGCCTTCGTATTGTTTGACGAGTTCCACTTGCGTGTCAAATTGTTGTTTAGCAATCGCATCTTGCGCAAGCAGTGTGCGATAGCGTTCTAAGTCGAGTTGTGCTGTACGCAATAGCGCAGCATCATGTTCTAGTTGACCTTGAGCTTGCGCGAGTGCGGCTTGAAAGGCACGAGGATCAATAGAGGCAAGGCGTTGTCCTACTTTGACGCGTTGCCCTTCCTGAAAGGCAATCTGTTTTAGTTCGCCATCAACGCGCGTATGCACGATGACATTATGAAGAGGGGTGACCGTACCTAAGGCATCTTGTATGTACACCATTGTGCCCACTTTAACGGGGGCGGCGACCACTGGCATCGCGCGTTTAGTTCCTATGTCCTGAGGATGTTTTTTATTAGCCTGGCTAAGCTCAGTAGGTGTTTTGCTTGCAGACGGGGCGAAAGAGAATATCCATATACCGGCGAGTACAAGCAATACGATCAGTAATAGCGAGAACAGACTACGCTTACTGAGAAAACGTTGATGCATACATTTCCTTTGCGAAAAAGCCATCGAAGGGACTCTGTGAGTGGGATTTAGCAGAGAAGTGAGATGAGGGCTTATGTATTCTAACTGTTCGGTTTTTGATTTTTTAGTAAGGCTAGGGTAAACCTAAGCATGATGTGTAGCGTAATAGGTTGAATAATAAAAAATAAACAGAATCATCATCCAGCACAAATGTTCCATTGCAGATAAAAGGTGAGGTTGTGGGACGCGCTATGGTGAGCGCACATATACCGCTAGGCGCTGTGTTTGGTTTGTCGCATGGTGATGTGAGTCTTGGGCGATATGATTTGTTGTAACAACGCTATTGGATTCTTTAAGAAGAATCATCCTTATTTTTGTTCTTATTTATTAAAAATAAATAATATTGATTTTAATATTAGGGATGTTTTTTATGCTGTCTTTATTTCTCCTCATTATTTTTTATATGTTGCTTGTGCGAAAAACACACTAAAATAGCGGGGTGACTCATACTCTTAACGCCGATCTACATTGCCATTCGATTTTGTCTGATGGCACGCTTACACCTGAAGCACTTGCGCTCAGAGCGTTTAAACAGGGTGTCGTGCTTTGGTCTTTGACCGACCACGATGAGTTGGGCGGTCAAGAGCGTGCGCGTGTTGCTGCAGAGGGGCTAGGGCTGCGCTACTGCACTGGAGTAGAGATTTCCGTGACCTGGGCACATCACACATTGCATATCGTTGGGTTACATTTTGATCCGCTTGCACCTGCTTTAGTGAATGGTTTGGCAGCGGTACGTGCAGGTCGTATTGAGCGTGCACAGCGTATTGCGCGCGAGCTTGAACAGGTAGGTATTGGCGATACTTATCAGGGGGCGTTGCGATATGCTGATAACCCAGAGATGATTTCGCGTACGCACTTTGCTCGCCATCTAATAGAGCGAGGGGTGTGTACCGATATTTCTGATGTGTTTGCGCGTTATTTGTCAGAAGGAAATCCGGGGTATGTTCCACATGCATGGGCGAGTTTGTCTGATGCCGTGCACTGGATCATTGCTGCTGGCGGTGTGGCTGTTATTGCGCATCCTGGTCGTTACAAATTGAGCGCGTTGCAAGCACATGTGCTGTATGAAGAATTTAAAGCGCTGGGTGGTATAGGGATTGAAGTGGTGACGGGTAGTCATAGTGTCGATCAGTATCGTGAATACACCCACATTGCTTTGGATTATGGTTTCTTGGCTTCGCGTGGTTCTGATTTTCATGGTCCGCAAGAAAGTCGTATCGAGTTAGGCCACCTGCCTCCTTTATCAACATTATTAATGCCCATTTGGCATCATTGGGTTTGAGTTAGATTGGATTTGGTTAACTAAGTGGCGCAATTTTTTTCGATTCATTCTGATAATCCGCAACCGCGCTTGCTCAAGCAGGCGGCACATATTTTGCACGGTGGTGGGTTGATTGCTTTGCCAACAGAGGTTGGCTATGTGCTGGCTTGCCACCTCGACGATAAGGCCGCGGTTGAGAAAATGCGCCATATTCGCGGCATTGATGATAAGCATCATTTAACCTTGATGTGTCGAGATTTATCGCAGCTTTCGATCTTTGCGAAGGTAGATAACCGACAATTTCGTTTGCTGAAAGCGGCGACCCCTGGACCTTTTGTTTTTATTTTAGAAGCAACGCGGGAAGTGCCGCGCCGTGTTTCTCACCCTTCACGCAAAACAATTGGTTTACGTGTACCCGAGCATGGCGTTGCATTGGCATTGTTGCAAACATTTGAGCAAGCATTGTTGACGACAACATTACAGTTGGCAGGAGATGAAGCGGCGCTCAATGATCCTGAAGAAATTCGAGATCGTTTAGAGCATTCATTGGCCTTAGTGATTGATGGTGGATTGTGCCCTTTATTGTCGACGACGGTGGTTGATCTTTCGGGGCTGACGCCCGCTGTTGTGCGTCTTGGTAAAGGTGATCCTCAGCTTTTGGGGCTTTAGTATGGCTTGGTACAATCGTAGATAATGGATGCTTCTTTAATACAGACTATTGCAGTTTATGCGCTGCCCGTGTTGTTCGCGATCACTTTGCATGAGGCTGCACATGGCTACGTCGCCTACTTATTGGGGGACAATACTGCTTATGTGATGGGCCGGGTGAGTTTAAATCCAATGCGACATATTGATCCGGTAGGCACCGTTCTTGTTCCTTTTTTGCTTTACTTTGCCACAGCGGGTAGTTTTTTATTTGGTTATGCTAAGCCCGTGCCGGTGATGTTTAATCGTTTACGAGATCCACGTTGGCATAGTATGTGGGTTGCATTGGCTGGCCCGGGTGCTAATTTTTTAATGGCGCTTATGTGGGCGCTATTACAGTTGCTTGTGGTGAAGTCGGGCGTTGATGAGGTTTTTTTTCATCAGTTAACGCGCGCTGGCGTGCTTGTTAATCTTGTTATGTGTGCGTTTAATCTTTTTCCTTTACCTCCTTTGGATGGGGGGCGCATTCTGAGCGCTTTATTGCCACAACGCTATGCTTATTTATTAGCGCGTATTGAGCCTTACGGATTTTTCATTGTGATGGGATTGGTACTTATCAATGCCCTTGGCAACCTGTGGTTGCGGCCGCTTATGCATCTTTTGGCAGTTGCTATCCATTTTATTTTGACCCCATTTTATTTTTTATTGAGCTAATGTTTCAAGAACGCGTACTCTCTGGCATGCGTGCCACCGGATCTCTTCATCTTGGGCACTATCACGGTGTATTAAAAAACTGGGTGGGCTTACAAGCGGAATACCCTTGTTTCTTTTTTGTCGCTGATTGGCATGCGTTGACAACGCATTACGAGTCTCCAGAAGTAATTGAACGTTCTGTTTGGGATATGCTGGTTGATTGGCTTGCTGCCGGTGTGGATCCTGCGCAATCGACTTTGTTTATTCAAAGTCGCGTACCTGAGCATGCCGAATTATTTTTACTGCTCTCGATGGGGACACCTTTGGGTTGGTTGGAACGTGTGCCAACCTACAAAGATCAAATTGAGAAAATGCGCGATAAAGATCTTTCGACCTATGGTTTTCTTGGGTACCCCTTATTACAAGCGGCCGATATTTTGATTTACCGCGCGGCCCATGTGCCGGTAGGTGAAGATCAGGTACCTCATATCGAAATTACACGCGAAATTGCACGGCGCTTTAACTATTTGTACGGTCGTGAACCTGGGTTTTCTGAGAAAGCGCAAGAAGCGGCAAAAAAACTCGGCGGCAAACGTACTAAGTTGTATCTGGAATTGCGCAATGCTTACCAGGAACAAGGTGATGAAAGTGCACTAGAAAGTGCGCGCGCGCTATTAGCTGAATCGCAGAGTTTATCTTTGGGTGATCGAGAAAGATTATTTGGCTATCTTGAAGGTGTGCGTAAGATTATTTTGCCGGAACCTCAGGCTTTGCTTACAGCAGCTTCGCGTATGCCCGGCTTAGATGGGCAAAAGATGTCGAAGTCGTATGGCAACACGATTAGTTTGCGTGAAGATCGACAAAGTATCGAGAAAAAAATTCGTACGATGCCCACAGATCCTGCGCGTGTTCGCCGGCATGATCCGGGCAACCCTGAAAAATGTCCTGTTTGGCAGCTTCATTTGGTTTACTCCGATGAGGCGACGCGGACTTGGGTTGATAAAGGGTGTCGCGCTGCGAGTATTGGTTGTTTAGAGTGTAAACAGCCGGTGGTGGAAAGTATTTTGACGGAACAACAACCCATGCTTGCGCGTGCGCAAAAATACATGGATGACCCGAGTTTATTGCGGGCTATTGTGGCCGATGGGTGTGATAAGGCGCGCAAAGCCGCACAAGAAACGATGCGCGAAGTCCGTGAAGCACTGGGCCTTACGTACTCTTAAAAAATAATGAGCTTCCGCTACAATGCCCCTTCGCATAAAAATGCAGTTTTTTATCTTCTATAGGTTATGACTTCCACATATATACACGGCAGCATTGTTGCGCTGGTAACGCCAATGCACGAAGATGGGCAGATTGATTATGACAGCCTGCGTTCATTGATTGATTGGCATATTGACCAGGGGACTGATGGCATTGTGATTGTGGGCACGACAGGGGAGTCGGCGACGGTGTCGGTGGATGAACACTGCGAATTGATTCGTGCCGCTGCGCTTCATGTGGCCGGACGTATTCCTTTGATCGCAGGTGCTGGGGCAAATTCGACTGCTGAAGCAATTGCATTAACACGTTATGCTAAACAATCGGGTGCAGTGGCTTCGCTTCAAGTTGTGCCTTACTACAATAGGCCAACACAAGAAGGGATGTATCAGCACTTTCGCGCGATTGCACAAGCGGTTGATTTCCCCATGATTCTCTACAATGTCCCAGGGCGTACAGTGGCTGATATGGCCAATGAGACGGTGCTTCGTTTAGCGCAGATACCCGGCATTGTGGGCATTAAAGATGCAACGGGTAATGTGGATCGTGGGATGAACTTGATCCATGCTGTCCCTAAAGGATTTGCTGTTTACTCGGGCGATGATGCGACGGCCGTTGCATTGATGCTGATGGGTGGGCAAGGCAATATTTCTGTGACGGCAAATGTGGCACCGCACATGATGCATGCGCTATGTGTTGCGGCGATGTCTGGAAATGTGGCGCAGGCAAAGCAATTACATTTTCAGATGATTGCTTTGCATAAGCAGCTTTTTATTGAACCTAACCCTATCCCCGTTAAGTGGGCTTTGCAGACGATGGGACATATCGCTGCTGGTTTGCGGTTACCGCTGACTCCTCTTGCTGAGTTGGCACAGCCTTTGGTAAGAGCGGCTCTGGTGCAAGCGGGTGTGCTTGTTTAAATTTCTCTTTTTCGATGGAATGGCGTTTTTATGACAGTTTTTGTATCTAGAGTTTTTTTGCTGGGGGTGGTATTGCCTCTTGTTGCGTGTAGTTCGCTGTCTTCTGTGACGCAGAGCGACAAGATTGACTATCAATCTGCGTCCAAAGATAAGGGTGTGGCTAAGCTTGAGGTGCCGCCTGATCTTACTACGCCTCGTGGCGAGCGGCGCTATACTGTACCATCGACAACCACAACTGCGTCTGGTTACAACCAATCTACCAGTGTAGCGGATGCATCTAATGAGGCTGTATTGCCACAAGTCACCGATATGCATATTGAGCGTGATGGCGAGCGGCGCTGGCTAGTGCTTGATAATAAACAACCTGAACAAATTTGGTCCACGCTGCGGCAATTTTGGCAAGACTCGGGGTTTTCTTTAGCAATGGATCAGCCCGAGACCGGCATTATGGAGACAGAGTGGGCAGAGAATCGCGCCAAAATTCCTCAGGATATTATTCGCCGTACTTTAGGAAGAGTATTGGATAGTCTGTACTCCACCTCTGAGCGAGATAAATTTCGTTTACGTGTTGAGCGAGGTGTGAAAGGCGGCAGTGAGATTTATATTACGCATCGTGGTATGCAAGAGCAAATGGTCGGCACCCAAAAAGATCGAACGGTTTGGGAAAATAGACCTTCTGATCCAGAGCTTGAGATTGAGTTTTTGTCGCGCCTAATGGTTCGCTTAGGGATGACAGAGGCACAAGCTAAGGCAAATATTGCGAATAAAAATCAAGCTACATCATCGGCTGCGCCTGTTTCGCGTGTGACATTGATTGATCAGCGCCCCACATTGTCTATCTCTGAACCTCCAGATCGCGCTTGGCGTTTGCTTGGCATAGCACTTGATCATGTTCATTTCACGGTAGAGGATCGTGATCGTAGCAAGGGGATGTACTTTGTTCGCTATGTTGAAAATAAAGTTGAAGAAGAGAAGGGATTTTTTGGACGCCTATTTAGTTCCGATAAAAAAATTGTGCCTAAGCGCTATCAAGTGGTCTTAACGGCGAAGGAGAGTGGGAGCGCGGTTGTGGTACTTGATGAACATGGCAAAGCAGAAGCAAGTGATGTAGCTGAGCAGATTCTCAAGTTGCTTGACGAACAGCTACGCTAAATAGTGCGTCTTGCGTGCTTGGGCAGCGGCAGTGAAGGAAATGCTTTTCTTGTAGAAGCAGATGAAGGCTGCCGTGTGATGCTTGATTGCGGCTTTGGTATCCGCGAAACAGAGCGCCGTTTGGCGCTTTTAAAGTGCGCTCCCGAAGACATTGGTGCGCTGGTCGTTACGCATGAACATGCTGACCATATAGGAAGCGCATATCGTTTTGCGCAGCGTTATGGTACGCCTTTGTATATGAGTTATGGCACATATGGCGCCACATACCACAAGCTTGGGACACGCAAAAAAGCGGATATTCGTTTTTGTCAATCTGGGCGTCCATTTGATGTAGGGGGCTTAACTATTTCACCCTACACTGTGCCGCATGATGCGCGCGAGCCCTTGCAATTTGTATTTCAGTCTGGGGTTACCCGTATTGGTGTTCTGACTGATATCGGTATGCCTACACCGTATGTGATTGCCTCTTTGCAGGGTTTGCATGCACTTGTTTTAGAGTGTAATCACGATCCAGTGCTGTTGGCTTCATCGAGCTATCCCGCCTCGTTAAAGGCCCGCATCAGTGGGGATTTTGGACATCTTGCTAACCATATTGCGGCGCAAATTTTAGTTCAAGTAGCGCATCCTGGATTAAAGACCGTTGTGGCTGCCCATTTAAGTCATCAAAATAATACGCATGAAGCTGTGCTGGCACTTCTTGAGCAAACCTGTCCAGCCGCCGCATTTCATATTGCCTCTCAGCATCAGGAGCTAGATTGGTTAGAGGTGAGCGCTTGATATTCGCGTGTATTGCGTGGGGTCTGTGAGTGTTTTGACTAC
>JADYYQ010000127.1 GCA_020853585.1 Ottowia sp.
AAACGCTTGAGTACTTTAGCAAGGCTCGGGGATAACTGGTTCTTCAATTGTCTGTGGTTTTTCATCTCTTTAGACCATCCTCTTGTGCGAGGCAGTTTATCAAATCTCTCTAACACGACAGAACCGTTTTGTGCTTACAACCTTAATGGGGTCTGAAGAATAACCCCCTTAGATTGCAATCATTTCGAAATCATCTTTACGGGCACCGCAATCAGAACATGTCCAATTGATGGGAACATCACTCCAACGCGTGCCGGGTGCAATGCCATCTTCCGGTAGCCCCTGTTCTTCATCATATATCGAGCCACAAATGAGGCACATCCAAGTTTGAAATTCCATAAATAAATATATCTGTATTCCGTTAAAACGATTCTTTAAACACAATCTCGTGCGTGTGTTTTCTGATTTCTCTGTTTTTTTAGACAAAGTGAAATTACATGGCCTTACCTTTTTAACTTTTACAGAACGGAAAATAGTAGGTGAATAAATAGTGGTATAAGCACAATGCTTTATTTGCGTAAGGCGTTAATTGCGAGCGCATACAATGGGCTATGCCAACCGCCCTACCGTACCCCAATACGGATGTCGGCCGTTATTAGCGAGCCTGACTGCGTGCTTCTTCGAAACGTCGTTTGGTTTGCTCTTCGCTACGTTCGCCGAATGCGTAATTGACTTCCAACCACATCGCATTGATGACGCCAAAAGCCAATGCCAAGCCCAAACCTAAAATCCAAGTGAAGTACCACATGTATTACCACCTTTCTCTTTAATAGACAGTGTGTGTTTCTTCCCGAATTTTTTCTATCGTGACATGGCCACGTAACACACGATAAACCCAACTGGTATAGGCTAATACGATGGGCAAAAAAATGATGACCACTAGCAACATTATCCACAAGGTTTTATGACTAGAACAAGCATCCCACAAAGTCAGGCTGCTTGTGGGATCAGAACGAGAGGGAAGTAAAAATGGAAATAGCGATAAACCGGCAGTTGCGATGATGGTGGTGATCGCTGTGCAACTTGCCAGAAAAGTTGACCAATGCCGCCCACGCCACGCACCCAATGCCGTCAATAGAAGCATGACCAACGCCAACACAGGCACGCACCATAACCAGGACCAGGTCGTGTAGTTCAATAACCAACCACCAGGAACGATGCGCACACTTTTTTGCAGTGGTGTGAGCGCCGTATTGAATGTATCGTGCGTCATGAGCACCCAACCATCCATCTTCATCAACCACACGCCGCCCAAAATAAATAAAACGCTAAGTGCCAATGCCAAACCAATGACCGCTTTGCGTGCACGCTGTGCCACAACTACATCGGCTCGCAATAGCAACAGCGCACCACCATGCATAGCCAGCATCAACGCTGAAACGATGCCGCAATACAAACCAAAGGGATTGAGTTGTTCCAACAACCCACCCTGGTAACTCACGCGCAATGTTTCATCGAAACGAAATGGCAAACCGACAAACAGATTACCAATTGCTACACCGAAAATAACAGATGGAACTAGGCCACCAATAAACAACCCCCAATCCCAGAAAGAACGCCAACGCGGGTCGTTGACCTTGCTGCGATAGTCAAATCCAACTGGACGCAAAAATAGCGCGCATAACGTTAGTATCAGCGCCAGGTAAAACATCGAAAAACCAGCCGCATACACTAAAGGCCAGGCAGCAAACACCGCACCGCCACCCAACACAAGCCAGACTTGATTACCTTCCCAGGTAGGCCCAACCACATTGATGGCAACACGCCGCTCTTCATCTGTACGACCAACCCATGGCAATAAGATCGCTACGCCCAGATCGAAGCCATCCATGACAGCAAAACCGATGAGCAGTACAGCCACCAATCCCCACCACACGAGTTTCAAGACGTCATAGTCAAGCATGGGATTCCTCCTTAGCGGCAGCACGCTCACTATCGTACCGCCCCGTGTGCAAACTGGACGGCCCTAAGCGAACGTACTTGAGCATCAAATACATCTCGACAACAAATAGGGCGAGATACATGCTGCAAATACCAATCAAACTTGCCCACACTTGCGCAGGCTCCAGATTGGAGGCAGACAAGTGAGTTGGCAGCACGCCTGAAATAGTCCACGGTTGTCTACCATATTCCGCGACAAACCAACCCAGTTCAGCAGCTACCCAAGGTAGTGGAATCGACCACACAGCAAGTTTGAGTAACCAGCGTTGTTGCGACAGTTTTTTCCTCGCCATGAACCAGAAACTGGTTGCAAACAAAAAGAGAAAGAAAAAGCCCAGCCCGACCATCACACGAAATGCCCAAAACAATGGAAAAACACGTGGAATCGTGTCGTTGACAGCCTGGCTGATTTGCTCCCGATTAGCGTCGATAACATTCGATGTGTATTTTTTAAGCAGTAATCCATATCCTAGATCGCGCTTATGCGCCTCAAACTGCTGCTTAATTGCTTCACTTGTGTCGCCTGCCTTCAAATGACGCAATGCATCGTAAGCCAACATACCGCTGCGGATGCGTTGCTCATGTTCTTTCTTGAGGTCAGCAATACCTGTCACGGGTTGATCGACGCTACGCGTAGCGATCAACCCTAGCATGTAGGGGATCTTGAGTGCGTAATCGGTCCGCTCCTCTTCTTGATTCGGCCATCCGAATACAGTGAGCCCAGCCGGCGCTGGATGCGTTTCCCATTCTCCTTCGATAGCCGCTAATTTGACTTTTTGCACTTCGCCGGTGCTGTAACCAGATTCATCGCCCAGTACAATGACAGATAAAGCGGACGCCAACCCAAACGCAGTTGCAATCGCATAGGAACGCAAAGCAAAACCTGTGTCGCGCGCACGTAAGAGATACCAAGCTGAAATACTAAGCACGAACATCGCGCCAGTGACATATCCCGCCGCAACAGTATGGACGAATTTCGCCTGCGCCACTGGATTAAAGAATACCGCTGCCAGATCGGTCAGCTCCATACGCATCGTGTGATAGTTGAATTCCGCACCCACGGGGTTTTGCATCCAGCCGTTTGCAATCAAAATCCAAAGAGCAGATAAATTGGTCCCTAATGCCAGCAGAAACGTAACGATTAAATGCGCCCTCTTGCTTAAGCGCTGCCATCCAAAGAAAAATAAACCAACAAATGTGGATTCAAGAAAAAACGCCATTAAGCCCTCAATCGCTAATGGCACACCAAAAATGTCTCCCACGTAGTGCGAGTAATAAGCCCAATTGGTCCCGAACTGAAACTCCAACGTCAGCCCGGTAGCCACTCCCATAGCAAAATTAATGCCAAACAGTTTCCCCCAAAATTGGGTCATGTCCTTGTACACCTGTTGTCCCGTCATCACGTAAACGGATTCGCAGATTACAAGAATCCATGAAAGGCCTAACGTTAACGGCACAAACAAAAAATGAAACATTGCCGTCAAAGCAAATTGCAAGCGAGACAAGGTCACAACATCATCGGGACCGATCATGTGTTACTCCGGAAGAAAGAGATGATGAGGAAAGTAGTTTTTGTTGCATCTGCTGCAATGGCACCCGCATATGAGGTGCAAGTGGCACATCGAACCAAATTTGCTTAATGATAAAAAGCATACAAAGTTTCATTGTGATTAACAGACCCAACTCAAGACGAAAAACGAATTTTTTTGAACCAATATACTGCTTGAATAAATTGTGTCTGTTCCGTGCCATAGGTATGTGTCTAAATAAAATAAAAAAAGTGCCTGCTCATACTAAGCTGACACATTATAGGGGACGTTTGACGAAAGGGAAATTAAAGTACGCTAAGGCATTAGATATCTAACCAAGGGTTAAATATCGGAACGCTCATTGGCTCGAAATCAGCGATGTTACGTGTTACAACTGTCATGCCGTGTA
>JADYYQ010000128.1 GCA_020853585.1 Ottowia sp.
AGCTCAACTGCTTTTTCAATTAACCAATCCATCTTGTCCCCACCCGCTACCGCTTGCGCCAAAATCAATTGAAAAGGCAGCTCGACTTCACGTGGAGAAAAATCTTGAATTTGTACATATGCTGTTCGTTTACCCAAAGCACACAGGCGCGCACTGTACTCGCCACCATTGCCATTAAACAAAGTAAGCGACGCCCCCACATTCAAACGCAAAACGCGCACATGGTGTGTTAACGCCTCAGGCAAAATTACTTCGCTGCCACAATCAAGTGATTGAGCAAGAAAAAAACGTGGCGTCATTTGTATCTATTCCCCTAAAACAACCCACTCATCTAACCATACTAAATCGATTATCTATCCTATTTGTATAAGCCATGGCATTAAAGCTCAAATAGGCCACCCAGAAAAAAGCAAAAACCTCTCGCGCCGTTTTACATCAGTCTGACTAAACAAGAAAATTTATCAACTACTCTGCTAAAATACCTCTCTTTTATCCTGCACCACAAAAACGTATAACGCGTTTTTTCGGTCTTCTCGCATCTTACTATTCCATTCATGCTGACCCCTCCTAAAAAAATGGCTGATGCCATTCGCGTTCTCGCCATGGACGCTGTACAACAAGCAAATTCCGGACATCCTGGCATGCCGATGGGCATGGCTGATATTGCGCTCGCCTTATGGCATCGCCACTTGCGACACAACCCAGCCAATCCACATTGGGCAAATCGTGACCGTTTTGTGCTTTCCAATGGTCACGGTTCTATGCTGATCTATGCACTGCTGCATTTAACCGGCTATGCACTACCCATTACCGAGTTACGCAATTTTCGTCAGTTGCATAGCAAAACACCTGGACACCCAGAATATGGCATCACCCCCGGCGTGGAAACAACCACAGGCCCGCTTGGGCAAGGCATCGCGAATGCCGTGGGTATGGCACTTGCAGAAAAACTGTTAGCGCAAGAATTTAACCGCCCTCATCACACCATCGTTGATCACCATACTTACGTTTTTTTAGGTGATGGTTGTTTAATGGAAGGTATTAGCCACGAAGCCTGCTCACTCGCCGGTACACTCCAACTCAACAAATTGATTGCCTTATGGGATGACAACCATATCTCAATTGATGGCGACACCAAAGGTTGGTTTACGGACGATACCCCAAAACGTTTTGAATCTTATGGCTGGTACGTTATCCGTGATATCGATGGACACGATGTCGACGCAGTTGACGCCGCAATTAGTGCTGCTAAAAAATCAGATCATCCTACTTTGATCTGTTGCCGCACCACGATTGGTAAAGGCAGTCCTAATAAACAAGGCGGACACGATGTGCATGGTGCCCCTCTCGGAGCCGCAGAAGTTACAGCATCTCGCCAAGCACTCGGGTGGTCCTCTCTCCCTTTTGAGATACCTGAAGACATTTACAGCGCATGGGATGCGCGCGCAAAAGGTGCGCAACAAGAACACGTCTGGCTTGCAGCATTTGCCGACTACACCAGCCAATTCCCTGAACAAGCACAAGCCTTTGAGCGCCGCATGCAAGGGATATTGCCCCGCGATTTTGAGCAAACAATCGATAAGCATCTCGCTCACTGCCAAGCAAAAGCAGAAAATATTGCCAGTCGCAAAGCCAGTCAAAATGTGATTGAAGCGCTAGGCCCCGCATTGCCCGAATTACTCGGCGGCTCAGCCGACTTAACTGGCTCTAATCTCACCAACTGGAGTGGCAGTAAAGCCGTTGGGAGTCAGCAATGGGGCAATCATATCCACTATGGTGTACGCGAATTTGCAATGAGCGCCATGATCAATGGCATCACCCTTCATGGCGGCTACCTGCCCTATGGCGGCACTTTCCTCACCTTCTCTGACTACAGTCGCAACGCGCTGCGTATGGCAGCGTTGATGAAAATTCGTTCTATCTTTGTCTACACACACGACTCAATTGGTCTGGGAGAGGATGGCCCCACTCATCAGTCTATCGAACACGTCAGCAGTTTGCGTCTTATTCCCAATATGGATGTCTGGCGCCCTGCTGATACCACAGAAACAACCGTGGCTTGGGCGCAAGCGATAATGCGCACAAATGGTCCCTCCAGTTTGGTTTTAAGCCGACAAACGCTACCCTTTATCCCTCGCTCACCATCACAAATCACAGCGATTGCACGGGGCGCTTACATTGTGCGCGACACACAAAATACCGCGCATATTGTCATTATGGCAACAGGCTCAGAAGTCTCACTGGCCCTGGCGGCTGCCGAACTACTCGCCAACGAAAATATCGCTGCACGTGTCGTATCGATGCCTGCGACAACCGTCTTTGATCGCCAAGATACGGATTACAAAAGTAGCGTATTACCTGTGGGTATTCCACGTATTGCCATTGAAGCAGGAGTCAGTGATTTTTGGTGGAAATACCAATGTGCCGCCGTATTGGGTATCGATACTTTTGGTGAATCCGCGCCTGCTGATGCGTTGTTCAAATACATGGGCTTTACCACAGACAATGTCGTGAATATTGTTAAGAGTGTGATCTAACTTATGTGCATTAACCGCAGCCGTAATCTGCTTACGCACACGATAACGTTCAGTAAACAGTCCGCATCGATCATAGCTAACACGGTGACTCGATTGCTGCAATCAGCATCACATTGACCTAAGAATATTTTTTTGGAGAACAGCATGACAATTAAAGTCGCCATCAATGGCTATGGTCGTATCGGTCGTAATATTTTGCGTGCTCACTATGAGAGTGGCAAAAAACATGCTATTGAAATCGTCGCTATCAATGATCTTGGCAACGTTCATACCAATGCGCATTTAACGCAATACGACACCACACATGGAAAATTTCCAGGTACGGTTACCGTTGAAGGCGATTACATGGTGGTCAATGGCGACAAAATCCGCGTGCTCGCTAACCGTGATCCCGCACAACTACCTTGGGGCCAATTAGGCGTTGATGTTGTGCTGGAATGTACTGGGTTTTTTACCAGCAAAGAAAAAGCTTCCGCGCACCTTGTTGGCGGCGCAAAAAAAGTAATTATCTCGGCTCCTGGCGGAAAAGATGTCGACGCCACTATCGTATTTGGTGTTAATCATCAAGTGCTCAAAGCAAGTCATACCGTTATTTCTAATGCAAGTTGCACCACCAACTGTTTAGCGCCACTGGTTAAACCACTGCATGATCACATTGGTCTGGTATCGGGACTAATGACCACTGTGCATGCCTACACTAACGACCAAGTACTCACCGATGTTATGCACGAAGATTTACGTCGTGCGCGTTCTGCCACCATGAGCATGATCCCCACCAAAACAGGTGCGGCAACTGCTGTTGGGCTTGTTCTGCCTGAGTTAGATGGCAAACTAGATGGTTATGCAATTCGTGTTCCAACGATCAATGTATCGATTGTTGATTTATCGTTTATCGCCGCGCGTGATACTAGCGTTGATGAAATCAACACCATTCTTAAAGCCGCATCCGAAACAGGACCGCTTAAAGGTATCCTTGCCTACAACACAGCACCTCTCGTATCCATTGACTTTAACCACAATCCTGCCTCATCAAGCTATGACGAAACACTCACCAAAGTCAAAGGTCGACTCGTCAAAGTGTCCAGTTGGTACGATAATGAGTGGGGATTTTCAAACCGCATGCTCGACACCACCATGGCATTAATGCAAGCAAAATAACGTCTCTATCAAATATGCCCGTGCTCGTTTAATAAGCGCTTTGAACACAGTGCATAACAAGCATGGGTACATAACATAGACGCACAAGCAACTTGAGCGCAGACCCCCGCATAGCTAAATGAGCTAAAGCCAAGGTCTCTAATCTTCATATATGTGAAGATCGCACATACTATGCAAAGAGTATGTGTCCTATATACCGCTTAGAAATTGGCGGAAAACTTTGTGCGCAACGCAGCAAGCACTCCACCCCCTACCGATTTATGGATCAATACTAAGCAGTCAACAGCAAACCGGTATTACTGAGAAAAACCCAAAGGTAATGTCGGTACAACTTGATCAAAACCTAATTGCCTATGCGGCCCGAGCGTGGGAGAAGCAGGCACGAGCCATTCCTCAGACAGCCTATCCCGCCGAGCATACGCCGCTGCTAATGCCACTGCATTCACTGTATTACGAGTGGGCATCGCCGGCGCTACCGTAGCAAATTGAGTCTGGGGTGGCGCAATAAATTTCAGTACAACCTCTTCAAAAGAAAATTGTCCTATTGAGCCATTGGCGAGCACAATTGTGCGAGGTCCTCCCCATACTGAAGATAACGAAGCGGCCAATAAAAACGCACTGTGTTCTGGCAAAATACGATCAATCATTTTGCCCACCATCGCCTCAAGTGCGAGAGCATGCGTGTTGTTGATGCTAAATACCATTTTTCTTTCTAATGGCAAAACCTGCATAGCTTGTGTCGGAGAAGACGGCACAACATCAAGCATCTTCGTTAGTAGCGTGTTAAAAGCAGCATCATTAATCAAACGATTATTTGCCCACAAATCTAATACATCACTATTCACTTTACCTAGCGCCCGCCAGCACACCATACTTTGAAGACGCGCTTGCGAAAGTCGTCTGTCGGGCGCAAACCATTGCTGTAATTTCTCTACCGTCAACGTATTTTTGGTGAGCGCATCTAAACAGGCTTCTGAATCTGCAATCCATTGCAATTGTTGCTGCGGAATCGTCGCTAACGCATCAATGATATGACTTCCTAAACCCGGTGCTAAGGTCGCAATGCGCGCTAGCACACCCAGTTGTTCACGCTGGGAGGGCAACGTTGTTTGTCCCAGCATCTGCACAAAAAACGCATGTAAATTTTTGGGTATATCAGCAAAATTAAGGGGATAAGTTTTTACCCCAGAGCCGACAACATCATCGAATTCACGATAGTTATCTACGTGAGATACAAATTTAAAAATATCGTCCAAATGCGCAATCGGAATATGCTCAGCATGATGTTTGTGTGTGCCCGATAACAATAAAGCTAATCGCTTATGGACACTTAGAGAGGCTACGCGCTCATCGCTCAAGGTATTCCATAGCCCCTGGTACGCATCAAAGAAAGCGCGTGGCGCCATTATCGCAATCATCAATAGCCCTTTTAGCCGCTGCATCGGTAGCGCACTATGTGTTGCTAAGGCTGCTAAGCAAGGTGGCCGCCCATGCCAAGGATGTGCACTCAATACATCAAATATTTCTCCTAGCTGAGTCACATCAACACCCTGGCAATCTAAGCACCATTTAAGTAATTGTTGATAGTCATTGCCCGCAAAAAAATCGCGCTGTTGCAGCGTATCTAATGATGCCAACTCCGTCTGAAGTTTTTTATGTCCCTTAATCACCATATCAAAGCGCACTTCTTCAATCTCTGCGCTTTCCATTAGACGCGTTAAGAACACACGATCAAAATGCCCCGGCAGATAAGTGAGCAGTGCTCGTAATCTAATCAACTTTGGACTGGATAATTCGTTCACTGGCATAGCCAACCAATGTTCCACTAAAGCCATTGGGATGTTTTTCTCCACCATACCTCTGGCCATTCCCTGTAATAGGAAATAACGATTCTCTAAACTATCTGCATGCACATTAAACGTGCCATGCAGCACCATATCCGCCCGAATCCAACACGCCAAAAGCGTCGGATGATGTTGCAAAAATAAATTAAATAACTTCATCGCTACCGTACGTATCACAGCACGCTGATCATTGACACCCGCAAAACTCAAGCCTTGACGAAATAAAGGAGAGCTAACGAATTGCGTATACGCTAAAGAGGACGGATTTTTATTTTCTGTATGTGTATTGTCTACATCGCCAGTCGTACTACCTGCTTTAACCACAGTCTGGATTTGCTGGCGCGCTAAAGGTGTCAAGCGTGGAAACCAAATGATGTCACTACGCATCATGCCGGCGAAGGCGCGATTGACTCTCGCTAAACGACCCACATCCCCCACATCAAGATAAGAGGTAATCTGAGTCCAAAGATCAAGCGTTAAATATTTTTTTTGAAATTCACATGGCTTAGCAGCATCCGTTTGATCCAAAAACGGACTCAGTTGTTGAGGATGCATACGCACATATCTCACCATCTGCGCACGCAATGCATCTGCATGCGCACCCAACTCACGCGCTTGTTGACGATCATGTGCACTTAAAGCTGTTAAGACTGCGTTATAAAAACAATCCCCATCGCCCACAATACTGCGCACTGCATCGGCTTGCTCCCCTACGATTGCATCGTAATGACCCGCGCTTAACCGGATATGCACATCATGGGCAGTGGCTAATCTATTTGCTGCTGCCCCATGCTCCTCTTGCGACGCAGTGTAGTAATGCACGGTCTCATTCGATTTATCAACCGCATGAATCACTAAGGCCCGCTCTGCCGGCCAATTGGGCAAACGGGTAATCAACTGCGGCACAATATCGCCCATCTGATTATTCCAACTACCTGCACAAGCAATCGCAGTTGTCATAACATGCCACTGCGCCAATGATACTGGCGTACTTACACGCGATAAGGAATGCGTTTGCGTATTAACCGATGATATGGTTTCACTCACTCGCTGTTTTTTAACAGAAGAATCCATCTCGCCCAAAGATGGGGAAGAAAAATTTTGCACACGCTTTAACACGATCACTCACCACATTTAAAAATATTACGCATTATTTGCATGCGCTTTAGCCATACACACACTTCCCACAAGCAGCGAATTAGCAAATGACCACGCATCGCACCGAACATTTATTTTGATAAGTTGACTAGAACAATCACATAGTTCCACTACTTTTATACAAAAAGAAAAAACCAAGTTATTGCGCCACACGCAAGAGCAGTAACCTCTTCCTTCCCGAAAAATAATAGCGTCTGAGCAGAACCGTATACCGCTTGTTCTGTATCTATCCACCGAATGGATAGACCAGGACAGCCACTCTCTTTAAGATAAAAAGCAGCATTAAAAAATATGTAACCGCGCATCATTCAATCTAAACGCGCACGTTTAATTTGGAAAACATCCCGTCTTTTCGCGTGGCGCCCTCTCTATGCTTCGCTTTTCATCGCCTAAAAAATCGTAAGCTCACGATGATGGCACCACGCCCATCTTTATCAGTACAACCTATGTAGAAAATACTCTCAAAAAATATCAATAGGTGATCACGACGGCCCCATCGCCTCCAGCCGTAGCGGCCCCCGTCGTAGCACCTGCCCCTGCCGCACCACCACCTGTTGTCGCATCTGCCGCGCTATTACTACCCGATACGGTGTAATTACCGCCACCTGATGCACGGGCAGCAGGTAAGCTCGAACCAGCACATGCGCTCGCAATATCAAGAGCCAAAGCCCCACCTAACCCACCGTAGTAACCGCCGCCGCCACCACCACCGCCACCCACATCGTTATAAGGTTGTATACCAGGAGTACTACCCTTTCCTGCTGCGCCTGCATACCCCGTACTTTGTAAAAAGGTCCCTACCGCATTTGCGGCACCACCACCGGAGCAATGAGAAACACCTCCAGTCCCACCGCCTCCACCTGCCGCAACAACCAATGGCGTACCTGTAGCAGACAGCACGGCCCCCGCACCACCACCACCGCCACCACCGCCCGACCACCCCTCTGTTCCTGCATCGCCCCCTCGCCCGCCTGCAAATTGTTTTGTATAACCCGCAGCTGTCGCACTACCGCCCGCACCACCTCCTGTCCCCGTTGCAGCAGAGGCACCATTTCCGCCTCCTTTGCCAACCACAACAGTCAACGTAGTTGCCGGGACCACAGGCACCACACTCAAAACATGGCCACCCGTGCTGCCACTCCCGCCACTCACACCATCAGATCCAGCACCACCACCGCCCGCACCTTTTGCATTCACTTGTACATAGCTCACGCCTGTAGGAACAGCCCATGTTTGGTCAACACCCGTTGCACTAAAACTGGCTGTCTGGGGTGCGACATTGATAGATACCGTTGTTGACACTGGGCTATACATCGACGAAGTCGGTGTAAATGTTGCTGTGATGGTTTGTGTTGGATTAGCTGCGCCGTTAGCACCGTAGTACCCTACGGCTGCAGGACTATAACTAAACGTACCCGGCAGATTGGCAGTGGAAGTCGAACTCACCACTGACCCTGAGTTTAAGGTCGTCGGAAGAGTCCAATTCATAATCAAATTAGTTGCTACCGTCAGCGTCGCTGTCGTACTACCGGCAGTGTAATTCCCTGATGCCGCCTGACTCGCAGTAATCGTGGCACTACCAATGCCCGTGACTGTCACCTTGCTGCCATTAATCGTTGCCACTGATGGATTGCTACTGCTATAAGTAAACGCCCCGCTGCTATTACTAGTCGGCGCCGTTAAATCAAATGCAGCGTCCCCCATAATTTTATTTATATTTGCCATCGACAAAGTCGGGGCTATGGGATTGACCGTCAGGCTCGCTGTCGTGCTACCTCCGGCATAATTACCCACTGCGGCTTGCGTCGCTGTGATCGTCGCGATACCGACATTCCCAACCGTTACCGTGTTGCCACTGATCGTGCCAATATTGGTATCGCTAATACTGTAGGTAAATGCACCTGGACTATTCGAACTCGGCGCACTTAACGTAAACGTCCCAGTGCCGTAAGTCTTCACCATATCGCCAAAGACACCAATATGTGGATCTTGGACCTTCACGGTCAATGTCGCGCTTGTACTCCCTGCCGTGTAATTCCCTGCTGCAACTTGATTCACACTAATCGTCACCACTCCTGCACTTAGCAGCGTGATGGTATTGCCACTGATCGTTGCGATATTGGCATTACTACTGCTGTAACTTAACGCTCCTGAACTATTGCTGTTGGCGACCACCGTAAAAGGGGCATCACCGTAGGTCTTATTTATATCGCTTAGGGTAATGGTCGGCGGTATCAAAATATGCGTCACATTTACGCTCGATATCACTGCTGCCATCCCCTGACCGCAAAACATTAACAAACTTAGCAGCGCAGTCAAACGCCTTAACACATTGCCATATCCAACAACACTTCGCCCAAGAATACTCACACCTGTCTCCCATCAGTAAGGTCAAGCCATTGCCACCGTTACCATCGCCAGCTAGCTGACCGATGAAAACGATGGCTGACCTATCGCATAAGCACATCAAAAATACTCACGTGCTCTCCACGTGAATATTTTTACGGATTGATCAACGTATATACACAACACCCACCTGCTACCTACGCACGTGGCTTACTTAACATCGCTTCAATTAAATAGCGCGTTACCCAAACACACCACGTATGGGGAGCAACCTCTCCCCAGAGGTATAAGCATCACCCCACTACGTGCTTAACCTCGGTGTGTTCGGTCCATATTGAGTCTGTACCGTAACAAGATAAAGGCTACCCATTCCATCGGTTACGTTAACAACGTAAGTGTCTGTACCGCCCACAGAGGGCTCGGGTAAATCTTTGGTACGAAATACAATCTGATTACCCGTCACAGCGACTTTGCTTATATCGCTGTAGACCACACCATTGCGCATAACACTCGTTAAAGTCAGCCCTCCCGTACCCACAGGCACAGACAAATCACCCTGAGCATTCACCGTATAACCAGAGGGCAAATCTTTTTTGATAATCGCGGCTACCGTACGTGCTGCGGTGGGATCCACTTTGGCTAAAAAAATGGTTGGGATCTGCATCGGGCGCGTCACCGCATCACTCAGTAATTGCGATTTACCTAATACCGCCATAGGTCGCATACGCTGAGCAAGCGTACCGCTGCTACTTCGCGCTTTACCGCTTAATAGGTTGTAAGACAACACCACCCCTTTGTTTGAACTCAGACCGCTTTGTCCCCAACTCTGAAATACACCCAGCTTCCACCCATAAGCTTCGCCAGCAATCACTGTGCGTGCTTCACCCGCACCCGACTTATAAGTGCCACTCAATAAGAGTTCATCGACCGGCTCGTAATACAAGCTCAGGTCGTAATAACCTTTCGTATTTTTTTCTTGCGTGCCATCTGAGAAGGGAAACTTAAGTTGCTCTACACCCAAAGAAACCTGTGCCACCACGCGATCATGTAGTGCCATTTGCGCATCGACTGCCGTACCGGTCAAACGTCCTTCAGAAAGCTTAAGGGCGTCTTTCACAATGTCATAAGTCAGCGGATTTTGTGCAACATAAATGACTGGATCTAAACCAGCAGATGACTGATAAGCAAGTGCACCCCAGGCGGACAAACCGACCGAATGCAACCAAGTAAGATCTGCTTTAGGCACAACGTAACGGCCAGAAAGGTAGTAAGCAATTTGCGACAAACGTACTGTCTGCCGCCCAGAAATAAAATCAAAATCTTGCTTGCCCCAACTGTAATGCGTCGCTGCTATTAAGCGAAAACCCGTATCACTTACCCGCCACACCCCATTTAAACCAATATCGCGTTTTTGCGGATAAAAACTCACATTTGTACCCACTGCCACATCATCCAATAAAAGCGTCGCGGCATCACCCTGCACACCCAATTTGGAACCCGTCACCGGCAACTGATATCCCAAACCTAAATTGATCGAACCTATCGTCTCATCACTTTTATAATTTACAGAACTAGACGATGCACCCACGGAACTATTAACGCGATCACCACTTGCAAACTGCAATGTAGGCAAAGCAGTCGCAGCTTGGCTTGGTCCACTCGGCAAGCCCGAAGGAATCGTCGTTGCTTGTTTTTCTTGTGCTTGCAATGTAAGCGGCGTACCCGCCGTGCTCACCGTTGAGGCCACACGCATTGCCTGCACTGGTTTTTTACTTATCTCCCCCACTTGTACCGCCGACCTATTACCGTCTGCGCCAACTTCACCCTCAACACTCGCTACCTCAATCGCGGCACTGGCCTGACCACGCGCACTCGGTTCACGATGATCCTCAGCGTATTGACCAAATAACTTTGTCTGCTCCAGACTCGTCTGCTCCGCAAGTGCAGATGCAGACAAAGCCGTTCCGCTTAATACCAATACCGCGCATGCACGTCGCATCTGATCACGACGCTTTACCCATATTCCCGATTTTTTATTTAGCCTAACAAAAACAATTGAATTGTTCATTATTACATTCCATATCTATTCATTTTGATAAAACACGGGCACTTAATAAAGTAAATGGCAAATAAAATATCAAATTGCGTTATTTTTAATAAAATTATTAAAAATAATTTTGATATAAGATAAGAACCCCAGGGAAAACATCAATTGAATTCAACGGAATCGATTGTATTGTTAATAAAGCTTTAGCAAACAAAAAAACAAATAGTTCACAATAAAATCATTTATTTAATTGACGCTTATTTTTAATAAGCTATTAAATTTTCGCCTTTTAAGTTAACAACAAAATTATTACTATTAACCCAGACAATAACCTACTCTTTATTTTCAAGGAAAATAAAAAATATATTACAATGGGCATGAGATTGGCGTAAAAATGACACAACCCATATAAATCACTAAAAAATAATGTTGCTATGGGCAAATATATTAATCTACTCATACACAAAAAATATTTCGGCCACACATAGATAAAAATAATCTCATTATTAAGACAACAGTTTATTGGGGTTATTACTTTACATGCGCACCAAAGTAACGTGATAACTAATAATAGATATTTTATTAAAATGCACAGCATTATCCTAAATGACGCTCCACATTTAGTGATATCACTTAAGCACAACCGTGTTTAATAAAAAGAAGCATGTAGATACTGCAGCAATATAAAAAGACTCTCTTAGAAAGGAAATTATTCCTATCAAAGAGGGCTATCTTGATATATACGCAATACAAATAAAGGGGGGATTTTAAAAAAGCAGAAATGATTTAAAATAAATAAATCACAATTAAAACTTAAAAAAATAAAAATAATCGTGCAGATGACATTATTTTAAATAATTACAGTATGGAAACCACTCGACAAAAATTACACGCCTTTAATAAGATCATCAAGAAAAAGTCTGGGCATCATATACTTGCACCTTTAAAAATATAGGATTAAATGTCTCGACAAAATCGACATGAACTGGATCAACTTGGTAATCATCATGCTTTTGTTGGTCTTCAAAAACAAGTGTAAGTGCATAATCATAACTTCGATCAATCACCGGCTTACTCATCATTGCTGGTTTACCGACAAATCCATAACGAATATTTTTTATCTTTAATAAATTATGCAAAACACGTTCAAAATGCTGGTACTCAGTCAAATCTATTTCTTTTTTTAACCAAAAATAAACGGAATGCACTAGCATTATCTGGCCCCCATCATCAAAAACATAATTCATTTTCTTTATATCCCGCACACTAAGAGCAGGATGCGCTCACATTCATCACGTTGTACTAAAGCGATTAAAACAACGCATATCTCACTACTTAGATATATCTAAGGTAACTACACGGTTTTTAATAAAAAATTTAATACAAAAATATGCATCACACGCTTCGATACCACACTGCGGCCAACATAAAGGCACCACGCAACTAACACGCTCAGGTAAAATACGCTCCGCCTGATTTGCCCCTTAATGTACCTTGTATCATCTCAAAAGAGGATTGTTGTTAATGAGTTTTCAAGTCTCTGTATCGCCCAGCGGGCGCCAATTTCAAGCTGAAATTGATGAAACTTTGCTCGCCGCCGCGTTACGCCAAGGCATTGCCCTACCGTATGGTTGCAAAAATGGCGCATGCGGTTCCTGTAAGGGCACAGTCCTCACGGGCAATATCGTGCAACACCAACACGCGGCAAGCGCCTTATCTGAACAAGAGAAAAAAGCGGGCAAAGCGTTGTTTTGCAGCGCGCACGCACATAGCGATCTCACTATCGAATGCCATGAAATCGCACATCTGGGCAATCTCACAGCCAAAAAATTACCCTCACGCGTCGTGAGTATGCAACGCGCAGCGGACGATGTCATGATTCTGCAGTTACAACTCCCCGCGGGAGAACAATTACAGTTTCTCGCCGGGCAATATATCGATATCTTGCTTAAAGACGGCAAACGTCGTAGCTACTCACTTGCTAAGCCTCCTCACGCGCAAGGCCCCATTGAACTGCATATACGACATACCCCAG